>JANXRU010000295.1 GCA_025356715.1 Bacteroidota bacterium
TTTTAAATATTGAGTAACTGAGTATTATAAATTTTATTTACTTACTCAGTATATGTACTTGATAATAAAAAGATTAAATCTCATCGAGTAACTGAGTAAGATCATTGTTTAAATTATTTTTAAAGTAATAGCCTTTTATCGTATATTGACCATTAAATTTATTTGTTTGCTCAAAATCTAACATCTTTAATGCCTTACCAATATTTTGAACTGAGGTTTTAAATGAGTGCCCGAGTTTTTCATTAATTACTTTTAAGAAATCAGTTGCAGTATAAAATCCATTATTATCCTCTTTTGTTCCAGGAAAATAAAATTGTTTTAAAAAATCAATTTCAAAACTGTGAACTAAATACTTTTTATTCTCTTTTTCATTTTCTTCGATTTCTTTTGGTGTTAATTCAAATGTAAAATCGCTATTATAAAGATCATAGGCATGTGCCCAAACTAAGTCAATATTGATGTCTTTATTATAATTCCAATTGATACTTTCTAATTCAAAACATAGCCATCTTACAGAGCCTGATTCATCATTTAAAAAAGTCGTTTTATTAGTTGAACCAACGAAACTTGCCCTTCTTGAGGTCAATATAGCTTTTCTTCCAAATGGGTGTCTGACCTTAACATATGCTTTACTTAACATACTTTTTAAAAAATTAATCTCTGACTTATTAAATGTGGCTAATTCATCCATATTTATAATGAAATTTTCGCAAAGTGCAATTAAACTGTCTTTGTCAGTGCAAATATTTTCAGTTATATAATTTTTCAAATCAGGGGGGCAAAGCCAATTTAAAAAGGTAGTTTTTCCGCTATTTTGTTTGTCATGAACTAAAATTAAAGCCTGTTTATTTACAAATCTTTCATCTAAAGCACATGCAACCATTCTCACAAGCGTTTTCTTGAATTGATATTTAAATCGCTCTTGACTTCTTGTTTTTACATAATCTGATAAGTTATCAATATAATCAATACTCGAATCTCTGTTGATTTTACTAACCTTTTCAAAGTAGTTTTTTATAGGGTTATAAGTTTCCATGATTCCTGAATTTAATAATGAGTTAAGCTTTTTTATGTCTATGTTTATTCTATTATTTTGTAGGTATACGTATAGAGCATCAATGTTTAAATCCGTATAATTTTGTTCTGATAATTTTTTACATTGAAGCACATTTGTAATTATGTTATACCTAATATTAAATGTTTTGATGAGGAATTGTTCGGTAATTTGGAAAATAGTTCCATTACCTTCATTTTGATTTTGAAGATTTTCATTATCTTTGTCCATAAATAAGATTTAGAGTTTAGGAATAAAAAATTAAGAAGCAGCTACGATAATAGCTGCTTTTATTTTAAATGTTTCCAAGCTTTTCCCTTTACATAAGAGTTTTCAAGTAATTCATCAATGTCATTCTTTCGATAAACTATGACGGTATTAATTTGAGAGTAATTGATCTGGCCTTTATCCCTCCAATTTTGGATGGTACGAGTAGACACTTTGAAAATTTTAGCCACTTCCTCGGTTGTAAATAACTCTGGAGTTTCAGGAAGGTTGTTTTTTTGTGAATTTGACTGCATAATAAATGTTATTAATGATTATGGGCGCAAATTCGATAAAATAATAGAATCTATATGTACAAGGATTTAAATGGATTTTCTCTTTCGTTTAATTCGTTGAAAACCATATGTTTCGAATAGAAAATCGTGCAGTTTGCGGATTTTGATGTCCGACTCATGGTTGTCAAATGATAAAGACAATTGTTTTCTTAACGAACCACTTGCATATTCTTCCTTTCCAATTCCTGTAATAATAAAATGTTCATTTAATAATTTTGAAGTTTTAGTTGCATCTAATATTTCTCCATTTCCATTTTTTAAACATTTTGTTTTAATGCAAAAAATCAGAATAGGTATTATAATATTATATGGTAAATTAAGTCTATTTGAGTATTTATCTTTTTCATAATATTCGTTTTTATAATAATAAATCGAATTAATATTTAATGATAAATAGTTTAATTCCTTTTTCATT
>JANXRU010000307.1 GCA_025356715.1 Bacteroidota bacterium
GCGATTATCATGGTTCTATAGAAGACTATAACATGTCCATTTTGCTAAGTCCAAATGATGGAGATTATTATAATAATAGAGGTCTAGCACAAAACGAGTTAGAAAATTATATAGAAGCAATAGCTAATTTCACAAAGGCAATAGAATTAAAACCAACCGATGCCGATTACTTATATGGCAGAGGGGTTTCAAAATACCGTTTAGAAAATTATAATGATGCAATTGAAGACCTTACTAAAGCCATCGCTTTGAATCCTAAAAGTGGTGATAATTATAATTTCAGAGCGCTTGCTAAACATGAATTAAAAGATTTTTCGGGAGAAATGAGCGATTACAAAATGGCTATAAAACTGAACCCTACTGAAGGAGATATTTATTATAATAGGGGGAATTCAAAATTTGATTTAAAAAATTACCTAGGTGCAAAAGATGATTATACACAGGCTATTACCCTTAATCCAAAAGATGGAGAGTTTTATCATGGAAGAGGGCTTGCCGAATCCAAATTAGAAATGCATTACACAGCTATTCTTGATTTCACAAAAGCCATCGAGCTTGATCCAACAGAATCCATATATTATAATAGTAGAGGTATTTCAAAAGATGATGTAGAAGATTACAGAGGTGCTATTGATGATTATTCAAAAGCCATTAACTTACTACCTACTGACGGAAATTATTTTTACAATAGAGGAATATCTAAATATGAGCTCTATGAATACTCTTCAGCCTTAACTGATTTAGTAAAAGCGATTGAACTTGATCCTAAGGATGCTGACTATTTTTACGAAAGAGGTCTCATTAAATCTAAATTAAAAGATAGCAAAGGAGCTTTAAATGACTATAACTCCTCTATCAACATAAATCCCGTAGAAGGCGATTTTTATTATGAAAGAGGTATTATAAAAAATCTACTTTTAGATGTTAACGGTGCCTGCGAAGACTTAAAAAAAGCTAAACAATTAGGCAATAAAGACGCGAATTACGAAATAAGAAATATATGTTATTAGCTGCATAAAAAAACTATAAATGAGTATCCCAAAAGTCGCAACTAAAAAACAAAAACACGCTAAAGTGTTGATAAATCAATACGATAGCGTGTAAGTAGTATCACCAAAAAGGTGAAATTTGCAATGTTTACAAGCAAAACTACTATGTTCAAAGTTACACAATCTTCTAAAAACATCACACCTTTTGGTGGATTAAATTTTATTTACGATGCTATTAATCGCAAAGGATTAAAACAATTTATCGATAAACAATTAGGATATCGAAGTGTTTTAGCACGGTATTCGTATTCCGATATTCTTTTCTCGTTGCTTGGTAATAGCCTTTGTCAGGGCGAATATATTTCTGATTTACAAACATTAAAGAATAAGTTTAAGGATCAAGAGTTTTGCAAGATACCTTCGCCAGATACTGTTGAGTATGCCTGCCAAGAGTTAAAAACAAGCACTTTAAAAATAGCTAGCGAACATGATTCGAAAATTACCCATGAGATTAATTATAACAACCAGCTAAACAAAAGTCTTATAGCACTTGCTATTGAAACAGATCAGTTAAAAACGGATAACAAAACCTATGTGCTAGATTTTGATAATGTGGTAATAGCTACCGAAAAACAAGACGCTAAAATGAGCTATAAACGCATTACGGGTTATCATCCTAACATTGCCTTTATAGGCAGAATACCCGTGCACATGGAAAATCATAATGGTAATACGCCAGCACGCTACGAACAAGCTGCAACCTTGAAACGTTGTTTTGAAAACATGAAAGAACAACGTATTTGCATAGAACATTTTAGAGCCGACTCTGCATCTTATCAAAAAGAAGTGATAGAGTTGGTGTGCGCAAACGCTAAACATTTTTATGTACGAATAACTGATTTTGCAGATATTCGTGAGCATTGTGCAGATATACAACACTGGGAAGAGATAGAAATTAATCACGAAACAAAAGAAGTAGCCACTCTTTTTTACGCCCCCTTTAAAGGAAAAACAAGTTACAGAATAGTAGTAACACGAACAAAAAAGAAAACAGCACAAATAGATTTTGAATCAAATTCGGCTTATGATTATTATGGTATCATGACTAACAATACCATTTATAGTAACAAAGAAATAATTGAATTTTATAACCAACGAGGCGATGCAGAAAACTCGAATCGTTTTTTATTAAACGATTTTAATTTGCACCATTTACCTTTCCCAGATATGTGTACAAACACAGTATACATATACCTTATGGCAATGTGCGCCACTATATTTGAATGGTCAAAAATTGTTTTAGTAGAAAATAAAACTGAAAACATTACCTTAACAATGAGAGTGAAAGCAGTATGCTTTCATTACATTTGTGTTGCCACACAATTTGTGGAACACGCCAGACAAAAAATAATACACGTATTTTCTCCTATAGAGTACATCATCCTTAAAATTTAAACAACAGATTTACGGAAAAACAATCTAACCTCGAATTGGGGAAAGGGGAAGCCTGCACTAAATGTTAATAACGTGCCGTTTTTTGTTCAAAACCACTCAAAATCCAAACTCAAAAACTGATTTTTTGAAAATGTTGATTATATAAATCTATCTGCGACTTTTGGGAGTATCTTCTTTTTCAATAAAATCAATAACCAATCGTTATATTTGTTTCGCAAACATAAAAAATCATGGACTTAGAATTTAATAAAAACGACGACAAAATGCGCTTGCTTATTTCTCAAATGGAGCAACGCTTAAATAAAATATACGAAGGCGGTGGTAAAAAACGCATCGACAAATTGCACGAACAAGGTAAAATGAGTGCGCGTGAACGAATTGATTATTTATTAGATAAAGACACTCCTCGTTTTGAAATGGGCGCCTTTGCTGGCTACGAAATGTACGCTGAACATGGCGGTTGCCCTGGTGGTGGCGTTGTTATTGCGATTGGCTATGTAAGTGGTAAGCAGTGTATTGTAGTTGCTAATGATGCGACTGTAAAAGCAGGAGCTTGGTTTCCTATTACTGGTAAAAAGAATTTAAGGGCACAAGAAATTGCCATGGAAAACAGATTACCCATTATTTATTTAGTAGATAGTGCGGGAGTTTATTTGCCATTGCAAGATGAAATTTTCCCTGATAAAGAACATTTCGGACGTATTTTTCGTAACAATGCCATTATGAGTGGAATGGGTATTTTACAAGTATCTGCTGTAATGGGAAGTTGTGTAGCTGGTGGCGCTTACCTTCCTATTATGAGTGATGAAGCCATGATTGTTGATAAAACAGGATCTATATTTTTAGCTGGTTCTTACTTAGTGAAAGCAGCTATTGGAGAAAACATTGATAACGAAACTCTTGGTGGAGCAACAACTCATTGCGAAGTAAGTGGTGTTACTGACTATAAATGTAAAGACGATGCCGATTGTTTAACGCGCATTAGAAACATTATGAGTAAGGTAGGCGACTATGATAAAGCAGGCTTTAACCGTGAAACCCCTACTCTGCCTAAAAAAGATCCTAAAGAAATATATGGGATTATACCTGATACTCGCGATAAACAGTATGAAATTCGTGATATTATAGAACGCATCGTAGATGGTGGTGAACATGACGAATATAAGGAACTCTATGGTCAGTCCATTGTTTGTACCTACGCGCGTATTGACGGTTGGGCTGTTGGTATTGTTGCCAATCAACGCAAAGTTGTGAAAAGCAAAAAAGGAGAAATGCAATTTGGTGGCGTAATATACAGCGATAGCGCAGATAAAACGGC
>JANXRU010000310.1 GCA_025356715.1 Bacteroidota bacterium
TCGCTTTCCATAAAAATAACAGGGTCGTTATCTCTAATAGCCGATTTTAAAAGGCCTTTAGCATCGTACCCATTACTTGGCACTATTACTTTTAAGCCTGGGCAATTAGCAAACCAGTTTTCAAAAGCTTGAGAGTGCTGAGAGCTTAACATACCAGCACTAGCAGTTGGCCCACGAAACACAATAGGACAATTATATTGGCCACCACTCATACTTAAAAATTTAGCGGCTGCATTAATTACCTGATCAATAGCTACTAAAGAAAAATTGAAAGTCATGAATTCGATAACAGGGCGTAAGCCGTTAACGGCAGCGCCAACACCAATACCTGCAAAACCAAGTTCAGCAATAGGCGTATCAATCACTCGTTTAGGGCCAAATTCGGCTAACATGCCTTTACTTACCTTATAAGCACCATTATATTCAGCTACTTCTTCACCCATTAAAAAAACGGTTTCATCTCTGCGCATTTCCTCGTTTAATGCTTCACGAAGCGCCTCTCTAAATTCTATAGTCTTCATATATAATTACTGTTATTTTTTAATTGCCATAAAGTCCAAATGTATATAAAAACGGTTAAAAATTAAAGAAATATTTGCAATTTCGGTTAAAACAAACCCCACATTTATAAAACAAAATATAGGGCTATATTTATTGATAAATATCCATATTTTATATAAATTCGCACACCAAATTTTTTATTATGAAAATATTAGTTCCAATTAGTAATGTACCTGATACAACTACTAAAATAGCCTTTGCAAATGGCGACACTGAGTTTAACGCTGCTGGCGTAACCTTTATTATTAATCCTTACGATGAATGGTATGCTTTAGTTAGAGCTTTAGAATTAAAAGAAGCTGGTAAAGCAGAAAAAGTAACGGTTATTCATGTGGGCTTGGCAGATTCGGATGCTACGATTCGTAAAGCATTTGCTTTAGGTGCTGATGATGGAGTCCGTATTGATTCTGAAGGACCAGATGCTTATTTTGTAGCTGAACAAATTGCGAAATATGCTAAAGACAATAGTTACGAACTCATAATGGCAGGTAAAGAAACGATCAATTATAATGGATCTTCTGTTGGAGCTATGATTGCAGGCTTTATGGATTTACCACTTGTATCTTTAGCAACTAAATTTGAGTTAGATGGAAATAAAGCAACTGTTGAGCATGACATTGACGGCGGAACTCAAGTGGTAGAATGTGAATTGCCTTTAGTAATTACTTGCTCGAAAGGAATGGCAGAACAACGCATCCCAAATATGAAAGGAATTATGAGTGCTCGTACGAAGCCATTAACAGTAGTTGCGGCAACAGGTGCTGATAAATTAACAAATATAAAATCTTATACATTATCAGCAGGACGCACAACATGCAAAATGATTGATGAAAATAATATGGATGAGTTAGTTCAATTATTACACTCAGAAGCGAAAGTAATTTAATCAAGGTTTTAACCACATTAAAAATAACATTATGTCAGTATTAGTATATACAGAAATAAATAAAGGAAAAGTAAAAAAGGCATCTTTAGAGGCTGTTAACTATGCCGCTAAAATAGCAGAATTAACAGGCACAAGCTTAACGGCTGTTGCTATTAACGCTGATGCGGCGCAATTAGAAGAAATTGGAAAAGCAGGCGCTAAAAAAATACTATCAATTAAAAATGATGCTTTAGCTTCGTTAGATAGTATGCTAGTTTCTTCTGCAGTTGAACAAGCAGTAAAAGCAGAAGGCTCAAAAATAATTGTGTTCTCTTTTGATATCATTGGCAAAGCAGTTGCCCCACGCTTATCGGCTCGTTTACAAGCAGGATTAGTTGCAGGAGCTGTAGATTATCCAGTAATTAATGGAAGTGCATTAGAGGTAAAGAAAAATGTTTTTTCTGGAAAGGCTACTGCTTTGTATTCTATTAATAGTGATGTTAAAATTATTTCATTACTACCAAGTTCTTTCCCAATAAAATTAGGAGATAATGCAGCTACTGTTGTTGATTTCTCGGTTGATGTATCGGCTGTAAATTCTAAAATAGTTGTAAAAGAAAAAAAATCAAATGATGTTGGCGAAATGATTCCTTTACCAGAAGCTGAATTAGTAGTAAGTGCTGGTCGCGGATTAAAAGGCCCTGAAAATTGGGGAATGGTTGAAGAGTTAGCAAAAGAATTAAAAGCAACAACTGCTTGCTCCCGTCCAGTAGCAGATATGCATTGGAGACCACATCATGAGCATGTTGGGCAAACAGGGGTGGCTATTCGTCCTAATTTATATATTGCCATTGGTATTTCTGGAGCCATTCAGCATTTAGCAGGGGTTAACGGCAGTAAAACAATTGTTGTTATTAATAGTGATAAGGAAGCACCTTTCTTTAAATCTGCTGATTATGGCATAATTGGAGATGCATTTACAATTGTTCCTAAGTTGATTGAAGCCGTGAAAAAATTCAAAGCAAATCATAACTAAATTCATACTTTTTTTAGTATATTCGATACACTTAAAATGGAAATGAAGAAAGTTAGATTAGAAATTGTTGGTTTGTCTTATAGTCAAACACAAAGTGGCGCGTATGCACTTGTATTAGGCGAAAGCACAGGGAGCCGAAGATTACCTATAATTATTGGAGGTTTTGAAGCCCAGGCAATAGCTATTGAGTTAGAAAAAATGACGCCAACTCGCCCATTAACTCACGATTTATTCAAAGCTTTTTCAGAAACATTTTCTATTGATGTGACCGAAATTCTTATTTACAATTTAGTTGAAGGTATTTTTTACGCTAAGTTAATTTGTACGGATGGTACCAGAGAAGTAGAAATAGATGCTCGCACGAGTGATGCTATTGCTTTAGCAGTTCGGTTTAATTGTCCAATATTTACGTATGAATTTATTTTAAAATCGGCGGGTATTGTTTTAGACGATGACTCTTTGCCAACTATCGAAAACCCTACAGCTACAATTGAAGAAATGACGACTCCTGAAGGAGAATACGAATCTAAATCATCCGAAGAATTAAAAAACCTATTACAAACAGCTTTGGATGATGAGCAATACGAACTAGCTTCAAAAATTAGAGACGAACTTAATACACGTAAACAATCTTAAACATTATTAAAATAATGACAAAGCCTTATAAAATTTTATAAGGCTTTTTT
>JANXRU010000363.1 GCA_025356715.1 Bacteroidota bacterium
TGTGCTAAGGCCTTAAATAAGCGCTGTGACGTTACGGTTGCATCTCCAAAAGCAGCAGTAAACAATGGGTTATATTTGGTGTTATTGTTTGTGATTTTTAAAACAACATTACTAATTGTTTCATTCATTTCAACGGGGTTGGTAATAGGGGCTGGAGGAAATAACTCTAAATTTGTAACGCCACCATCATGAAAAAAGCTAGTATTCCAATTTAAATTTTGTAATGCTGGAGCATTGCGGATGCCTAATTGACTGTATACTCCATGACTTACATCATGACCCGCATTGGCAAATGCAGCAAATTGCTGGTGACAAGACCCACAAGAAATGGAATTATCAATAGAAAAAATGGGATCATAAAAAAGAGTTCTGCCTAAAATAAATCCATCAGGTGTTAATGGATTATTGCTAAAGTTATAATAAGGTGTAGGCCAACCATTAGGGATAATTTCTTTGATATTATCCGCTAGAATAATAGGTTTTATTTCAGGGTCAACCGAACACCTTGTAAATGTAAAAACAGCTATAATTAATAAAATTAATCTCATTTAATTAACAACTGAAGTAATGGTAAACATAGATACGTAATTATCAGCTATAGCTTTTGAAGTAGCATTAGAACTAGTAACTGCATAAGTGGTAGCAAAGTCGATAATATTTGGATTAAAAAACCATTGAGCAATTTCAGCTTTTATATTCATAGTAGGTGTATGAATGGTTGTTACATCAGCCGTGTTTGGAAAAACGAGTTGTACTTTTCTTATAGAGCTATATAAACCATGGAATCCTCCTAAATGAAACGTAATATTCTTGCCAACATCTCCTGATTGATTAGACCTACCTTCGAGTTTGGCCATAATATAACCTGAGCTCCATGTCCAAAACATTGTATTTGCTACATCTAAGGCTCCAGTTTGAGCCCCAGAATTATTTCGAGCACTATCCACACCTATTAAAAAACGAATAGCATTGTAATTAGCTCTTGGGATTTTTTTTATAGTTAATTGTAATGAATTAGGAATTGATTGGTCAATTAAATAGTAACTCTCTGATTCGGTATAAGTATAGCCACTAGTAGTAATTAGTTGTATGTTTGATATATAATATTTTAATAAATCTATTTTGAAAGTATCACTATTCGCATTAGTGTATGACGACGTACTTAAAGTTAAAGGGAGATTATTAACGACATTAGTTATATCTATATTTAAACTACCTGTCGTGTCAATATTAACGGTAGGTGTTGGTAAAGGCTCTGGTTTAGGCGCATCTGTTTTTTTGCAAGCAATAAATCCAAAACAACAAATTATAATAATGAAAAATGGTTTCATCTTTTTTTTCATCTAAATTACTAAAATTAATTGATTTAATTTTTACTTTATTTATGTATGAAAATAGGCATTACAATTTTAATATTCAGGAATATTGTTTGCGTTCATTAATATAAATTGTACCTTGTTGCTGATATATTAATAAGAAATGGTTAAAGGTAACTCGCCAAATGAATAATATAAAACATAAAATTATCTATTTATTTTTTAGTATATTAATAGCACTTGTTATTAGTTTTTCTTGTTCAAAAGACCCCGAAATTATATCATTTAACGGGTTTCCAATTGAGATTGGCAAAATATTTATAAAAAAATGTGCAACATCTGGATGCCACAATACAGCGAGTAGCGAAGGGGCTGCTAGCTTAAATTTAAGTTCTTTTGCTAATTTGTTTAAAGGTTCAGTTAGCGGATCGCCTGTTATTCCTTATAGTAGTCAATTTTCCTCATTATGTAATTTTGTAAATACATATCCTGATTTGGGATTAATTAATAGCCCTTCTATGCCTATTAACGCAAGCCCTTTAAGCAGAGAGGAAGTGAATACAATAAAAGACTGGATTGATAATGGAGCACCTGATATTAATGGAAATATTATGTGGAGCGATAATCCAAATCGTAAAAAATATTACGTATCCAATCAAGGTTGTGATGTTGTAACTGTTTTTGATGCTTCCACCCAATTACCTATACGATTTATTACTGTTGGTAATTCGCCAAATAGAGATGATGTTCCTCATATGATCAAAGTATCTCCTGATGGTAACTATTGGTATGTAGTTTTTGTAAATAGTAATTTACTTAAAAAATATAGAACCTCAGATGATTCCTATGTTGGACAAGTAGTTTTAGGAAGTGATATAAATTGGAACACCATTACGATTAGTTCGGATAGTAAAAAGGCATATTGCGTATCTTTTCAGGCAAATGGACGAATAGCTGCCGTTGATTTAGAGTCGATGAAACTTATTCATTATCTTGCTGGTAGTAGTTATGTATATCCTCACGGAAGCGCTTTAAATCTTACAAATGATAAACTTTATATTACTTCTCAATATGGAAATTATATATACAAGGTTGATACAGGATTTACTATGATTCCAAATCAAATTACATTAGATATGAGTCCTACCCCTAATAATACCCAAGGTGTTATTGATCCGCATGAATTAATTTTTTCTGCCGATGGCTCCAAATATTTTGTGACTTGTCAATCGGCCAATCAAGTTAGGGTTATGAGTACTTCCAATAATTCACTTTTACAAGTTATTAATACAGGCAAAATGCCCTTAGAAATGGTGAAAAGCGAAGCTCAACATAAAATATATGTTACTTGTCAAGATGAACCAAATGCATTAACGACTCAACAAAAAGGTTGTGTAACAGTAATAGATTTGAATACGTATAATTCTGTAAACTATCCTGTAGGCTATGAACTGCATGGCATTGCATTAGATGAGGCAAATGGCTATGTTATAGTAGCTAGTAGAAACACACTAACAAATGGCCCAACACCCCATCACACAAGCGTTTGTGGAAGAAATGGGTTTGTAAATTATTTTGACATTAATACGATGCAATTACTGAAAAAACAAACTGAGTTGGCTTCAGATCCATACTCTGTATCAATGAGACCTTAATCAAAGTTTTTTAACTTCTAATTAATTTACTAATCCGGTTTCCTGATCATTACGAAAGGCACGTTTATCAATCTGTTTGCCAAGAGTATCAAAAAACAACCATAAACTATCACGCATATCATTTTTATACCACCCCTTATATTGTGGTTTGCCATTTGGAAAATATACATTTGTGGCGCCATGTTTTTTTCCTTTATCATAATAACATTCGCTCCACATGTTTCCATTTTCATAAAATGCCATCCATTGTCCGTGACGTTCCCCAAACCTGAAAAAGCCAGAAAATTTTATTATACCACTTGGATATTTATCTACATAATCGCCTGTGTAATCACTATCA
The DNA here is from genome assembly GCA_025356715.1 of Bacteroidota bacterium. The sequence goes on from JANXRU010000363.1 coordinate 3,312, forward strand.
GGTGGTACAATGGCATATTTGTTGCCGTCAGAAGAGTTTGGCTGATTAGCGGCAATTGTTTTTAAAGAATCTTGTTTAGATGTTTCATTCGCTTGATGGCTAGTGCAATTTGAAAAAATGGTAACTGTTAAAAATGATATACTAGCTAGTATGATAATTAATTTTGACATAGATAATTTTATTTTTTTCGTTCAATGGAATAATTAACTAATTGAATTAAACTTTGTTTAGAAGGCGAATCCTTAACAGTATCTAAATACGACAAGGCTTTTATTTTGTACTGTTGCATAATTTTTTCAGCATACTCTATACCGCCCTTTTGATGCACAAATGCCACTACTTCAGCTACTTTTTTAGGATCGTCGTTATGATTTTTAATGATATTGATAATTTTCCGTTTCTCTAACCACGTACAATTATTTAAAGCATAAATTAACGGCAAAGTCATTTTCTTTTCTTTAATATCAATGCCTGTAGGCTTTCCTATAGAAGTATCATCGCCGAAATCAAACAAGTCATCTTTTATTTGAAAGGCAATGCCTGTATTAATACCAAATTCTAAAAACTGAT
>JANXRU010000016.1 GCA_025356715.1 Bacteroidota bacterium
AAATATTTTTAAATTATTTTTTTATTTTTATTCCTCTAATTCTCCCAAAACCCCAATTATCAAACCATCTATACTTAGCCTCCTTTATACTAACACGCAATTGTTAATAGATATCAAAACCAAAAATAATTAGAGAAAACAACTGTAGATGAAGATATAGGGCGTTTTTTCGTAATTTAATAAAAGCAATTTTAGTTTTCAATTCATTTAAATACTAATATCAATATTCCTAAAAATACTTAAACAAAAAAAATGTAATGATATTTAAATTAGTGTGTTTAACCTCACACTATTAAGGTATTTTGTATATTCGCAATCCTAATATTTTAATGAATTAGGTTTATCATTATTAACTACAGAAATTTTATATTGTATGGCTACACTAATTATCTTCCGTCATGGACAAAGCGTTTGGAATTTAGAAAATAAATTTACGGGTTGGATTGATGTTGAATTAACTGAAAAAGGAATACAAGAGGCGAAAAATGCTGGCGAAAAATTAAAACCGTTTGAATTCGATTTGGCATATGCTTCGGATTTAAAACGCGCTCAAAATACTTTGAAATTAGCATTAGATGTTGCAGGAAAAACAGTTCTTACAATTTACAACAAAGCTTTGAATGAGAGAATGTACGGTGATTTACAAGGATTAGACAAAACAGAAACCGCCAATAAATATGGTGAAGACCAAGTTAAAATATGGAGACGAAGTTTTGATATTCCACCTCCAAATGGAGAAAGTTTAAAAGACACTGCAGCGAGAGTTATTCCTTATTTCCAAACTGAAATTGAACCAAAATTGAAAGCAGGTAAAAACATTATTATTGTTGCTCATGGAAACAGTTTAAGAGCATTAATCATGTATTTAGAAAATTTATCGCCTAAAGAAATTTTAGAATTCGAAATAGGAACTGCTGTACCGAGGTTATATCAATTAGACAAGGATTTAAAAGTATTAAAAGCGGAAAATATTTAGTAATTACATTTATAAAATACTTTACATAAAAATGGATCAGCAATTTATTAGTAACAACGAAAGTAAAACTATAGCCATTGATTTTGATGGTACTATTGTAGAACATGATTATCCGCGCATCGGTAGAGAAATGTTATTTGCATTTGCAACTATAAAAGAACTTCATAAAAAAGGTCATCGTTTAATTTTATTTACATATCGCACGGGTGAATTACTAGACGAGGCAGTAGAATATTGCAAACAAAATGGAGTAGAATTTTACGCAGTCAATAAAAATTATCCAGAAGAGGAATACAATGCAAATTCGCCTAGAAAATTAAATGTAGATATTTTTATTGATGATAGAAATATTGGAGGTTTCCTTGGCTGGAGTAACGTTTGGCAAATTTTACATCCAGATGGAGGCGAATTTAATCATGTGGTAAAAAACCCAGAAGCTCATAATAATTATAAACAAGGAAAGGGTTTTTTTCAAAAATTATTTAGTAAGTAAAAAGTTAAATTATGATTATTTTAAAAACTCGAGAAGAAATTGAATTAATGCGCGAATCCGCATTATCTGTTTCTAAAACATTAGGAATGCTAGCAAAAGAAATAAAGCCTGGAGTAACTTCTTTATATTTAGATAAATTAGCTGAGGAATTTATTAGAGATAATGGTGGAGAACCAGGATTTAAAGGGCTATATGGATTCCCAAACACTTTATGTATGTCTTTAAACGCAGCAGTTGTTCATGGAATACCAACAGACATACCAATGGAGGAAGGGGATATTATTTCGGTTGATTGTGGTGTTTTAAAAAACGGATATTACGGTGATCATGCTTATACGTTTGGAGTAGGTGAAATAAAACCTGAAGTACAAAAGTTATTAGATGTAACTAAAGAAAGTTTATACATTGGGATAGAACAATTTAAAAATGGAAACAGAATTGGTGATATTAGTTGGGCCATACAAAATCATGCGGAAAAAAATGGTTATGGTGTTGTAAGAGAATTAGTAGGGCATGGTTTAGGAAAAAAAATGCATGAAGATCCAGAGGTACCTAATTACGGTAAGCGTGGAGATGGCCCAAAATTGAAGGATGGAATGGTTATAGCAATTGAACCTATGATTAATATGGGGACAAGAAATATTAAACAATTAAAAGATGGTTGGACCATATTAACTGCTGACAGAAAACCATCTGCACATTTCGAACACAATGTTGCATTAATTGATGGCAAGCCTGATATATTATCTACATTTAAATATATTGAAGAAGCGTTAGGTATTTAAATAAAGAGCTGTTTATTAACTTTTAAAATATTATTTGGCTATTTCATTAAAAAGTATTTACTTGCATAGGTTATTTTAACAACAAATGAATTAATTATGACGATGAATTACACAAAACTCAAGTTAAATACAAAAGTGATTGCTTTAGCTTTAGCTACGGCATTAATTTACTCTTGTGATGATAAACCAAAAGGAAATGAAACTACTGGTGATGATTTACCAGACACAGACACTGTAAAAGCAGTAGCTTTAAATGTGGGCGGACAATTATTTTCCGTGCCATCACCAATGCAAACCGCTTTATTAATTCAAAAATCAGGGGTAGCTTATGATAAAGCCATTTTAAATGCTGGTAATAAAAATGGGCAATACGCATCCGATTATACTAAAGCGTTAAATCTTGGCATTTATGGTGCTGATTTAGGTTATGTAAGTATGTATAATCAAACTCAAGACGCCTTAGGATACTTAGGAGCTGTTAAGCAATTAGCAGATAAATTAGGGGTTACCGCTGCTTTTGATCAATCTACTATGAAGCGCATTAACGATAATATTTCTAATAAAGATAGTATGTTAATGTTGGTAGGCGTTGCTTATAGAGCGAGTGATGCTTATTTAAAAACCAACAAGCGTACAGAAATTAGTAGTCTAATCTTAACTGGTGGGTGGATTGAAAGTATGCATTTTTCAATTACAGCATACAAATCTAAACCAACTGAAGAAATTAAATACCGTATTGCTGAGCAAAAACAAGCATTAGGAAGTATTATTAAGTTAATCACATCTCATAATTTAGCTACAACAACTGAATTATTAAAGCAATTAGAAGATTTAGCTAAAATTTATGAAGGTATTACTACTAAATATAATTATATCGAACCAACAACAGACGAGGCGAAAAAAGTTACTTATATAAATAGTACTACTGAAATTACTATTAGTAAAGAACAAATAGAACAAATAGCTGGAAAAGTTTCAGCTATCCGTGATAAAATTGTAAATGCAAAATCATAATAAAAGTTTATTCAAATGAAAAAAAATATCTATAAAAGCTTATTAGTATTAGTAATTGCAAGTTTCAGTAATACTGCTATTAAAGCACAATGTGATTCAATTGCGAATTTATGTTCTAAACATATTATTGCACAGTTTATTTCAGATGGTCAATCATATCGTTCATTACTATTAAATTCTGAAGAAACAGCTGAGTTTCACACAACATTTTTTGGTGAAACTACTTATCGCTTAGCTGCTTGTAGCGGTAAATCAGATGGTAATTTAATATTTAGTATATATGATCAAGATCGTCATTTATTATTTACAAATAAAAATTACGCAAATGCACCTTATTGGGATTTTAAAGTAAAATCAACTTTAGAATGCGTTATTGAAGGGCAATTAGATGCAAGTAAAAATGCTGGTTCAGGTTGTGCCGTTATATTGATTGGATTTAAGCAAAAATAAATCGCTTATTTTCATTAATTTTGAAGGATAAAGTTTACTACTTTATCCTTTTTTTTATTTACAAAAATACATAATGAGAAAAATAATCATCATATACTACTTATCAATATTAACATTAAACGCTCAAACAAACGTTTACAGAGATACTTTGACTGTATTTGAGAATGGAGCAAGGCTACTGAGCCCTTGGGCAGGAGGCTTAAACTATAGCTCTTTTACCCAAATTGATTTAAACTTTGATGGTAAAGACGATATTGTTGCCTTTGATAAGATTTGTAATTCGGGTGGGAAGTTAAGAGCATACTTAAATATTGGTTCCCCTGGAGTAGCAAAATATAAGCACTCTCCTGAATATCAAGAAAAATTACCCGTTGTCATAGAATGGGCTTTGTTTTTTGATTACGATTTAGATGGAAAATCTGATATTTTCACCTATACTACTGGAGGCATAAAAGTATTTAAAAACAACAGTACAGCCTCCTCAGTTAGCTTTAGTTTAGCAAGCACTTTATTGGTAAGTGATTATAATCCTGGTGGTACTCCTAGTGTTTCAAACATACCATGTAATCCTGTTGGGTTGCCTGGTATAAGTGATATTGACGGAGATGGTGATTTAGATATACTGACCTATTCTGTATTTGGAATAAAAATGGAATACCATAAAAATATGAGTGTTGAATTACATGGAAATTCTAATTTTCTTGAATTTAATATGGTTGATGATTGCTGGGGAGATTTGCAAGAAAACAGTTGCCAAGTTTATTTATTTCAATGTCCTTATCCAAAACTTTTTCATAAAGCAATTACAGAAAGCACTCATAAAATAGCGCATTCTGGCTCCTGTATTATGTGTTTTGATAATGATGGTGATGGCGATAAAGATTTAGTTTTAGGTGATGTTTCTTGTACAACGGTTGAATATGTAGATAACATAGGTTCAGCCAGTAATGCACACATTGGTGATACAACTAAATTATATCCAAATTATCCAATTAAAGGGAGTACAACTGTTATAAAAATGAATTCATTTCCTTGCACTTATAATTTAGATGTAGATAACGATGGCAAAAAAGATTTAATAGCGAGCCCTAATATTGTTGCAGGAGCAGAAAACTATCAAAGTGTATGGTATTACAAAAACACGTCCCCTACTCCAACTGTTAACTTTGTGATTCAGAAAAAAAACTTTTTACAGGAAGATATGATTGAGGTTGGAGAAGGCGCATATCCAGCTTTATTTGACGCAGATGCTGATGGGAAAATGGATTTAATAGTTGGAAATTTAGGCTATTATAATGTTAACACAAATAAATCGAGATTGGCTTATTACAGAAACATTGGTACAAATACAACTCCCTCTTTTTCGTTGATTACCAAAGATTATCAAAATTTATCGAGTTATAATTTATATTCTATGGCGCCAACTTTTGGTGATATAGATAACGATGGAGATAAAGATTTAATTGTAGGTTCAACAAGCGGTAGGGTCCACTATTTTGAAAATACTGCGGGCGCAGGAAATCCAGCTATTTTCACAACAGTTGTTACTAATTATCAAAATATATTAGGAAGTAATTTTATTTATCCTCAATTGGTTGATGTTGACAAAAATGGAACTCTTGATTTATTATTAGGTTCGCAAAATGGTAGAATTTCTTATTGGAAAAATAATGGAACGATCTCTTCGCCTTCATTTACGCAGCAATCTGTTTATTTAGGAAATGTGGACGTAAAACAATATGGGTATTCTACAGGATATGCCATGCCATACATGTTTGTAGATGCTGGTGTAACCAAATTAATTGTGGGAAGCGAAATTGGAAACCTTTATTTATATGATAATATTGACGGTAATGTATTAGGCACATACAACAGAGTAGACACAACTCTTTTTAAAATTAACGAAGGAACGCGCTGTGCTCCCGTGTTTGAAGATATTACCAATGATGGTAAACGTGATTTATTTATTGGAAATCAAGCAGGAGGATTAGCCTTTTTTAATTCAACCAATGTTTATGGTGTTGGAATTAATGAATTAAACGATAATGAGCCAAACATTACTATTTATCCAAACCCTTGTCATGAAAAATTAATGATTTCAATTAATGATAATACATTTGAAGAGCATGCCATTAATATAGTAGATTTACTTGGTCAAATAGTATACTCTGTCAATTCCTTTAATAAAACAATTGAAATAAATAGTTTAAATTTTAGTAAAGGGGTTTATTTTGTTACACTTATCTCTTTAGAAAATAATTCCAGAAAACTCACTAAAAAAATAATTATAAACTAAGCGTCGGCTCTCTTTAATGTAAAGGTAATAACAGTTCCTTCATTAACTTTACTTGTAACATCAATTGTTTCTCCGTGAGCTTCAATAATATGTTTTACAATAGCTAATCCTAGTCCAGTTCCTCCTTGTTCACGACTTCTTCCTTTATCTACACGATAAAACCGTTCAAATAAGCGAGATAAATGCTTTTCTTCAATTCCAATTCCATTATCTTTTATTTCAAGAATTACCTGATCGTCAAATAAATTAATAGATATAACCGTTTTACCTTTAACAACGCCATATTTAATACTATTAGAAATTAAGTTTACTAAAACTTGCCTTATCCTATATTTATCAGCTTTAACATAAATAGATTTCTCATTTTTTTTCGCTAAAAGCAATTTAATATCTTGTTTTTTAGCTTGCAATTCTAAGGCTTCAAGTACATCTCTTAATTGTTGAGCTATATCATATTTTTCTATATCAAGTTCTAATGTCCCAATTTCTAACTGAGAAATAGTTTCTAAATCATCAATAATTTGAATCATTCTATCAACACTTTTATCAGCGCGCTTTAAGTATTCTATATTAATAGTTTCATCGTAAATCCCCCCATCAATCAATGTTGAAATATACCCTTGTATATTAAAAATAGGTGTTTTTAACTCGTGAGAAACATTTCCTAAAAATTCTTTTCTGTAACTATCTAAGTTTTTATGCTGTTCTGCTTCCTTATATCTTTCAACAGCTAATTTCTTAATTTCTTCATCCAAACGAGTAATAGAATCAACTTCTTCCAATTGAAATACGGTATTTGGTATCTCTTTTAATTGCTGAGATTTTACTCTTAAATACATTTCATCAATTTTCGAAAAAATAATTGAATTATAAATAAAGTATATAACTAAAAAACTAATTACAAATGCAATAAAAAAGGTTAATAAACACACTGAAAAATTAAATTGACTAGATATTTTAAATGAAATATAAGAAACCACTATCGTTTGAATAAGAGCAGAAATGCTACAAAGCAATAGTATAAGTGTAGGGTTTTTTAATTTATTCACTAACATTAAATTTTACAAAACGAAAGTGCAAATAAATATTGAGGTTTTAATATTAAATTTTTGAATTGCTATTAAATACGATTACACTTAGCACAAATAAACTACCTGTAATCAAATTAATCCTACCACTTATCTTATACCAAAAAAAAAGAGGTTATTACCAAAATAATTGAGGTGAAAAAATGAGTTGGAATTCAATAATACTCAAATTATTCAATGATATATTAAGAATTAGATAAGTTTTAGGGAAAATAAATGATTAAATTCGTTGAATAAATAAACAAGATGTTAGTTCAACAATTATACACTAGTTGCTTAGCGCAAGGCGCATATTATATTCAATCAGAAGGCGAAGCTGCCATTATTGATCCACTAAGAGAATATAAGCCTTATACTGATTTGGCATTAAAAAATAATGCTAAAATAAAATACATTTTCGAAACTCATTTTCATGCAGATTTCGTTTCAGGGCATTTAGATTTATCAGCTCATACAGGTGCCGAAATTGTTTTTGGTCCAAATGCTCATACCGATTTTAAAAGCACTGTTGCAACCGATAATCAAGAATTTAAAATTGGTAAACTAACTATTAAAACGCTTCATACTCCAGGCCATACACTTGAGTCAGCAACTTATTTATTGTTAGACGAAAACCAAAAACCACATTGTATTTTTTCAGGAGATACGCTATTTATTGGAGACGTTGGTCGCCCTGATTTAGCCATTAAATCAGATTTAACACAGAATGATTTAGCAGGTATGTTATATGATTCACTTCATAATAAAATAATGCCATTGCCAGACGATGTAATCGTATATCCGGCTCATGGAGCTGGTTCTGCCTGTGGAAAAAACATGAGTAAAGAAACGTTTGATACTTTAGGAAATCAAAAGAAAGTGAATTACGCCCTAGGTAATTTAACAAAAGAAGAATTTATCAAAGAATTAACGACTGGTATTTTACCAGCTCCACAATATTTTGCAAAGAATGCAAGTTTGAACAAAAATGGTTACGGTAATTACGATAAAATAACATCTAATGGTTCAAGGCCATTATCAATTATAGAAACTCAAGAATTATTAAAAACAACTAATGCTATTGTTTTAGATATAAGAAAACCACAAGAGTTTGTGCAAGAACATATACCACATTCTATCTATATTGGAATAGATGGGCAATTTGCTCCTTGGGTTGGCGCTTTAATTACTGATTTAAAACAAGCAATTATATTAATTACTCCAGAAGGCAGAGAAGCCGAAGCTGTGATGCGATTAACACGTGTTGGATACGATAATTGTATTGGATATATAGAAGGTGGAATAGAGGCTTGGAAAAAAACCGGGAACCCTGTTTCGTCTATAACATCTATTGATGCTACAGAATTTGCAAAAGCCTATAATACAACAACCATCAATGTTTTAGACGTTCGTAAACCTGGCGAATATGAATCGAGTCATTTAGAAAATGTATGTTCTAAACCGCTTGATTTTATTACTGATTGGGAAGACACTTTGGATAAAAACAAAGAATATCACATTCATTGTGCTGGTGGCTATAGAAGTATGATAGCAGCTTCCTTATTAAAAAGAAAAGGATTTGCTAAACTTATTGATGTAGCAGGTGGTTTTGGAGCCATAGCGCAAACGGATGTAAAGACCATTTCGAAAACTTGTACCGCAACTAAAAGTTAATACTTGACATTAATCACTTTTATTTAAATTAATTTTTAGCATTAAGTTGTTACTTTTGATGCATGCTCAAAAAAACGAAACTATACTCGATTCTTAATAATAAATGCCCTAAATGCCACAAAGGTGATTTTTTTATAGACAATCATGTTTACAATTTAAAAACCTTTGTTAAAATGAATAAACGTTGCGAATACTGCAATGAATCATTAGAAAAAGAAATTGGGTTTTACTACGGAGCCATGTATATTAGTTATGGCCTAAATATTGGTTATGGAATTGCTCTATTTTTATTGATGGTTTTGGAATTAAACTTAGATGTATTATTTTTTTTATTTGCATTTTTAGTTTTAGTTGTCGCTATTTTTCCATGGACAATGCGCATTTCTAGATTAATTTACATCAATTTATTTGTAAGATACGACGATTCTATAAAATAAACACTTGTAATTATCTTCGCTTTAAATCGTAATTTTCAAACCATCGTAAGCGAGTTCTATAAACGAAGGCAGTTCTTTTTCAACAGCGCTATGAAGCCCTAATTGATGGGAAATATGAGTAAAATAAGCTTTTTCGGGCTTCAATTCCAACATTAAATCTATTGCTTGTTGAAATGTGAAATGAGACACGTGTTCTTCACGACGTAATGCATTCACTACAATAATTTTTGAACCCTTTATTTTTTCTTTTTCAGATTCAGAAATAAAATTAGCATCGGTAATATATGTGAAATCATTAATGCGGTATGATTTTACGGGCATTTTATAATGCATTACATTAATTGGCTGCAAAGTAATATTTTTAATGGTAAATGGGTTTTCACTAATGGTATATAAATCTATTTCAGGAATTCCAGGGTAATTATCTCCAGAAAAAATATACGAAAATTCTCTTTTTAAGGCTTGTTGAACTCTTTCCGTTGCGTACACGGGCATTCGCATTTTATTAATAAAATTAAACGATTTTACTTCATCTAATCCTGCAATATGATCTTTATGTTCGTGAGTAAACACAACTGCATCCAGCGTTTTTACTTTTTCTCGTAAAAGTTGGTATCTAAAATCTGGGCCTGAATCTATCACTATTTTCGCGTCGTTACTTTCTATTAAAATAGAAGATCTAAGACGTTTGTCTTGTGAATTATGTGAATGACAAACTTCGCATTCGCAAGCTATAATAGGAACGCCCTGAGATGTGCCTGTTCCTAAAAATGTAACTGTCATTTTATTAATTAATTATTTTAGAAATAAAATCAGTAAATAATTCCGGTTTTAAAATACCTGTAAAAACAATACCGAATATAGCACCCCAAAAATGAGCCTCATGCCCTATTCTATCCACTGACTGAGATCCAGTTTTTCGTTTGCTTAAGTAGTAAGTAACACCTAAAAATATAATACCAAATACCCAAGCGGGCATCGGAATAAAAAAGAATCCTAATTGTGCGGTTGGCGCAAATAAAATAAAACTAAATACTAACGCATTAATTGCCCCACTGGCGCCTAATGACATATAATTTGGATTGTCTTTGTTTTTGAAATATTCGGAAATAGTAGAAGCGTAAATTCCACCAGTATATAATAAAATATAATATAAGCTTCCTAATTTATGGTTTGGTTCTATTTCACTTCCTGCAATTATTGGATAAATAGCATCTTCGATGACTGTTCCAAAAATATAGAGTGCATACATATTAAACGCTAAGTGTATATAATCGCCATGTAAAAAAGCATGAGATAAAAACCGATAATGCTGTTTATAACGCTTTATAGAATAAGGATGAAATAAATATTTAAATTTCATATCTGGCTTTTCCATGGCATACACAGAAAATCCAATGGTAAGTACAAGAAGTGCAATTGTTATCAAACTAATTAAATTATTAGGGTTTATTTTATAGAATTATTTAATTCTTCAACAGATGATGAAAAGTTAAAAGCATCATTTAATAAAAAATAATTGTTTTTATCTACACAACGAGAATGAGCGTCTTTAGCTAATTCTAAACGTGTTTCTTCAAAACTAAACAACAACATTAATTCCTTTATTTGAGCAGCTGTTAAGCAATTAGAGCTAACAATTTGTTTGGCAGTCGATAATTTTGTCTCATCAAAAGATTGCTTAGAAATGGTATTTTTAGCAGCCGAAAAATTGGAAGCTGACATGGCATAACTTCCATTACAATTACTGTTACTGTTACTTTGTTGCTGATTATTATAATTAGCATTATTGTTATTATAATTACCTGTTGTTGTTGTCGTATTATAAGATGTAGTAGTGGTTGTAGTTGTTTGGTTATAATTTGGGTCATTTACATTAACGTTCATATTAATACCCATTCCATTAGTACCTATAGAAACATTCGTATTATTTGTATTAACTCCGTTAGAACCAATAGTAACGTTCGTATTATTACCATGAGAAGTAGTTGTTGTTACTTGTTGAGTCATAACAGTTGTGGATATTTCTGGCATAGGAGTGGTGTTATATTGTATAACTGGAACCTGCGGATTATTAGGTGCTGCTTGTGCTATAGGAACACCACTGAAATAGCGTAGCACATTTTGTCCTTTAGAATTCTTTTTAATTTTATAAGTCACTTCTAATGGTGATTTGTCATTTAAATCCGTCACATTTAAAAATTTCTTTTCAATAGATGGATGAATTTTGTCTTCAAAAATTATAAGAGCCGAATAATACGGTTGATTTAAACCCATTACTTTAACATTCGTTTGTGCAACTTCATTTTGACGAATACCATTCAATATGATAAAAAACTTATACCCGTCTTCCGAAAAAATAACCAAATTTGAGGTTGATTGTGCTATAATTATACTTGTTATAAAAAAGCAAACAAGGGTAGATATCAATTTTTTCATTATTTAAAAAATTATAGATTTGTTATGACGAATATACAAATCTAAATGTTAAGGATAGTGTTAATTTTTGTTTTTAATAGGCAAATCAATAACAAACTAAATACCTTTCAAACTCCATGCTTCTGGCTTATCATCAAACAACAACTTCGTACTTGCCCACACACCTTTAAATAATTCGGAATTACGATATTGCTCAATATAATCGGTATTTTGCCAAATACTAAACGTAAAAAAAATACACTTATTGCTTGCATCTTGTAATAGCTCTACATGTGAACAACCATCTACAGAAGCTATCAGCTCTTTTTTAGAGTTAAATAAAATAATAAAATCCTGAATATGTTCAGGCTTAAAAGTCATTTTCACAAAACGTTTAATCATAAATATCTATTATTATTCTATCAATTTTATATTTACCTAATACTTTTTTATTAAACGCAATTTTAGATGCTGATTGACCTAACGTTGCTATTTCTAATAAATCCATTGAATTAAAAAATGCAACCACATCACCTATCTTCACATCATCGTAGGTATTAGAAATTTTTTGTATTTTAAAGGATGGGAGCTGTAAAGCAAACCTCTTTTTACCAACTATTTTTTCAAATTCTTGCTTGGTGATACTGGTTATTAAATTCCCAAAATCATCCTCATACAACACCATTCCTTGTAAATTACTGGGCGTTGAAAAACTCTCGAACGCAAATATCTTACAATAATCTTCTGTCAAAGAACAAAAATCTTCTAATGGAATTTTTAATGCTAATTTAGAAGCAACCTCTGTAAAAATATCTCTTAAATAAAAAGGATGGTGTTTTTCATTATCAAACATTAATTGATACACAGGCGCATTAAATTCTTTATCAATAAGCGTTAATGCACCATTATCAGGGCATACTATGTATTGGTTTTTGTATTTCGTTAATAAATAACGTGTATTATCAACAGATAAATTAGAAATTGTTTCGGAAGAATTTAAAAACTTAATAGCAAATAAATGAATGGTATTATCCGGAAAATAAGGTAAAGCGCTTCTTAAAGCAAAAGCCCCTTCGCTATGAGCGTGCGGTTTTACACTACAGGCTAAATCAATAATTTGAGATTGTGGTAACTTTGAGTACAAGATGCCTTTTACCATAGCCAAATATGGGTCACGATAGCCCAAATCAGTAGTAATGGTTATTATAGACATATTGAAAACTTTTTAAATCTTAGTCAAATGTAAATAATATTTTAGGCTTAGATTTACTCAACAAACGAATTGATTAACACGATTATTAACAAAAAAAACATTTTGATAGAAAAAATAATAAGCATTGATAGTATAGAGCCTGTTGAAATATACGGAGTAAATGATGTGAAACTCAACGTTATAAAAAAATATTTCCCGAAATTAAAAATTGTAGCTCGGGGCTATTCTATTAAGGTGATAGGTGAAGAGGCAGAAATAACTCATTTCGAAAAAAAATTAAATATGATGGTAGATTACTATCATAAAAACGGCTTATTAACCGATACGGTTATAGAACGTTTATTGGGGCAAACAGGCGACAACCTACTACATGCTAAAGAAGAGGCTACTGGTTCTGATATTATTTTATTTGGCAATAGTGGCTTGGTTATTAAAGCACGTACTGATAATCAGCGTAAAATGATGCAAGCAGTTAGTACAAATGATATGATATTTGCTGTTGGTCCTGCGGGAACAGGAAAAACTTATACCGCCGTTGCATTGGCTGTAAGAGCCCTCAAAAACAAAGAAGTTAAGCGTATTATTTTAACCCGACCCGCAGTAGAGGCTGGGGAAAATTTAGGTTTTTTACCTGGAGATTTAAAAGAGAAACTGGATCCTTATATGCAACCGTTATACGATGCCTTGTATGATATGATTCCTATTGACAAACTCAACCAATTAATTGAAGCGAAAATCATCCAAATTGCTCCATTAGCTTTTATGCGTGGGCGTACACTTGATAATGCTTTTGTTATTTTAGATGAAGCGCAAAACACCACTGAAAGTCAAATGAAAATGTTTTTGACTCGAATGGGCGCTAATGCCAAATTTATTATTAATGGCGATGTAACACAAATTGATTTACCTCGCAATCAAGCGTCCGGTTTAGCTCAAGCAATTCGTTTATTAAAAAAGACAGATGGCATTGAAATCATTGAATTGACAACACTTGATGTGATTAGACATCGTTTAGTTAAGGCAATTATTGAGAAATACGAATCGGACTCTATTAAGAAATAGAAGGGCTTTAAGAGAAATCATTTAAACTAATAACATGACACTAACGGAATCTCAACAAGCAATTGATAATTGGATAAAGCAATATGGAGTGCGTTATTTTAGCGAACTCACCAATATGGCTATGCTTACTGAAGAAGTGGGCGAAGTAGCACGTATCATCGCTCGTCGTTATGGCGAACAAAGCGAAAAAGAATCGGATAAACAAAAAGATTTAGGAGATGAAATGGCTGATGTGCTTTTTGTACTGATTTGTTTGGCTAATCAAACGGGTGTTAATTTAGAAGAAGCGCTTAAAAAAAATTTAGACAAAAAAACAAATCGTGATTCGGAACGACATATCAATAATGAAAAACTGAAGTAATACCAACTGTCATATATAAATGGTCCAAAGTTTTGTTACCCTGAACTAATTTCAGGGTCTCAACAGATGCTAATTCTTATAAAAACACTTTACCTTGTTACCTATTTGGGTTATACATATTAAATACCACTAACTAAACTTATTTTATGCTTAAATCCATTTTCTATTTTTTATTCGCATTCTTTCTATTACTAAAAGCAGAAGCTCAAGAACGAGAATTTAATCCGCCTACTTCCAAAAAAATTCCAAGCCAATTAGTTATTCATGGCGATACAGTTATTGATAACTATTACTGGATGCGTGACAAAAATTCTCCTGAAGTTATTAATCACTTATATGCCGAAAATGCTTATGCCAATAATATAATGAAGCAAAGTACTTTTTTGCAAAAGGTATTATATGAAGAATTCAAATCTCGCAGAAAAGAAACTTATACCTCTTTACCTACAAAAAGAAAAGGCTATTTATATTACACTAAAAATGAAAAAGGAAAAGAATACCCCATTCATTGCCGTAAAAAAGACACAGCCAATGCACACGAAACCATTATTTTAGATGTAAATGCCTTAGCAAAAGATCAACCCTATATTAATGTTTCGGGTTTTGCAATTAGTCCTAACCAACAGTGGCTATATTATGGCATCGATAGTAAAGGCAATAACATCTTAACCTATTATTTAAAACATATTGATAGCGACAGTACTTATCAAATTGAAAAATTAGAAAACATATTAAGTCTTAATTGGGCAGAAGATAATAAAACGATTTATTACACTAAACCAGAAGACAAAACCCTTCGATCCTACCGTGTTTACAGGCACATGATTGGTAGGTCAATAAGCGAAGACGAATTAGTGTTTGAAGAATTAGATAAGACTTTTGCGGTTAGCCTTTCTAAATCATCATCTAAAAACTATTTATTTATTAATGTTACTAAAACAAAATCTACCGAAGAATGGTATATGCCTGCTGACGGCACTGCCCTAAAGCCAACACTATTTTTGAAACGAGAACCAAGTGTAACCTATAGTTTAGACCATATTGAAGGGGCTGATTTTATTATTACCACTAATTTAAATGCCATTAATAATAGATTAGCAACCACAAAAATAACGCTTCCTGCAGTTACTAATTGGAAAGATATTATTCCGCATAACGAACACGTTTTATTAGAAGGTATTGAATTCACAAAAGATTTCATGATCGTTAATGAAAAAGAAAATGCTCAACATCGCATAAAAATTGTAAATCTTAAAACCAAGGAAACAACTATTTTAAATCCTGATTTAGACATTTATGAGATAAACTTTGGCTTTGATGATTACGATTATTATACCACTAAATCCATTAATTATAGTTATTCAAACATGGTACATCCCACCAAAACAGTAAACTATAACTTGTATACAAAGGATAAAAAAACGCTACAAGAAGATACCATTTTAGGAAACTATAAACCCGAAAATTACGAAACCAAGCGTATTTTTGCTACCGCACGTGATGGTGCTAAAGTGCCCATTACCTTAGTGTATAAAAAAGGCTTAGTGTTAAATGGTAAAAACCCTTGCTTCCTTTATTCTTATGGCTCTTATGGTGCACCTAACTACAGTGGTTTTAACTCAAGCGCTATTAGTTATATAGATAGAGGTTTTGTGTATGCCGTTGCTCATATTAGAGGCAGTAATGATTTAGGAAATCAATGGTACGAAGATGGAAAATTGTTCCATAAAAAAAATACGTTTACGGATTTTATTGATTGCGCCGAGTATTTGATTGCTCAAAATTACACGAACTCCTCTAAATTAACGATTAATGGTGGTAGCG
The DNA here is from genome assembly GCA_025356715.1 of Bacteroidota bacterium. The sequence goes on from JANXRU010000016.1 coordinate 16,071, forward strand.
CTGGTGGCCTACTAATGGGTGCTGTTACTAATATGCGTCCCGATTTATTTAAATGCGTAGTAGCTAATGTACCTTTTGTGGATGTGATTAATACGATGTTAGATGAATCTATTCCATTAACAACCTTTGAATTTGAAGAATGGGGAAATCCAAAAGTAAAAGCGGATTATACATATATGAAATCCTATTCGCCTTACGATAATGTCGTAGCACAAAAATACCCAGATATATTGGCTACTGCGGGTTATAATGATGCGCAAGTTGGTTTTTGGGAACCATCCAAATGGATTGCTAAATTAAGAGAATTAAAAACAGACACTAATTTAATCTTATTTAAAACTACGATGGATGGCGGCCATAATGGCTCGTCAGGGCGTTATGGGCAATATAAAGACTTAGCCTTTGATATGGCTTTTATGATGAGAAGCTTAGGGATTAAAGAAAACTATATTACCGTAAGAGGAAAAGTAGTAGATGAGTATGGCGCCACTATTCCTTTTGTAAATGTATACATCGAAGGATCTACCAATGGAACAACAGCAAATGCGGATGGAGAATTTGTATTAAATGTAAAAGAAGGTGGCAGTTTAGAATTGAATTTTCAAACGTTAGGTTATAAAAAACATAAAGAAAAAATTGACATTAATACACAAACCTCTGATTTAACCATTAAATTAAAATCAGAAAATATGCAACTGCAAGAAGTATTAGTAAAAGCAAATGCTAAAGACCCTGCCTTTGCCATTATGCGCGAAGCTATTAAAAGGCGCAAGAATAACATGGATTTAGTACAATCTTTTTCGGCGGATGTGTATATGAAAAGCAATGTGAAACTTTTACAAATACCTAAAAAACTACCTTTCTTTATTAATAAAAAAGATATGCCAGATAGTACCAATTTAGGTATGATGTATATGTCGGAATCCGTAGCTAAGTATTACACCCAAAAACCTGATAAGAAAAAAGAAGAAATGATAGCGAGTAAAGTAGCTGGACAAAAAACAGGCTTTAGCTGGAACCGTGTGGAAGATGTATTTGTTAATTTTTATGAGCCGTCTATTAATATGACGGGGTACTCCGAACGCCCTTTTATATCGCCACTTGCCACAGGTTCTTTATTAAGTTATAAATACAAATACCTTGGTACTTTTTATGTAGATAATAAACCTATTCATAAAATAAAAATAATTCCACGTCGTAAGGGAGATCCTTTATTTCATGGCGAACTCTATATTAACGAAGGCGATAACTACCAAATTTATTCGAGTGATTTATTTATTACTAAAGATGCCCAAATTGATTTTGTAGATACGGTGCATATTAAGCAAGAGATGATTAACGTAAATGATAGTATTTGGGTGCCTGTGCAAATGCAAATTTATAGCCATTTAAAAGTATTTGGTTTTGCAGCTACTGATATGAGTAATGCAACCATTTCCAATTACCAAGTAAATAGAACTTTCCCAAAGCGTTTCTTTAGTAATGAAGTGTTTAAAATAGAAGATAAAGCCAATAAAAAAGATACCACGTATTGGTCTACTACTCGCCCATCTATTTTATCAACCGAAGAAATTAATTATTACCACAAAGGAGATAGTACCTTGAAACGTATGGAAACACCGCGTTATAAAGACTCTGTATCACAAGCAAATAGTAAATGGCATTTAGGCTTAAGTGGCTTGAGTAAACGTAATGATATTTTAGGAAATTATTTTACTACCAATCCTATTTTAAATATGGTTAGTTATAATACGGTGGAAGGCGTAAATGCTACACTAAAAGGCATTATATATAATTACGATAAAGAAACTCGAAAAATAAATGGATTAACTGCTACTGCCCATTATGGTTTTGCAAATTACAAATGGAGTGGTGGCTTAACTGGTTATAGCTTATTTAATCCTAAACAAAGCCAAAGTATAAGTGTAACCGCTGGTAGGTTTATGACACAATATAACCCACACGACCCTATCGGTAACTTTTTTAATATGGCTTATACCCTACTCGACAAAAGTAATTATATGAAAATTTACCAAAAAGATGTATTCGAAATAGAATATAATCAAGAATTAGCAACTGGGTTATATGTTACAGCTGATGCGCAATACAATCATCGTGAAGCCACTATCAATCATAGTTTTTATTATTTTTTGGGCGATAGTTCAAAACATTTTACATCAAACAGAGCTGCTTTTGATGATGGTGCTTTTAACGATAAACCAGCTTTTAACCCCGAAGACCTGTTGCAATTTAAACTAGGCTTTAAATTTATTCCGTTTGCAAAATACGAAACGTATCCAACCTTTAAACGCTTATTGGCAACCAAATGGCCTGAGTTTTCTTTTGTATACAAAAAAGGATTAACAACCAACACCACTAAATTTAATTATGACTATTTAGAACTAGCTATTGGTAAAGACCTTAATTTAAGAGCCATTGGAGAAATGAAGTTTGATGTATTAGGGGGAATCTTTTTTAATAATGCAAATATGACATTTATTGATTACAAACATTTTAACGGCAATCAAACTCTATTTTTAATGAACAAATCCAATTCGGAAATTCCTGGAGTAAGCACTCGTAATCCTATTTCTGAATTCCATGCATTAAATTATTATACCTATAGTACTAACACCAAGTTTGTAGAATACCATGTATCGCATAACTTTAGAGGTTTTTTTGTAGGCAAAATTCCTTTATTACGTAAAACTAAATTTTATGAAATAGCTGGTATTAATGGCTTATTAACCGAAACAGGAAATTACAATGAAGTATATGTGGGCTTTGATAAGATATTACAAGTACTAAGGTTTGATGTAGGTACAGCCATTTCTGACAGTAAAAAGATAAATTTATTTTATAGATTTGGGTTAAGGTTAAATTTATAAATATACACTCTTGAGAATTATTGTTTTATATCTTCTATTTTATAGTTTTTCTCAAAAATCTATAGCTCAAAACAGTTTGATAATTGTTGATGATGTAAACAAAGATATAGGCTTGCAAGAAAATATTTATAAAGTAAGAGCAGATTACACCATCACTAATCATCAGGCTAAAAATTTATATTTATTAAGAGCCGATGCGGAAAAAGGAATTACCATTCGTTCTTCTAAAAAAACCTTAAAATCCAACGACACAGCCATCATTGTAGTAGAGTTTATACCAAAAAATACAGGAAAGTTTAATGAAGCTATTCATTTAATAACCAGTGCCGATGCTTTACCTTTCAAATTAAGTCTTTCGGGTACTATTAAATCCATTAAAACAAACGACAAAACAGCTTGCTTTTATTTTAAGAAACCCAATACAGCGGGCGTAAAAAACATAGAGCCAATATTGGTTCCTGAGAAAAATGAGCCTAAAGATGTAAGTAATCAAATCCCTGACAAAAATTCTAATACAAGCACTACAACATCTTTACCAACTAAAACTACTACTCCGCAACATACTATAACGCCTATTGTTACCAAAGAACCCGATAAATTAACAAACCAAACAGTTTTAGATAATACGAGTTATAAACCCAACAATATTATTTTTTTAGTAGATGTATCGAGTTCTATGAGCGATACTTTAAAATTAAAAGTGATGCAAAGTGCCTTACATTATTTAATTTCTGCCCTCCGGCCGATGGACAAAATTTCGTTTGTAACTTATGCGGATACAGTGAAACTTTTACGAGACGGCATCAGTGGCAACCAAAAAGAAGATTTAAATGGGGTAGTTAATAAACTAAAAGCTCGCGGAGGAACTAAAGGTAGAAAAGCTATATTATTTAGTTTAGATTTGGCTCTCAAAAACTACATTGGTAATGGGAACAATCAAATCATTTTAGCAACTGATGGCAAGTTTCGGTTTTATAGTGAAGACCAACAAATCTACTTACAAAAACAAGGAACAAAATTAATAAAACTTAGTACCATTGCCTTTGGTAATGATAAAGATGCCATGGCAAACCTAAAAGAAATAGCAGAGATTGGAAAAGGAAACTTTATACATATTAAAAACAGGCACAAAGCGCAAGAGCAATTACTGGAAGAAATAAAAGAAAATAGCTTGATTAGGTAAGCAACCCGCCTCTGTTAAATTAAAGGTAATTTTAAACAAACAGATGATGTTTTAATATTTATACTCCAAGTATAAAATTATTTAACGTTTATTTTTGAACTATTTTTAATAAACTTTCAGTCCAAGTTTTTGGCGAAATAGATTTAGACAATTCATTAGATTTTAATGACATTGCATATAATTCATTAGAATTCTTCTTCATTATTTTATTTAAGGCAAGTTTTATGGATGAAACACTACCTGCTTCAAATTCGAACCCATTTTCTCCATCTCGTAAAAACTGCTCTTTAGCTCCAACCTCAGCACTTATTAATAAAGGAAAACCTGCCGCTGCAAATTCATGCACAACAACTCCCCATGGTTCATAACGACTTGGCAAAACAAATACACCTGTTTGTAAAGTAAATGAAGGTAAATCTTTAGGCTGCACAAAACCAAAATGTTTAATTTTAGGATGATCAATTGGCATAATATCTCCAATTCCTAAGCACCACAACTCCCACTCATTAGGCGCCTCTACTTGTAATTCAATAAATGCTTGCCATAATTCTTTAATGCCTTTAAACTCATAATATCTACCAACATATAAAAAACGTTTAGGGAATTCGATTCCCTTTTTTTCAATTTGAGAATTATATATTGATTCAAAATAGGGCAAATCACAACTATAAAAACCAGTTATTATGTTTTTACTATCAAATCCTAATTTTAAAGCATACGTCTTTTGAATTTGTCCAGGCACCCATGCATATGAAAACATTTTCATTAACGTAAATCTGCTAACCAAGGTTGCAAGTCTTTGTTTAAAAGTCCCTCTCCAATGAGTATCACAAGTCATTACTGTGGGAATTTTCTTAAAATATGTTTTTGTGATTTTTAAATATAATTTATCAATCCATCCACTACAAATAATAATAGAAGGGTCAATTGTTTTTATTAACTCTTCTAACTGAACTGATGAATAATTGTTTTTATCGTAAACTTTTATGTTGTTACTTATTTGAAATTGAAATGGAGCTTCCTTGTTTACTGGCCATCTAACAATATGTACCTCTCCATGTTTAGATAATTCATTACAACAGGCTATAAAATACTCAGCAATTTCTGTATATAAAAATAAGAATTTCATTTTGGCTAAATTACTAAATAAAAAAATCCATCCGTCTAAACGAATGGATTTTTTTTATTTGGTAAAAACTAATTAAGATTTTTTAGCGTAACGAGTTTTAAATTTATCAATACGACCAGCTGTATCAACTAACATATGTTTACCAGTATAAAACGGGTGAGATGTCATTGAAATATCTAATTTAACTAAAGGATATTCAACACCATCTTCATGAACGATAGTGTCTTTTGTGTCTGAACAAGACTTAGTTAAAAATGAGTATCCGTTAGACATATCTTTAAATACACAAAGTCTGTAGTTTTCTGGGTGAATTTCTGCTTTCATTTTATTATATTCTTATTTTATTATTCAAAAATTTGGAATGCAAATATAGTAAAAAACTCTAAACCGCAACTATTTTTACCAAAAATAAAATAAAATACTACTATTAGCGTTATTAATATTATAAATTTGCCCTATGACTCGTTTAATTATTCTTCTTTTTACTTTTTTAGCGCTGTCTTTCGCCTTTCTTTCGTGTAAAAAAGACAAGTTACTAACTGACTCATCAGTCCAATTATCCTTTTCTAAAGACTCCGTACTTTTTGACACCGTTTTTACAACCATTGGATCTGCTACTCGGCAAATTAGAGTCAGAAATACAAATAGTCAGAAAATAAATATTTCTTCTGTTAAACTAGCCAAAGGTAGTTCTTCAAATTTTATGATGAATGTGGATGGAACTCCTGGAAAAGAAGTTACCAATGTTGAGATTTTAGCAAATGATAGCATTTTTATTTTTATACAAGTAAACGTAGACCCAACAAATAACTTAAGTCCGTTAATAATTCAAGATAACATATTGTTCGAAATTAATGGAAATGAACAATCTGTTGCACTTGAAGCTTGGGGACAGGACGCTCATTATCATTTTCCTGATAAAGCCATACAATATAAAAATGGATTTCTTCCCTACTCTACTGTATCAACCCAAACCAATGTTACTGTAAATTGGGGAGGCGGATCAGGAGTATCTGACAATAAACCACATGTTATTTATGGTTGGTTAGTGGTTGATTCTACTCAAAAGTTAATTATAAATCCTGGAGTAAAGGTTTATTTTCATCAAAACGCAGGCTTATGGGTATATCGTTATGGAACATTACAAGTTAATGGAGCATTGGGTAATGAAGTTACGTTTCAAGGCGATAGAAGAGAAGCCGATTATGCTGATTTACCTGGGCAATGGGATCGAATTTGGATAAATGAAGGGCAAACCGATAATTACATTAATTATGCTATCATTAAAAATAATTATATAGGCTTGCAAGCAGAAGTTTTAATGAATTTATCTCAACCAAAGAAGTTAAAAGTAACTAACACAATCATAAAAAATTGTTCTAAATGGGGGCTTTACACTTCAGCCTTTAATATTTGGTCAGCTAATAATGTGATAAGTAATTGTAAGGAATATTGTGCAGCTATAACTAATGGCGGGAATTGCGTGTTTTTACAAAATACCTTTGCTAATTATTTTAACAAAGATGGCGGCAGAGGGACTCAACCTTGCGTACATTTAGACAATTATGATGGCACTAATATTTGGCCTTATGATAGCTTATACTTTGGTAATTGCATTATAGATGGTTCTATTACTAATGAGTTAGAAACAGATGTAAGAACCCCTATTTCAGCCACTAAAATTTATCAATTTAATAGCTGTTTACTTAAAACCACTGCTATTACTGGTACAACGTCGGTTAACAATATATATAATCAAACCGCTAATTTTACGGATGTTGCAAATTATGATTTTAGCTTAAAACCAACTGGCTCTGCGGCAAAAGGTATCGGTAATTCCTCTTATCAAACAACTTACCCTATAACAAAACTAGATATTACTGGCCTTACAAGAAGTATGACTATACCAAGTGCTGGAGCTTACGAATAAAAATAAGCATCATTAAAAATTTAGGATTACTATATTTTTTGATGATCCCGCCGTTGTTTGTGTTTTCATCAACAAGCAAATTAGGGTTCGCTCAAAAAGTAATTTTATTTTTACCTTCTTTTTGCTTGATCAAAAATAAGCAAAAAATCAAGCACGAACGCCAACTCCCCAATTTACACGCTCAAAAAACCTTCGCACTATTTGCTGTAAATTGCGTAGTTCGCTCCGTTCGTGCACGCCTACCGCACCATTACTAACGTATGATAAATACTTATAATATTAATGCGTGTCTTTTTATTAATTCTTTCGAATAATCATGCATTAATTTAAATTTATATTCTCTGGTAGTACTAATTTATTACTATTTTCAATGTACTGAGTGAATCCTATTTAACAACAGAGTTGTTTGTTGGAAAAAACTCCAACAAAAGCGAAATCGTTTGATGATTTGATAGTGTTTATTAAACAAAGGTTTAGGTAACTTGATGGTTTTATCTAATGAGTTTATGTTTTCCTTTAGTAACCTTATGAAACCATAAAGCACCTTTATGCTTCCATCTAAGTAGTTTACGCTCTGTTCTTAACCACTTAGCAGGAGATGCACTTACACCAAACAGAGGCTCCGCTGGATTTTGTGAGTAGGAAGATGCTAGTGTCATCTGGCAAATTAACTAGTATAAAAGGGCCGTTTGATTTATTATAATTAAAAAAGGTATATTTGATTGTGCCTGAGGTGGCGAAGTTGTAAAGAATTAAAAAATGAAGAAAAGCATTAAATATGTTAAAAAAAATAACCGCCATAAAATGGCGGGTATAAGCTAGTAATGCGTCAACGGACGACAATCGTTTAAAAAAAAAGACTATTATGAAATTAATTTTATTCTCATTTATATTTCTTGTAGCACAAACTTTTTCAGGACAATCTATATGGGAACCTGTTAAAGTAGAAGTTTTCTTCAAATCAAAATATATTTACTCTCAAGGAAAAGAAATAAATTCAGTTAAAAGAATAACATACGACGATGCTCCTGGTAGCAATATTATTTTTGTTACAAAAACAAAAGACTTTGTTTATCCGACAGACTCAATTTGGGGTTACAAAACTTATTATTCATATCGTAATACTACTGATACAAATTTGTACAGGAGAGATCCTAAATATCGTGGTTTGCCTTGGACAGTAGGAATTTC
>JANXRU010000076.1 GCA_025356715.1 Bacteroidota bacterium
ATCGTGATGTGGAATTACTTCATTTTTTATAAGACTTCCAATAGTAGTGCCCACTTTTTTTAAATATAATTTCGGATGTCTATTTACAAATTCTAAAGCCAGGGTATTGGTCAATAAATAATCGTCTTTAAATTTAATAACTTCATGTTTGTCAAAATTATCAAGCCACGACATAAAGAGCTCTTTTTCTTTAGGTTTAATAGCGGTAAATGTTTCGTGTTTTAATTTTCTATGTGATTGATTAGCCTCATGTAATTTTTTCTTTCTAAGTATGCTACAGAAAAAACCTTCTGATTGTGTTTTATTAGGATAAAACCGATAGCCATGGCTATGTGTTGTTTCACTGATGCTTTCAATGATCCCCCAATTTTTTGGAATATCAATTTGAGTACTTTCTAAATTAAATTCAGATACTAACCAATCTACAATTGATTCATTTTCTTGTTCAGAATAAGAACAAGTACTATATACCAATACACCACCATCTTTCAAACTAACAACTATATCAGCTAATATGCGTTTTTGCCTAGAAGAACATAAATTTACATTATCTAAACTCCATTCACCCACAGCATCGTGTTGCTTTCTAAATAAGCCTGAACCACTGCAAGGAGCATCTACTAAAATGATATCAAACACTTGATGCATATCTGCAAAAACAGAAGGGTCATTATTTGTTACAACCACATTACTCGTTCCCCACTTCGTCAAATTTTGACATAGTACATCCGCTCGTTGTTTTGCTATTTCATTAGCAACTATTACACTTTGAGTATTTAATAAAGAATTCAATAAAGTACTTTTGCCACCAGGAGATGCGCACAAATCAAGAGCAAGTAACGTTTCATTAAAATCAACAACAGACTTCAAAGCGTACTCAATAAACATAGAGCCTGCTTCTTGTACATAATAGCACCCAGCTTGAAATAAAATGTCGTGTGTAAAACTCGGACGTTCTTCTAAATAATATCCTTTATCATTCCATAAAACACGCTCATCAAGTTTAAAAAATAATTCTGTTTTTTTGAAGGGATTAATTCTAACACTGGTTGGTGAAGGTATTTGATGAGCTTCTATAAAGGAATTCTTTTCAAAACCTTTGCAAGAAGAAATCGATTCCAAAAATTCGTCAGGTAGCGTCATCATATCAGTAATCAAATATAATTAAAATGGAGTAATCATTCGCAAATAAAATAATCTTACTTTTGTGTGTGTTCGAAAAAAAACAACCTATAAAAATCACAGACCCACATCTTGCATTAATGAAAATGCAAGGTTGGTGTGCTTATCAAGAGCGTTGCCAACATGATGCACGAAGCAAGTTATACGAGTTAGGTTTATGGCCTGAAGCGGTTGAAAACATAATCGTGAAACTTATCGAAGAAAATTTCATCAACGAAGAGCGCTTTGCGATACAATTTGCGAAAGGAAAATTTAATATCAAAAAATGGGGTAGAATAAAAATTAAACAAGAATTAAAACAAAAACGAGTAAGCGACTATTGTTTAAAAAAAGCATTGCTACAAATAGATGAAGAAGAATACATCGACACCTTAACTAAGGTGATTGCAACTAAAAAAAGGTTAACAACTGAAAAAAACCCAATTAAACTGAAATTCAAATTAGCCAATTATGCTATATCAAGGGGTTATGAGAGGGATTTGATTTTTGATGTATTGAATATGACGGAATAATTTATTCGATTAGGATTCATTCTGAAAAGTTTATTTTTTATTTTCTTCTGCTTGACCAAAAAGAAACAAAAGTCAAGGACGAACGCCATATTTTGTTTTATGCGCTCCAAAAGCCAGCCCACTATTTGCTATAAAAAAAATTCGCTCCGTTCGTCCACGCCTACCACACCATAACTAACGTATGCATTATTTAAAAAATAAACGGATTATTAATTAGTGCGGGAATTTAAAATTTTATAAAATGAAATTAATAAATCATAATTTCGGTAGCGCCATAACCGTAGTTTTTGTATGAAGCATCATAATAGCTAATATCATCTATTGTTTTTAAAATTTCAATGATTTCCATTTTTAGTTTTCCGTTTCCAACTCCATGTATTACAATCAGTTTTTTAAATCCGTTTTCTAAACAAAAATCTATTTCTTTTTCAAACCGTTCCAATTGAATGGCTAATATTTGAGAATTTGTTAAACTTTTATGCGTGTCAACTAACTCCTCAATATGCAAATCAATTTCTCTGGTTAAATCTTTTAATTGTTGCTTGGCAATTGACTTTTTAATTGGTTGTTTAAATTCTTTGATGGATTTTAAACGCGTTACATCTTCTGGATTAAGTCTCTGTTCCACAACTTGATTGTCAAGGAAATCTTCTTTTAATACATAAGCATAAACAGGGAATTTAAACTCATCATGTTTTATCAACGAAGATTGTGAAATAATACGATCATTGATAAACAAAATTTCAGCTAAAGGAATTTGAGATTTATAATGCATGTTTTTAAAAAATAAACATTCAATTTTATGATACGCGTATTCTGTAAAAAAATTCTTTTTGACTTGTTTTAAAAATATTTTTTGATACGCTCCAAGCTCCCCGTGTTTAAGGGTTTGGAAATGTGCATTATCTTTCACTGAGTAGGTGAAGGCAGCATTGTAGGAAGATGAATTGAATAAATAAAATTTATACTCACTCACTAACATAGGTAAATCATGATCGGTTTCAATAATGAAATAAATAGAATCAGATAAAATGGTTTCTAATTCCATTTCCATATTTTCTACTTCAGGATTTAAAATCAATTCGGTATGTATAGGCACCAAATGCTTCGTTAAATAAGGAATTTCGAAACCATCATTCATTTCTACAAATACAGTTTCCCTATCTTTAAATCTCGTAATAACGCCCTCCCCTACTTCATTTAAAAATCTTACTTTATCTCCTATACGTAATTTCATTTCTATTTAAAATTTAATTGTAAATGCACCTTTTTCTTTAACTGAATAAAAGTATGCGCCTTCACTTTCACATTGCTTCTTTAATTCCTTTACAAAGTTATAATTGTTACTGCAATCGGCAATAATAATAGGTTTTGCTTTAGTTAAATTATTAAATGTAAGAGGTGTGTTATTACTCACAATAATATATTTTGCATTATGGCTAAAAGCTGTCATAGAGGGGCTATTATAAAACATAATAGCAGTTGAGTTTACGCGAATGTAATTACCAATAAGCGTATTAATTAATGGATTAGAAAAATTTAAAAAATACGGTTTTACAAATCGGTTAAATTCACTGCTAGATAGACCATTCGTGTCGCTATAAAAATGTTTGCCAATTCTTAATACTATAGCTGATTTATTTTTTACACTAAAAACAACTAATTCATTTTGTTTTAGTTGGTTAAAATTAACTCCTATTGAAATTGTTATCCAAGTAATTAAAACAACTCCTACAATCAACAATTGCGTATATTTTTTAGCGTATATAAAAACAAAAAGTGTTATCAAAAATAGTGAACAAAATAGTGCGTCCATTTTAGAAAATGAAATAAAATCTAAAAAGCCATAACTTGAATTATCGGTCAATTGAGAAACCCAAAGCATGATAGAAGTAGAGCCATTAATAAGAAAAGCAAAAAACATCTTAAGAACAGTAATTTTATAACAAAAAATTAAAATGACAGTTGCTCCCATTAAGAAAATACTAATAGGAATAATAATTAAATTAGAAAAAGCAAACCAAATAGGGAATTGATGAAAAAAGTATAACGAAATAGGAAGTGTAAAAACAGTTGCTGCCACCGACATTAATATTAAATTCCAAAACCACTGCCCAATTTTATTTTCAAAAATATATAGTCGATGAAGAATAGGATACAGATACATAATTCCAAACACGGCAAAATAACTTAACAAAAAACTTGCATCTTCAATTAAATAAGGATCAAACAATAATAATACAAAAGCAGAAACTAACAATGTATTGTATGAATTCCCTTGTTTATAAAACGCATTTCCTATACTTACTAATGACAGCATGAGTGCCGCCCGCAATACCGACGGAGAAAATCCTGTTATAATAACAAATAATATCAAAGACAAAATAACGACTAAACATTTCGATTTCTTCCGTTTGTCATGTTTATCAAAAAATAAGAAAATAGATATAATTAAACCATACAACAAACCCGTATGCATGCCTGAAACAGATAATATATGAAGTGTTCCCGAATGAGAAAAACTCTGCATAATATCCTTATCAATTTCATCATCATACCCAACCAATAAAGCTGTGCAAATAGAGAATGCTTGTTGCGACAAACCACAATTTCTTAATATAGAAACCACGTGCGCTTTAATTTTCGCACCAAATTGAATCAAGGAAAATGATTGCTTAAAATCTTTCAAAACACAAATTTGTTCGGGCTTTGCATAAACTGTGTTGTAAATATTTTTACGTTCTAAAAACTCTTTATAATTAAACTCATTAGGATTTTTGGGCTCATTAATATACCCAAATTTAGAATTTATAAAAACAGTGTTCCCAATAGTAAATTTTAAAGTTGAATCTTTTTTTACATAAACAACCATGTTACCCATTGTGAAAAACCAATTGTTATTCGACTCGATAGAATTTAACTGAACGGATAACTTTATAAATTTATCCGTTACCACAGGCAAATCATCAATAATTCCAATAAAACGCTGCTCTTTTTGCTCTATATGATGAGTATAATGCCTAACATTATTTTTAGCATTATATAAAAAACAAGATTCATTTGCTAAGAAAAATAACAAAAGATCTGCACTAAAAATATATAACCACTTTTTAATCCAACTCTTTGAATTAAAGAATTTTTGAATTAAAAATGAACATACAAACAAAAGAAAAGCAGATAAAAAAAATACATGTAAGTTTTGAATATACCCAACCTTTATAGTAAAAAATACCCCTAACAAATAAGGAATAAGTATTTTTAAAAATGGGATGGTTTTAAAATTGATCACTTACTAATGTAATGAATATAATTATTAATTGAGTGCCATTAAAAACTGTTTATTTAAATTTTTAATCCAATAAACAGAATGTCATCTGTTTGCTCGTAATTACTCTGCCATATAGCAATTTCAATCATCAATTTTTGACGAAGCTCTACCATTGGCAAATGATTATTCATTAATAAAAACTGACGTAATCGTTGAGGATTATACTTTTTATTTTTATCTCCTCCAAACTGATCCGTTATTCCATCTGTAAATAAAAACAACAAATCATCCTTTTTGATTGATAACTTTTTACTTGGAATAACAGCATCTAGATCCGCATAACCACCTATACTGACATTTTCAGAGGCAAGTGTAATTAATTCATCATTAGAAATGATATACAAAGGCCTGTTAGCATTTACGTATTCAATGGTTGAGTTTTGTTTATTAAAACAAATTAGAGCAATATCTAAACCATCATTTACCATTTCATCTCTGTTTTCGTTTAATCGAACTTTGATTTCTTTTCTCAAAAACTCTATTATTTTAGTTGGACTGTGAGACGTGCTAATATTAACAAATTCATTTAAAATATTACTTGAAATAAGAGACATGAATGCTCCCGGAACACCATGACCTGTGCAATCGACAACGGCAACATAAACCAAATTATCTATTTCTTTTATCCAATAATAATCTCCACTCACAATGTTTCGAGGCTGGTAATAAATAAAATGCTCAGCAAAGTAACTCTCTAAATGAATTGTATTTGGCAAAATGGTTTGCTGAATTCGTTGGGCATATTTGATACTGTCAGTTAAATCGTTATTAATACCCTGAATTAATGTATTTTGAATTTCAATTTCTCGTTTTTTATTTTCTATTTCTGAAGTCCGAGATTTAACTAACAATTCTAATTTAATACGTTCACGTTTCATTCGTTTTTCTCGACCAACAATTAAAAAATAAAGACTGGATATAACTATTACAGTTACAAGTAAATAAAACCATGTGGCATTCCAGAAAGGGGGATTAATCGTGAAATTATATGTAAATTCTTTGCAGTTATCAAAGTCATTACTCAGTGATGCTTTAATAAGCATACTATAATCACCAGCAGGAAGATTACGATAAACAATTTCATTCGTATTAAATAAGGTGTTCCATTCTTTATCGAAGCCGATTAGTTTATGAGCATAGTTTATTTGTTTTTGGTCGGAAATATAATCCGTATTAAGAAAGAGTTGGATCGTATTATGAGTATAATCAAGCTGTAAATTTTTTGGGATTTTATACCAATTAAAAAAACCATCAAATTTCACACCACTTAGATATCCTTCGCTAAACAAAGCATCATCTGTCCAATCAACCATTTTATTATCTATTCGGATTGAGTTAATAAACACATTTATATTTGTTGCTGTTTTTGTTATTCTTTCCTTATTTGCTACTTGATATTGGCTAAGGCCTTCAATAGAACCTATCCAAATATTTTCTTGATTATCTAATATAGAAGCGTTTGGTTTATTATCATAAGAAGCAAAACTACTTCCTTTGTTTAAATTTTTTATATCTATAATTTTATTCAAATAACTATCAAAAGCTATTTCATTCAACCCATTATTTGTAACGCACCAAATTGCTTCTTTCGAAAATAAAATACTATTTACACAATTACTACTAATTCCATTTTCAATAGTAATTCTTTCTGGAGAAGCCGTAGAGTTGCTTTCAAAATAATGGACTTTAATCTTATTTTTCAATATAATTATTCCTACGTCAGAACTGCCTAACCACATATTTCCATTCCAATCCTTTGCAATAGTTTGAATATTTTTGAATAGTGCAAACTCATTATCAACATGTCCGGTAGTTGGATTTAACAGCCAAACACCTTCATTTGAAGTAATCCAAATATTATTATTATCATCTTCTAATAAACAAGTTACATTAAAATTAAGAAGATCATTAATATAAAACGTATTCATGGTATACGACAAATCCTTATTGATCGTAATTCTATCTATTTTGTTTTGGGCTTGATACCCAATCCACATATCGCCATTTCTAGCTTTGAAAATATACGACACAAAATTACTTACCAAATTATTTGTTTCGGAGATCGCTTTACTAACTTGCAATGTATTCTTTGTATTTTCTTTTCCAATAATGCTAATGCCGCCACCCATGGTACCTAACCATATATTTCCAAAATTGTCTTCAGCAATACTTTTTATAATGGATTCGGTTATTCCTTGCTCCCAAAAACTACGTGTAAACTTTTTGTTTTCAAATTTAAATGCGCCTCCACCATATGTCCCAAGCCAAAACGCACTATCCTTAGATTTAAAAACACTAATAACTTTCTCTTCTAATAACCCTGACTTTTGATTATAACTTAATGAACTTTTATCATTTAAGAGTACTAATCCATCATTGAGAGTGCCAATCCAAGTGTTTGTTTTATCTTGTTTAAAACATAAAGGATGATTTCCAAAGAAACCCGTAGAACTATTTTCCCAAATTAATCCATTTCTCGAAAAATCAAGTTCATTGGTATTTTTATCTAAAGGCACTTTAATAAAACCAAAGCCATCAGTTGCTAAAAACAAATTACCTTCAGGATCCTTATAAATATTAGGAAACCTAGAAACTTCTATAAAATTTGTATTTATTGAATCAAAATGCAAATACTCAGCCTCAAATGAACCATTGTCTGTTCTTTTATCGAAATCGATTCGGGCAATTCCATTACCAAAATCGCTGATAAATAAATTGTTTTGTTTGTCAAATTCAATGCTTGTTATTGAATTACCTTTAAGTAAATTATTATTATTAAAATTAGCAATACGGACTAATTTATTATTAATGGTAGAAGAGGCAATTGAATTTTGAATAAGAACTAATTTTGGCAATTTTGTTGAAATACTTAATTCAATAAAAAATAATCCTTTTTTAGAAGTAGATATCCATAAATTACCGTCTGAATCTAGCTCAGCATCCGTTGGGTTTTGCGATGTAACATTTAACATCGGGATTGAATCAAGGTGTGAAATATTTTTACTAATATCTAATACATAATATCCTTTATTAGTAATGATGTGTAAAATGTTATTTCTCTCTAATATTTTTTTGACATTACCTTGTATTTTTTGAAAAAGTGGAGTGTTTTCAATTTTATCACCATTAAAAAAACAAAATCCTTTTCGAGTTCCAATAAACAATTTTTCATTTTTATAAAATAAACAAGTGATATCATTTGAAGGCAGTCCGTTATTGGTAGAGTATGTTTCGAAAGATTTGCCATTAAATTTAGATAACCCATAATTTGTAGCTAACCATAAATTACCGAAATCATCTTGTTCTATTTGCTTGACAGTTGATTGACACAACCCATCTTTAACAGAGAACTTCTGCGAATTAACCTTTTGACCAAAACCACTAAGTACGGTTAAAAATAATATGCTGTAAAAGTAAATCCGCTTGGTCATAATAATGTCATTACAAGTATAACGAAAAACTAAATAAATACAGCCTTTTTTACTAAAATAATGCGGTTAATCCTGCGTGTATTTTGCCAGTACGTAAATCAAACCCATTATTGAATTGCTTACCTATACCATAGCTCAAATTAAAAATACCAGCTTTGGTCTCAAAATTAATTCCAGCTCCAATACTCATTGGAGTATCAGTTGTGTAACTTTGTACATTTGCATTTTCATACCAAGCGCCTTCTGCAAATAAAAATATGTTAGAGTTTTTTTCGAAAATAAATCGATATTCAAGAGTTGGAATAACATACGATGAAGCATATATGCTTTCTTCATCAAAGCCTCTTAATGTTCGCAATCCGCCTATTCGGTACAATTCATTTTTATATATCGTATTCCCAAATACACTACCAAATTGAGAAGATAATTTTAGAACGTGATTTTTTACAATATTAATATAACCTGTTATATAACCTTCCGTTTGATACTGAGATGTTTTAAGTTCTAGAGTAGAGTATGCTATATCATTTATTTTAGGGTTTTTACGAATTTGTCTATTACCCACTGAACCTTGGAGCGTAATACTATATCCTTTGCGAGGATTAAATTTATAATCCATTTTTTCTAACACAACTGCCAACCCATAGGATTTAGTGGTAACGTCAGCGTATTCAGGCAAAACAGTAATATTTGATAATCCTGCTGTTGAAATTAAATTAGCATTTCGTTGCTTATAAAAAACTTTAAAGTGATTTAATCCACTAAAATAATAATGCAAACCAAGGGCGTTATTAATATCAATAAACGTACTGTCTTTTTTATATAACTTAATGTTATAATCAGCTCCAAATGGCAAGCCTGCAATATAAGGATAAATAACTATAGCCTTTAAATCTTGTGTTTGTGTTTGAAGGCGCCTCCAATTAATATCAAATGTTTCTCCACTTCTAAAAATAGTACTTACTAACTTTATCTTCACATCCCCCGTAATAACTGTTTTACCCTTATCGCTGGGCAATATTCCTACAATGCCATCAAATTGCGAGGCGTTTTTTTTATCCAAAAACAAATACAACTTATTTTGTTTATCAGTCAACCGTAATATAGGAGATGATTTTTCAATGGCAAATGGCAGTTGCTTTATTTTTCGAGAAACTCCTTGAAATATAGCTTCATTATAAGGCATGCCGTTTTTTATACCTAAGTACCTAAGTAAGAATTTTTGTTTAACGTTAGCCGTACCTTGCGTAATGAGACTATCTAATTTTACAAATACATTTTTTTCAACTACTAATTTTGCTTTTACCGACTCTGATGTAAACTCCAAACTATCTAATTTTGCTGTCGAAAAAGGGTATCCATTGTTTTCGTAATAGGTAATTATTTTTTCCATTAAACGCGAAACCTCGTGATATTTAAATGGTTTATTAACAAAAAAACGCTCGTTATACCCTAACTTAGATATAATTCCCATTTCCTTTTTTTGGTATGACAAAGCAATCCATTTAAATTTTTTACCCAACACTAAATAAGCGGTATAGTTCAAAGAATCTTTAGACACACTGTCTATACTAGCAGCAATGTATCCTTCATTAATAAGCGAGAGATACACTTTATTTAATTCTTTATCTAAAAAGGAAGTGTTTGAAAAAGATTTTTTATAGGTTATTTTTTTGAAAATGGGCTGATTATCAGTATTGATAATAGTGAGTTTATAAGTGGTTTGAGCAAAGCCAACAACACTTACTATCATGATAAGTAAAATAAAATATGTATGTTTTTTTATCAAAAAGTCGCTCTACTAAGTTACAGTTTTTTAGCTGTTCCGTAATATGTGTCTACAACGAATTAATCTAAAGTTTAGTACATAAACCGTATAATTTATTAATCCTTAACCAATTAAAAAATATTTGTATATTTATGATTGATTAAAATTAAACCAATGAAAAAAACTTTTACCTCACTTAGTCTTTTTATATTCACTTTTGTTGCACAGGCACAAATTTCAATTACCAATACAAGTATGCCCTTATCTGGCGACACCATTCGATATAGCTCTGCAACACTTGCTTCTGTTGGTAATTACACAGCAACTGGAGCCAACTATGTATGGAATTTCAGCTCCTTAATCCCTAATTCACAAAAATTAAGAGAGTTCAAAGCTTCTTTATCAACACCTTACGGCTTTTTCTTTTTTCCGCCAAAATATGGCGAAAAAATAACAGATACCGTTAAACTTCCAGTTGCCGTTCCAGGTATACCAACTATAACCGATATTTATAATTTCTATAAAAAAACAGCTACTGTATTTGCAGTTGAAGGACTTGGAATAAAATTAGCTGGATTTCCGGTTCCTAATTTTTATACAGATGAAGATGAATTATATAATTTTCCTTTAAATTATACCGACCGAGATTCAACTACATTTAAATTCTCTACAATTACAAGTACTCTTATTCCTTTTGTTTACAAAAAACAAGGCTACCGTATTACCGAAGCTGATGGCTGGGGAAGTATTACCACACCTTATGGTACGGATAATTGCTTAAGGGTTATAACAACTCAATATTCTATTGATACATTAAGAGGTTCCTTAACAGTTGGCACTTTTACGGTGCCATTTAATTTTGGATTTCCAAATAACCAACGTAGTTACCAATGGTTAACAACTGGAGAGAAAATACCTTATTTAGAAGTTTCTGGCAACTTAGTAGGCACTGCTTTCACGCCTACACAAGTGAAATACCGTGATCATATACAATCTTTTGTGGGAATTAAGGAACAAGATCTAGAATTAGCCTTATCTGTATTTCCCAATCCAACCAATAATCAATTAGTGATTATTACACCTCAGCATCAAGGCGCCATACAAGCCGAAATGGTTAATTTACAAGGAAAAGTTGTGTTATCACAACTCTTAACTCAAAACTCAGACATAGCCAATCAGCACCTTTTAAATGTATCTGGGTTAGCAAAAGGCTTGTATGTTTTGAATTTATCAACACCAACATCTAAGCAAAGTCTAAAAATTTCAGTACAATAGTTTTTGATTATTCAATAAAACAATTATTTTTACCACAAATATTTAAAACAACCATTATGAGTTCTCATCACGATCACCACGACAATCATTCTGAAGAAGCAAAACCAGTTGCGTTTCGTACGCCTATGATTTTGGGACTTGTAACCTTATTAGCAATAGTGCTTTTAGTAAGTACTTGTGATAAAAAGCACGGTTGCTGCGAAGACGAAACTAAATGCGAAGGCCATGCTAAACAACATGGAACTGAAGCTACAGAAGAACATTCTGAAAAAGAAACTATAGAAAAAATGGAAGAAACTGTTCCTGTTGTTACTGATACAATTGCTAAAGCTGATACAGCTCACGTTGTAGAGCACGCTGCACACTAATAGAATTTTATTTATAATTTTTAAAAGCTCTGTAATACTAATTACAGAGCTTTTAAATTATGAAGTTAAATTTAAATTATACCAAAATAATCTGACATTATATTATACCAACACGAACCAAGCATTGCATTAAAAAACATCTTGACACAATAACTAGGTGTAAAAATAACTGCAGGCAAAAAACATAAAATATATTTTATGTACGTAAACCGAACTACTACACACCCCGCTTTATAGTATCAAAATTCCCTTTATATTTTTGTACATTTGGTTACTATCAAAACTGCTCAAAGCATACTAAGGAATTATCATCTTACAAAATTTGTATTACTTTTTGTACTATGCTTTACATTCAATCATAGTAAAGCGCAGCAACCTGCCTATTTTATATTTGGTGAAGATCAATTCAGGGGGGTTCAAATATACGACGTCATTCAAGATAAAGAATTGAATTATTGGTTTGGCACAAATGAAGGGTTATATTGTTTTGACTCATATAATTATGAAAAAATAGAATGCAGTAAGGCTAAAAGTAGTTCTGTATTTAACTTTGTAATAAATAGCTACGGCGAAATATATTGTCATAATTTAAATAATCAAATTTTTCAAATTATTGGAAAAGAATGTAAATTATTTTATGAGCTTAAAAATGATGAGATTAATTCTGATTTGAGTTTGACCATTACAAATGAAGATCATTTATTAATTGGTGGGAAAAAAATTATAGTTCTTAATCGATTTGGAAAAAAAATTAGTCAATATAATGCTGGTATTCATTTTTTTGGACAACCGTTTAAAGATTCAAAAAAATCAATTCATTTTTCATTAAATAATTCAGATTCTATAATCTCATATTCAAATGGAATTTTCAAAAAAAATAAATTATTAGTTTCATCGAAATTATCTTATAACAGTGTTTTAAAATTTTATACAATTGGATCCACTAATTATGCTTTAAACCTAAGGAATAAAGATAAATACATCTATAATCAAAATACTTATCAATTAACACTGTTACCAAAGGATACAGTATATGAGAGAAGTGAACATATAAGGATTTACGAAATTGATGGTGAAGTATGGGTTGCGGGAACATTACCAGGTGTAGTCGTAATTAATAATAAAAAGTCAATGATTTTTTATGACAATTATTATATTTCAGATGTTTATAAAGATTACGAGGGTAATATTTTATTAAGTACGTTTGATAAGGGTATTTTAGTAATACCAAATACTCAAATACAAGATGTTATAGATCCGTTTAAAGATGATCCAGCTACTTCTCTTTTTGTGGATTCAATCCAAGGTTTATTTATTGGTACTTCAAAAGGGAGCCTCTTAAATTATAAAAATACCATTTTTTCGCCCATTAATAAAGAAGGAAAGCGTCCAATAGAAGCAATTTATGGAACTAAATACAATGATTTATTAATATTTGACGATGGTCATATTAGGGCTTTCAATAAAAAGACTAAAAAAATTATAAATATTATAGAGGCCTCATTGAAAGATGTGTCTATTAATATGAACAAAGATTATTTTCTTGGAACTAACCGTGGTGTTATAAAAGCTAATTGGGATGGTGGAAATAAATTTTCAGTAAAAGTCATCAAAGGATTAACTAATAGAATATATGCTTTAGAATATAACTTAGTTGATAGTTGTTTGTATGCATCAACTTCAATCGGATTAACTATTTTATTTCCAAATGATTCTATTAAACAAATAGTTTATAATAAAGAGGCTATTTTTCCTAATTATTTAAGTTATGATAACGGAAAAGTATATGCATTTACTAAAAAAAATGGCGTATTTGTATTAAAAAATGGAGAAATTATTAGAACATTTATTCCATTAATAAATTCTAACCCTGAACCATTAAAAAAAGCCGTCATTTATCAAAATACAATTATTGCAAAATCGGCTAATGGTTTATTGCAATTTGATATGAATGGAAAATTCTTAAAATCTATTGATGCTGTTTTTGGAATACTTTCAAAAAGAGTAATCGATTTTACAATAATTAAAAATCAACTTTGGGTTAGTCATACAGGTGGAGTTCAAATGCTAGACTTGACTAAATTAAATTCTATTAAAACAAAACCAATTATTCGAATAAACAAAATATTATTAAACAATGAAAGTATTGATATTCATAAATTTGGAAATTTCAAAAGCGATCAAAGAAAAATACAGTTCGTTTTTTCTTCTCCAACAATTAAAAATAGAGAAACTATTCGGTACTATTATAAGCTTGTTGGAAATGAAACGGAATGGAATAGTAATAAATATGGATCTAATGAAATTTCATATAATGCTTTAGCTTCTGGTAATTATACGTTAATAGTAAAAGCAGGTAATCAAGGACTATACAGTGATCCTATTTCTTTTTCATTTTCTATCGCTCATCCCTATTATGAGCAATGGTGGTTTATTACACTAATTGTCCTCATATTTTTACTTATTGTATATTTTATTTACAGATGGCAACTAAATATTCAACAAAAAAAATCTCAACAAATTAATGAATTAAATGCTTCTAAACTCACAGCTATTCAGTCACAAATGAATCCGCATTTTATTTTTAATTCACTTAACTCGATTCAAGATCTTATTTTAAAAGGTGATGTAGAGCATTCCTATTCATATATCACCAAGTTTTCAAATTTGGTAAGACGTACTTTGAGTTATTCAGAAAAAGATTTTATTGATTTTGATCAAGAAATAAAACTATTAGAATTATACTTATCCTTAGAAAAATTAAGATTTAAAAAAGATTTTAATTATACCATCAATATTAATCATGTAGATGACGTTATGTTACCGCCACTATTGATACAGCCATTTATCGAAAACTCATTATTACATGGATTATTACACAAAGAAGGACGGAAAATTTTAAAAATAACTTTTGAATTAAAAGACACGTTAATTTGTACGGTTGAAGACAATGGTGTTGGACGAGAAAAAGCCAAAGCTATTAAACTAAGACAACGTTCGGAACACGAATCTTTTTCAGGGAAAGCTATTCAAAAACGTTTCGAAATTTTAAGTAATGTGTTTGAAGGTAATTTTGGATATAGATATGAAGATTTACATGAAAACAATGAAGCAATGGGGACAAAAGTAATTTTATCAATCCCTATTAAACATAAATTTTAATCCATTGCTAAATAAAAAGAGTTGGTTCATAAAATAAATACTAGGAATTTAGAAATGAATCGTACGTTTGAATTAGTGAATAAAATAAGAGCCATAATAGTAGATGATGAAGAAGGCGCTAGAGATGTGCTTGAGAATTTATTGCTCCGTTTTTGCCCATCTGTAGAATTAATTGCCAAATGCGAAAATGTATTACAAGCAGTAGAAGTGATTAAAACACAACAACCTGATTTAGTTTTTTTAGACATTGAAATGTCCAATTATTCGGGTTTTGAAATTGTTACATTTTTTAAGGAAATAAACTTTGAAATTATCTTTGTAACCGCATATGATCAATATGCCATTAGAGCCTTTGAAGTAGCCGCTATTGATTACTTATTAAAACCAGTTGATATTGAGCGCTTAAAAAGTTCCGTTACAAGAGTTGTGCAACAACGTAATATTGAACAACAATCCCAACGCTTATCTTTATTGAGTAATACCTTAGAAAGTAAACAGCTTAAAAATATAGTAATCAGCGATAAAGGGCAGCAAAATATTGTACCCATCGAAAGCATTATTGCTATTGAAGCCCAGGAATCGTATTGTACTATTCATACTACTGATAAAACTTACATTGCCAGTAAAAACCTCAAACATTTTGAAACTGTTTTAGAAAATTTGTCGCAATTTTTCAGGGTACATAAATCTTGGCTTGTTAATACAAAATGCATTACTCAATATTCCAAATCAGACCTTACTATTCAATTAAATAATGGCTTAACAACAAAGCTCTCCAAATACAAAAAAGCAGAGTTTGAAGAGGCTATTGCTTCTTAAATTTGTCCATTCCTGAACTAAATTGTCTGTTGCTGAAGAATGTTATATTTCGATATTTAAATGCGGTATTCTTGCATAAAATTAAACCTATATTTTATGAAAAAATTACTACCGATTTTTACATTAGCTCTAATATTACTATGTAAACAAATTTTAAATGCGCAAGTACACGAAACTAAATGGTGGCAAACCAATGGTGAAGTACGAGCCATAGCTAATGACACTATAAATAATATTGTTTACTTGGGCGGGAATTTTACACATGTTGGCCCAAATATTCCTTATGGCGCTCCAGTAGATGCTGGAACGGGCGTAGCAAGTAACAATTTTGTAAATCCAAATAATACGGTCAGAGCTTCCATTCCTGATGGCAGTGGCGGTTGGTACATTGGTGGTGACTTTACAATGGTTGGAGATAGTATTCGAAACCGAATTGCTCATATAAATTCAATAGGTCAAGTAACTGGTTGGAATCCAAATGCAAATTCTACGATTAGAGCATTAGGAATTATTGGGAATACAATATATGCAGGTGGTGATTTTACGAATATTGGAGGGCAAGTACGTAACAGAATTGTTGCCATTGATGCTGTAACAGGAACAGTTACAGCTTGGAATCCTAATAGCAATAATACTGTTTATTCCATTTTTATAAGTGGGGGCATAATATATGCTGGCGGAGCTTTTACTAATATTGGTGGGCAAACAAGAAATAGTATTGCGGCACTTGACGCTTCAACAGGACTTGCAACCTCATGGAATCCTAATGCAAGTTTTCCGTTCCCTCCCACAATTGTTTGGTCAATTGTAACATCTGGAACTACAGTCTTTGTAGCAGGTGATTTCACTACAATTGGAGGACAATCAAGAAATAGAATTGCTGCACTCAGTTCAACAACTGGCCTAGCAACTGCATGGAATCCTAATGCGAGCAGTACAGTTCTTTCATTAGCAGTAAACGGTAGTGGAACTACAGTGTATGCAGGTGGAGCATTTATTAATATTGGCGGACAAGCTCGAAATAGAATAGCTGAACTTGATGCAACTACAGGTCTTGCAACAGCTTGGAATCCTAACGCAGATAATGTTGTTAATTCTATTTTCTTATTAGGTACAAATGTATATGCCGGAGGTTTATTCTTAAACATTGGCGGACAAGCAAGAAATAGAATTGCAGCAATAGATGTTACATCTGGCCTAACAACAACATGGGATCCAAATGCAAGTGGTGTTGTTAATAATCTTTCTTCTAACGGAAGCGCAATTTATGTTGGGGGCGCTTATACAAGTATTGGAGGGAAAAGCCGAAATTCAATTGCTGCATTAGACGCTGCAACTGGTGAAGTAACTTCATGGAATCCAAATTCTAACAATATCGTTAGAGCACTTGTTGTATCTGGAAATACAGTATATGCTGGAGGCTTATTTACAAGCATTGGAGGACAAACACGAAATAGAATTGCAGCTCTTGATGCAGCAACTGGTCTTGCAACAGCATGGAATCCTAGTACAAACGGGAGTGTTTACGCCATGGCTAAAGCTGGAACCACTATATATGCTGCTGGTTCTTTCACAAATATAGGTGGCGCAGCCCGAAACTCAATTGCAGCATTAGATAGTACGTCAGGGCTTGCTACCTCGTGGAATCCAAACTCTAATAGCAATGTTTTTACACTTGCAGTATCTGGTAATATTATTTATGCTAGCGGAGATTTCACTTCAATTGGAGGTGCTGCGAGATGGAGAGTAACATCTTTAAATAACACAACTGGAGCTGCTGGTGTATTTAATCCTACTATAGATAATAGTGTTTATACCCTTGCCGTATCAGGCAGTACAGTATATGTTGGGGGGCTTTTTACCACAGTATCTGGAGGTGTAATTGCAAGAAATAGAATAGTTGCATATGGGCCAAGCGGAATATTACCATGGAATCCAAATGCAGATAATACTGTTTTTAGTTTAAATGTTTCTAGAGGTAAAGTATTTGCAGGTGGATCATTTACAACAATTGGTGGGCAAACAAGAAACTCTTTGGTTTCACTTAACCCAACTACTGGCCTTGCTTCTAGCTGGAATCCAAATTTAAACAATATCGTTTATGCCCTTGCCAACCACGTAGACACGCTGTATTCTGGTGGAACATTCACATCAGTAGGAGCAAGACCTCGTAATTGTTTTGCAGTGTTTTCTTTTCCATGTTCAAGTCCATCAATAACTAGTCAACCGGTAGCGCAATCTTTGTGTCAAGGTGCAACTGCTACATTTACGGTTGCTGCAAATGGTACAAATATTTCTTACCAATGGAAAAAAAATGGTAGTAATATTGGTACTAATTCGCCAACATTAACACTAACAAGTATCACTCCTTCAAACACAGGTGTATATGAAGTAGTTATAACAGGAAATTGTGGTAACATAACATCTAATACAGTTTCATTAACCTTAAATGCAACACCAACTATAAGCGTTAATAGTGGTAACGTTTGTTCTGGAGGTTCATTTACAATCACACCAAGTGGAGCATCCACTTATACGTTCCAAGGAGGCAGTGCAATTAAAACACTAACAGCTAATGCAACCTACACTGTAACGGGAACAAGCGCTGCTGGCTGTGTATCATCTACTTTTGCAACATCAAGTGTTACAATTGTTGCCCCTCCAACCATTATAGTTAATGGAGGTAGTATTTGTTCAGGTAGCTCTTTTACTATTGTTCCAAGCGGTGCATCAACATACAGTTTCAGCAATGGAAGTGTTGTTTCGCCAACTGTGAGCACAACATACACAGTTACAGGAACAGATATTAATGGATGTACAAATTCTATTGGGTCAACACTATTAGTTGCAGTAAATCCTCCTATTACAAATTATTCAGTAACAGCGTCATCAACAAATATATGTACTGGTCAATCTGCTACTGTAACCGTTGTATCATCTCAAACAGATATAAAATATTATTTAAGAGATGATGCTACGAACAATGTTATTGTAGGTCCAGTTGCTGGAACTGGAGGCGCTTTAACATTCAATACAGGTGCATTAACTTCAAATACAACATATAACGTTTTTGCCGAAACTCAAAGTCTTGGTAATAAAGGATTAGATTTTGATGGCGTGAATGATGTTATAACTACAAACATAAGCTCATCAACTACTAGTTCCTTAACAATAGAAGCTTGGATTTACCCAAGAGCAACAACGGTTAAAAGAATTGTGTCGAATTATTTTAACAATGCAGCACAAAGTGGAGAATTTATTTTAGACACTTATAATACTACAAATAACGGAAGGGGTTTAAGATTTGCTGTAGAAGGAGCTGGCAATACACTTCATCAGTTAAGTTCTCCAAATGTTTTAACTCTTAATGCATGGAATCATGTTGCTGGGACTTTTAGTAATGGTGTTACAACAATATATGTTAATGGTATTGCAGTTGGAACAAGCACTGCTCCATTTACTTCTATACCAAGCTGCACCAATACAACTACAATAGGAGAAGATCCTATAATTGGCACAGCAGAATATTTTAATGGAAAAATGGATGAAGTTAGAATTTGGAACACTGCTAGAACTCAAACTGAAATAGCAGGAAATATGAATAACTGTTTAATTGGTAATGAAATTGGATTAAAAAACTATTTTAAATTTTCAGAAAACGCAGGTAACACAGTAACTGATTTAGTAACAGGTTCAGTTGGAAATATGTCGGGAATGTCTCCTTCTACGGCTTGGGTTACAGGTAATGTAGATTGTGGTGGCGCTATTTGTAATCAAGAAATGGCACAACTTGTAACAATTAATGTGAATGCTACACCTACTATCTCTGTAAACAGTGGCAGTATTTGTTCAGGGAATAATTTTACAATTACACCAAGCGGAGCAAGTACTTATACAATACAAGGTGGTAGTGCTGTTAAAACGCCTACAACAAATACAACTTATACAGTTACAGGAACTAGCTCAGCTGGATGTGTATCATCTACTTTTGCGACATCAAATGTTACGGTTAATGCTGTGCCTGTAATTTCTGTTCCATCAACAACAATTTGTGCAGGAGCCACAGCAACATTAACTGCGAGTGGTGCTAATACTTATACTTGGAATACAGGTTCAAATAGTTCTTTTATAACAGCAACGCCAGTTTCTAATACAACTTACACAATTAACGGAACTTCTTTACAAGGATGTGTAGGCAATTTTGTTAATGCTTCAATTACATTAGGATCAGCACCAAGCATTGCAATAAACAATGCAACTATATGTGCAGGAAATAGCGCAACGTTAACTGCAAGTGGAGTTACTACATATACATGGAGTACAGGAGTAAATTCAAACAGTATAGTTGTAACCCCAACTGTTAATACAACTTACACCGTTAGCGGTAATTTAACGGGGTGTGCTATTGGAACATCTAATACATCAAATGTAACAACTACAAATTTGCCAATAATATCAGTTAACAATGGAACTATCTGTGCTGGAAATAATTTTACAATTACTCCAAGTGGCGCTAATACTTACACTATACAAGGTGGCAGCGCTGTAAAAACTCCCACAGCAAATACTTCATACACAGTTTCTGGAACAGATATCAATGGTTGTATATCATCAACTTATGCAATATCAAGTATTACAGTAAATGCACTACCAACTATTAATGCAACAACAACAAATACCTTAATCTGCTCAGGTCAAACGGCTGACCTATCTGCTACAGGTGCATCATCTTATACTTGGAATACATTAGCCACAACAGCTTCTATTTCAATATCTCCAACTGTAACAACCAATTATACTGTTACAGGAACAAATATTAATGGTTGTAGTAACGTAGCAAGCATCACACAAAATGTTTCATTATGTACAGGCGTTGAGCAATTATCAAACACGACAAACGAAATAAGCGTTTTCCCAAATCCAAGTTCAAGCAATGTAACTATACAATCTATTGAAGATATTAAAGAGATACTTATTTTTAATATGCTGGGAGATTTAGTTCAAACTGAAAAAGAGAACACATTCTCTGTCGAAAAATTATCTTCGGGAATTTACATTGTACATGTAAAAACAGAAAAAGGAACAAGTACAATTCGTTTTATTAGAGAATAATTTTGTTCAATAACTCTAAAAAGAGAGGCTATCTTAGTGGATAGCCTCTCTTTTTTTGTCCAATAATAAACCAAAATAGACTGTTGCTGAATAAGCATTAATTTTTAGTGTTTTTAACTTTATGTTTGTTTGATATATAAAACAAATAAACATGAAAAAACTATTACTACTTAGCTTAACTACATTACTAACGCGCAACGCCAATGCTCAATGCTTTCCTGTAATTAATAATGAAACCGTAAGCGTTTCGCAAAGCACATTATGTTCAGGTAAAACTGCAACAGTTACCATCGGCGCTTCATTGCCCGGTATAAAATATTCTTTAAGAGATGATGCCACTAACGCTGTAATTACAGGCCCCACAAATGGAACTGGTGCAGCATTACCTTTTAATACAGGAGTTTTAACCGCAAGCAAAACATTTAATGTTTATGCTGAAACTCAACCTGGAGCAAACATTGCTTTAGATTTTGACGGAAGTAATGATATGATTTATACAAACACTTATTCATCAGCAACAAATTCTTTAACACTTGAAGCTTGGATTTATCCAAGAGCAACTGTCTACAAAAGAATTATTTCAAATTTTGACGGAACTCCAAATCCAGGTGAATTCGCCTTCGATACCAATAACCCCAATAATAACGGGCGAGGTCTAAGGTTTTATGTAGTTGGGCCAGCAAGTGCAACTCACTCAGTAACTGTAGCAAATGTTTTAACCCTAAACACTTGGAACCATGTTGCCAGTACATTTGATAATGGTGTAATGAAATTATATGTAAACGGTATTGCCGTTGCAACTTCAACAGCTTCATTTACTTCTATTCCAAGCAGCGCTAACGAAATAACAATAGGAGAAGATCCATTAATTGTTGTTCAAGAATATTTTAATGGAATGATGGATGATATTAGAATTTGGAACACTGCAAGAACAGTGTCAGAAATTTCCGGAAATATGAATAATTGTTTAATTGGAAATGAAATTGGTTTAAAAAACTATTTCAAGTTGTTTGAAAATAATGGCACTAAAATACTTGATATTGTAACAAATTCAGTTGGCACAATGTCGGGAATGACAGCTTCTACTGCTTGGACAACTGGAAATATAGATTGTGGTACTACAACCTGCAATTTTGAAATGACTAATTTAATCACTGTAAACGTTGCTCCTAGTCCAACTATTACAGTTAACAGTGGCGGCATTTGTCCTGGAAATTCTTTTACCATCACGCCAAGTGGTGCTAATACTTATACAATACAAGGTGGAAGTACCGTAAAAACACCTACTGCAAATACAAGTTATACGGTTGTTGGTACTAGTTTGGCAGGATGCGTTTCTTCTACATTTGCTACATCAAGTGTTACCATTAATTCATTACCAACTATTAATCCTACAACAAGTCATACATCAATATGCGTTGGAGAAACGGCAACCTTAACTGCTAATGGAGCTTCAACTTATACTTGGAATCCAGGTGGTATAGGAACCACTATTTCAGTTTCACCAACTATTACAACTACATATACTGTAATAGGGACTGATGCGAACGGATGTCAAAACAATTCAGTTCTTACTCAAAGTGTTAATTTGTGTGCAGGAATTAATAATCTAACAAATAGTAATAACTCCATAATTCTCTTTCCTAATCCAAGTTCTAGCAATGTAACTATACAAACAAACTATGAAATTAAAAACATTTCTATTTTTAATACACTTGGAGCTTTAGTTCAAACAGAAACATCATCTTCATTTTCTGTAGAAAAATTACCAATAGGAATTTATATGATTCTTATACAAACTGCAAACGGTAAAAGCACTAAACGTTTTATTAAAGAATAATATCTATCGTATGATCATCAAAAGAGCTCATCTAATAAATGGGCTCTTTTTTTATCATCTAATATTCTTAAAGGGGTGTCTTATAACGACTAATCGTCCACAATAAATTTTTCTTTAATACACAAATAGCAGTAATAATGCCCGAAAATAAAGCTGAGCTTACGCCTACACAAAGAACATCTTGCCCTGTAATATATAAGTTTTTATAACTCGTTCGAGGACGTAATAATTTCAAACGAAAACGCTCCGGCGTATGTTCTAATCCATAAATTTCTCCTTTATTATAATTACTAAAATGCTTGGTAGATAAGGGTGTAGAGAGTTCGCATATTTCTATATGATCTTTTATTTGTGGTAAAATTTGAATTAATTTATCAAGAAATACCTGTTTCAATGCTTCTTTTTTCGCATCATAATCTTCGCCTCGTTTTTCCCATTGCGTATTTTCCCATGGTTGCACCCACTCGTATGGATATGAGCCAATCACTTGTATAGAAGCCGTGCCGGGGTGTTTTGTTTGCCAAGAACTATCTTTAGCCGAAGGAAACGAAATGTAAAAAACAGGTGATGCACTGTCTTTCGTTTTAACATGTTGGTCGTTCGCCGCATCTAAATCATAATTTTCGTAATGCCATATATTATGTTTAGGTAATTGTAATGCTTCATCTGTAGCGTTTAAACCCACGTAAATACATGCATGAGAAACAGAAGGTTTAATTTTATTAAGCTCTATTAATTCATTTGCCTTTTGATGTGTTGACGCAATTAATTTATTAAAAGTATTATGAGCACCTGCATTGCTAATGATATTTTTAGCATATAATTTATCTCCATTTTGCATTTCTACACCTATGGCTTTATTTTTTTCAATGATAATCTGCTTCACCTCGGCCTTAATAGCGAGGTTTCCGCCATGTGCTTCAATAACATCCGTAATATTTTTGTGAATACTGGCAGCGCCACCTACCGGATAATTTCCTCCTTCTAAAAAATGAGCAATGATAATAGCATGTGCTCCAAAACTACTTTTCTTGGGTGTGAGTCCGTAATTACCACACTGTGCGCATAACACGCCTATCAATTTTTGATTGCTTGTTAATTCTGCCAATACATCGTACGTGGTGCGATTCGCATAACTTAAAAATTGTCTTTGCAATTTATGCCCTACTAATTTACTCAACCAATCAGGCATTGTTTTTTCTGCAAAATAAGAGCCTGCGTCCCCACTTACCTTTTCAATCAATTGATAATAGGCTCTGATAGCCGTTTCGTCTTCAGGAAAATACGCAATCATTTGTTTGAGTTGGTTCTCTTTTCCTTTCAAAAAATTATAGGTGTCTCCTTCAATAATGGTTTGATCGTACACTTCGCCCATCTCATCCCACTGCAATTTACCGTTGGTTACGTAATCAAAGGCTTTTCGCATGGTGGAATTTTTGATATTTACTTGCCCTACATAATGTACGCCTACATCCCACTCCATTTTTTTTCGTTTAAATGTGTGTGTAAATCCACCGAGTACATAATGCTTTTCGAGCACTAATACTTTCTTCCCTGCCTTAGCCATACAAACTGCCGTGGTAAGTCCGCCAAGCCCCGAGCCAATAATAATGGCATCGTAATGCATTTTAGTTAATTCGGATGTATAGAGGTTTTTCAAGCTTAGTTTGATTTTCTATAAATGTAAGACAAATTTTAAACAGGCTTAGAATCTAATTTAATTGCTGTGGTATTTTTTTAGCCAACAAATATCGTATCCTGAAAAATAAAGAAATTGACACAAATGCCAATCCTAAACTTAAGGCAAACCAAACCCCGTATACTTTATAACTCATCGTAAAAGCAAGTACATAACTTAAGGGCAATGCCAATACCCAATAACCAATAAATGCTATGTAAGATGAAAATTTATAATCTTCGATGCCTCGCAATACACCCACAGCAACCACTTGTGTGCCATCAAATAATTGAAACATGGCTGCAAATAATAATAAACGCGAAGAGATTAAAATAATTTCGGCATCATCACTAAAAACACGAGGCAATACATTGTTTAATAAAACATATAAAATCGTCATTACACTCATCACATAGATGGCTAATTTATAAGATGTATTAATAGCCAGTTTCAAATTTAAAAAATCGTTTAATGCAAAAAATTTACCAACTCTAATGGTAGATGCGCTTCCTATACCACTGGCAAACATATAGGTAAAAGCTGCTAAATTCAAGGAGATACCATGCGCATCTAATTGTTCTTTCCCAAATACACCTGCAAACATACCCGCAATGGCAAAAGCAGCAACTTCAAATGTAAATTGTAATGCAGAGGCAAGACCATCTTTAAATAAACTCCAAAAATGAAGTGCATTAATTTTAACTTCTTTATAATAAACAACGAACGAGTTAACTGATTTATGCTTAAACACGTATATTAAAAAACCAACTCCCATAAAAACACGTGCTATAAAAGTAGCCCAAGCGGAGCCCATATAGCCCATTTCAGGCAATCCTAATTTACCATATATCAAGCAATAATTTAAAATAATATTTAATATATTTCCTATAACGCTTATGTACATTGCTGCTTTAGTAATACCCAAACCTTCCGTGTATTGCTTACATACAAAAAACAAAGCCACCGGAATGATAGAAAATATAAGCACATCAAAAAATGGAATAGCTAAAACAACCACATCTTCCGGTTGTTGCATGTAATTTAATAAAGGGGAAGCGAAAAATAAAACAACAAATAACATAATAGCCACAATCATATTAACAAGAAGTGCATTTTTAAATAAAGATGCTTTCTCTCTCTCACTATTATTGACATGCACATCAGTAATAGCAGGTGTTAAGGCATAACTCATGCCGATACTAAAAACCAATAAAATAACATATAAATTATTAGATAAAATACCTGCGGCTTGTTCTGTTTTTCCTAATTTTCCTAAAAAAACATTATCCACTATTCCCGTAATAATATGTCCAACTTGGGTCAATATCAAAGGAATAGAAAGATGGATAGTTTCTTTAAGATGATTATATTTAATAGCGGTTTTCAATGGAGGCGTAAAGCTACATTATTTTTTTAGAGCCTGTTTAAATTTTACTCCACGTTTTTTGTTATTTTTAACGCGTTATTTAATTAACCTATTATGACCACATTTATCAATTCCTTAGCCTTTGCTAAACAATTAGATTCGCAAGATGCCTTACAAGCTAATAGACAAAAATTTCATATTCCACAGCACAATGGCACGGATATGGTTTATTTTACTGGAAATTCGCTAGGACTACAACCTAAAGCAACAAAAGAGTATATCAATCAGGAGTTAACGGATTGGGCAACACATGGTGTGGAAGGCCATTTTTTAGCAAAGAATCCCTGGGTGTCTTATCACGAATTATTAAGTGAAAAAACAAGCAAAATTGTTGGAGCCAAAGCTTCTGAGGTGGTGATGATGAACCAACTGACAGTTAATTTGCATTTGTTAATGGTTTCTTTTTACCGACCAACCAAACAACGTTATAAAATTTTGTGTGAAGCCAAGGCATTTCCAAGTGATCAATACGCACTACAATCACAAGTTAAATTTCATGGCTACAATCCTAATGATACCATCATTGAAGTAGCGCCAAGAGAAGGCGAATACGAA
>JANXRU010000152.1 GCA_025356715.1 Bacteroidota bacterium
TCACAAAGTACTACTGGCATTTCTTATCCAAGTAGTTCAACACAAACTATTACTTGGAATGTAAATGGAACAAATGCGGCGCCTGTAAATTGCGCTAATGTTAATATTTATGTAAGTACAGATGCGGGATTGACATATACAATGGTATTAGCAAATACACCAAACGATGGTACACAATTAGTTACGATGCCAAGCTTAACCGTAACAAGTACAACATGTCGTGTGAAAGTTGAAAGTGTTGGAAATATCTTTTTTGATTTAAATGATAAAAACTTTACTATTACTGCTGTTACTACAGGTATTGGTCAGTTTGATTATGCAACTGGATTAAATATTCAAATTTATCCTAATCCTTTTTCAAGTTCAGTTAAAATTGATGTAACATCGTCAACTAATTTAGATGCTGAAAAAGCAATGATTAATGTATATGATATCTTAGGAAATATAGTTAGAACTGAATCAGTTAAATTGACTGATAATTTTTCTAAAGTTTATGACTTTTCTAACTTAGCAAATGGATCTTACATTGTTGAGGTAACTGATGGTAAACAAAAATCAGTTGCTCGTTTAATTAAAATGTAAATTCTTAATTATGACTACATAAAAAAAGAGAGGCAACAGCCTCTCTTTTTTTATGTAGTCAATTTCTTAATAGTCTGCACCCAATCATCGCCGCTATTAAGGCTTTCCACTAATTGTATTTTTTCGCCACCATGTTTATGAAAAATTTCTTGGTATTCCGTCCCAATTTCATAAATGGTTTCTAGGCAATCGGCGGTAAAGGCTGGAGAAAACACTAAAAGATTTTTCTTTCCTTGTTTAGCTAATTCTTCAACTACTTTGTCGCTAAAGGGCGTTAACCATTTGTTATCAAGCCTACTTTGAAAACTAAGCGTGTATTTGTCTGTTGGAATATGAAGTTTTTCTACAATAGCTTTCGTTGTTTGATAACAACCGGCTTTGTAACAATAGTAATTTGTATCCGTCAGCTCATCCTCGCAATGATGATCTTTGCATAAATAACCATCTTCATATACCTTATCTACTTGCCTTTCTGGTAAGCCATGATAAGAAAAAATAATATGATCGTATTTTGATAAATCGTATTGTTTACCTCTATTTACAATACAGTTGATATAATCCTCATTATCAAAATACTGAGATATCATTTTTAATTCGGGGATAACCCACCATTTACTCACTATTTCCATAAAGCGTTGTAAAGCGCTACCAGTGCTACTTGATGCATATTGAGGGAATAAAGGAAATACGGTTATTTTATGGTAGCCTTCTTTTTTCATTCGAGCTAAAACGCTTTCCATACTGGGGCTTTGGTATCGCATAGCCATTTCCACTTTTACATCTTGTCCAACTGCTTCTTGAAGTTTTTTCTGTAAATCAAGCGTATGTTTTAATAAAGGAGAACCAGTTTTTTCATCCCAAATAGCTTTATATAATTTGGCTGAATTGCCTGAACGAAACGGAACAATAACCGCATTCACTAATAAAGTACGTGCTAACCAAGGAATATCAATAACACGTGGGTCGTTTAAAAATTGAGTTAAGTATTTTCTAACGTCAGATGTTTTAGGGCTATCAGGCGTTCCTAATTGTAATAGTAAGATGGCTGTTTTTTGTTTCATTTATTTTTTGGTTTTCAACACAGAGGCACGAAGATACAGAGTCTATTGAGATGGTATAATTTTAAACGGATTAATTTTCAACACAGAGGCAAGAAGATATAGAGTCTACAGAGGTTATTTAATTTAATCATAAAGCTTTGCTAATACTTTAAGAAGACTCTGTGAACTCCCAATCTCTGTTACTCTGTGTTGAATGATCTTTATATATCTGTATTGAATAATCTTTATAAACATAAATTTTTGCTAATAGTTTAAAAATACTTTTGTAAACTCAATAACTCGGTTTCTTTGTATTAATTATTTATTTCCGTAATCTTAAAATTTTCGCCACTTTTACGGTCTTAAAATGATTAAAACAGAACAAACAGAAAAACAACCTAAGCGTCTTGCCATCATGGGAAGTACAGGTAGTATTGGCACTCAAGCCCTTGATGTGATTAGAGAAAATCCTCAAGAATTTGAGGCAGAAGTTTTAGTGGCACATAGTAACGCAGATTTATTGATTCAGCAAGCTATAGAGTTTAAGCCAAATGCTGTTGTTATTGGTGATGAAGCAAAATATCAACAAGTAAAAGAAGCTTTATTTACACATGATGTCAAAGTTTTTACAGGAGCCAAATCCATCGAACAAATTGTAGAAATGGAAACCGTTGACATGGTATTAGCTGCTATTGTTGGTTATGCGGGCTTGGCGTCAACAATTAATGCGATTAAATATAAAAAAAACATTGCTTTAGCTAACAAAGAAACATTAGTTGTAGCAGGAGATATAGTTACCAAATTAGCATACGAAAACGCTGTTAACCTTTATCCTGTAGATTCGGAGCACTCTGCTATTTTTCAATGTTTAGTGGGTGAGTTTGATAACCAAATCGAAAAGATATATTTAACTGCTTCTGGCGGCCCATTTAGAGGGAAAAATAAAGCATTTTTAGCATCAGTAAAAAAAGAACAAGCGCTTAAACACCCTAATTGGGTAATGGGCGCAAAAATCACTATTGATTCTGCAAGCCTCATGAACAAAGGCCTTGAAGTGATTGAAGCCAAATGGTTATTTAATTTAAAGCCTGAACAAATTGATGTGATTGTGCATCCACAAAGTATTGTACATAGCATAGTTCAGTTTACGGATGGTAGCATGAAAGCTCAAATGGGACTGCCTGATATGAAGTTGCCCATACAATATGCGTTTACATATCCTCAACGAATTAAAACAAATTTCCCACGTTTTGATTTTTTTAACTATCCACAACTCACATTTGAGAAGCCAGATACCGAAACCTTTGCTAACTTAGCACTTGCATTTAAAGCAATGAATAAAGGTGGTAATATGCCTTGTATTTTAAATGCATCAAACGAAATAGTTGTGCAAGCATTTTTAGAAGATAAAATAGGTTTTTTACAAATGAGCGATGTCATTGCATCTGCGCTTGATAAAATGCCATTTATTAAAACTCCAAGCATTGATGATTATATGCAGTGCGACAAAGAAACACGAATTTTAACTAAAGAGTTAATCAACTCAAAATTAATTACTAGACACTAACCACTTTTAATATATGGAAACTTTTATAAGAATAGCACAGTTTATGTGCAGTTTAGGATTACTAATTTTATTACATGAATTTGGACATTTTATTGCTGCGCGTGCTTTTAAAATTAGAGTTGATAAATTTTATTTGTTTTTTGATTTTTTATTTCCCTTGCCATCTGTATTGAATTTTGCCATTTTTAAAAAGAAAATTGGTGATACTGAATATGGATTAGGTTGGTTTCCGATGGGAGGCTATGTGCAAATTGCTGGAATGATTGATGAAAGCTTAGATACAGAGGCTATGAAAAAACCAGCAGAACCTTGGGAATTTAGAGCACATCCGGCTTGGCAACGATTGATAGTGATGCTT
The DNA here is from genome assembly GCA_025356715.1 of Bacteroidota bacterium. The sequence continues at coordinate 3,548 of JANXRU010000152.1, forward strand.
GGAGGTATTATCGTTAACATATTATTAGCTTTTATTATTTATGCGATGGTATTATTTACTTGGGGCGAAAAGAAAGTACCCATGAGTAGTTTAAAGGATGGAATAGAATGTTCTGATTCACTCGGATTAGCTGTTGGATTTAGAACGGGAGATAAAATTATTTCGGTTGATGGTAACGAAGTAAAATATTTAGATGATTTACGTATTGATATTTTATTAGGAAAAACAGTACAGTTAGATCGTAATGGAGAGAAAAAAGAAATTACCTTACCGAAAAATTTTGTTGATCAAATAGCAACCTCAGAAAAATTCGGATTTGGTTCACCGCGTGTACCTGCTGTATTTAATGAATTTCAGAAAGAGTCAATCAACAAAAATGCAAATCTTATTGTTGGTGATAAGATTGTTGGACTTAACGATTCAATAAAATTAGTTTTTCATGATGAATTAAAGTTAGCATTACAAAATTTCAAAAAGCAAGAAGTAAACCTAAACATAATTCGTAAAGGCAAAGAAATTAAAGTGCCTGTAACTGTAAGTAAAGAGGGACGTTTAGAAGCTTTTATTGGAAATTTAAGTGAAGAGGAGTTAGTTGCAGCGGGTATTGTTTCTGTCGAAATAAAATCATATGGTTTTTTCGAATCATTTCCTGCTGGTGTTAGTCGTACGTTTACAGAGTTAGGGAAGTATGTGAAACAATTTAAAATGATTTTTACGCCAAGTACAGGTGGTTATAAACATATAGGTGGATTTAAGTCGATGAGTAAAATGTTCGGAGGTAAATGGATTTGGGAAGATTTTTGGTTACGTACTGCATTCTTATCTGTAGTATTAGCCTTTATGAATTTGTTGCCAATTCCTGCATTAGATGGCGGACATGTGGTTTTTACTTTATATGAAATGATAACCCGAAGAGCGCCAAGTGTTAAGGTTTTAACCTATGCTCAATATTTGGGTATGATAATTTTATTAGCCTTAATGCTTTATGCTAATTTGAATGATTTTGTGCATTTTTTTAAGTAACTATTTTAAAAATCTGAGTTATAAGTAGAATGACTATAAAGCCTTACTTTATATCTATTATATGCCTTTTATCTTTTGTGTTAAGTCATGGACTTATAGCTCAAGACAAAACTATTAATAGCGGTAATACATCCCCCATTAAAGATATTGCTACTAAGCATAAAATTATGCTAATACCTTTTGAGAGCAGAATGTATTTAAGCGAAATAGATTTTATGATTAATAAAGAAACAAAACTAACCGCTAAACAAATAAAAGCGGTGATGAGGGATGGTATTAATGAGCAGCTGTACAAAAAATTAAAAGCTAAAATGCTAGTAGTTGATTTATTGGATGATACCGTTAAAACAAAAAAAGATTTAGCGGATGTGTATCAGTTTCTAGGATATGAATATCAAAAAATTCCCAATCAAGAAAACTATAAGCCGCCTTTAAAAGAAAAGGAAGAAAAAGCAATTATTAAGGGGCAACTAATGATAGAGTCCAATAGCGATGCTCGTTTTATGAATGCTAAATTAAAGAATGCAACGTTAGTTCCATATCTGTATGGTAAATATAAAACAGATTTATTTTTATTTGTAAATGAGTTAGATATTAAATCTTTAGCAGCAGTTCCTGGAGATATGCTATCAAATAGCACACGTAAAATAGTGATGCATTATACCATTTACACCTATGATGCTAAAGAAATAAATTCAGGTATTGCAGAGGTTGATTTGCCACCAACAGTTAATAACCCTACAAAAATCATTAACACCTATTTTGCTCAATTAGCAGATATTATTGTGGCGCGTTTACAAAAAGCGAACACTCCTAAGTAATTTACAAACAAAATACCTGTTAGCTTTCTTACTTAAAATGTGGTAAGTAGAGATAATTACTTTCTTATAAATATTGTATATTTGTTCAACTAAAAAACTATACCACTATTATGGCTTATAATTTATTAAAAGGAAAACGAGGTATCATTACAGGTGCATTAGATGAAAATTCAATTGCTTGGAAAGTAGCACAAAAATGCCACGAAGAAGGCGCAACCTTTACATTGACGAATGCACCAATTGCGATGCGTATGGGCGAAATCAATAAATTAGCGGAACAAACAGGCGCTAAAATTATTCCTGCTGATGCGACAAATACAGAAGATATTACAAAACTATACACCGAATCAATGGATGTATTAGGTGGTAAAATCGATTTCGTATTACATTCTATTGGGATGAGCGTTAACATTCGTAAAAATATCCCTTATACTGAATTAAACTACGATTTTTTTCAAAAAGGAATTGATGTGTCTGCCTTATCATTTCATAAAATGTTAGCGGTTGCTCATAAGTTGGATGCCTTAAACGATCATGCATCAGTTGTTGCTTTATCTTATATTGCAGCTCAACGTACGTATCCATTTTACACAGACATGGCTGATATTAAAGCAATGTTAGAGAGTATTGCACGTACTTTTGGTTACCATTATGGGAAGCAAAAGAAAGTACGTATTAATACTATTTCTCAATCGCCAACCAAAACAACAGCTGGAGGTGGCATCAAAGGATTTTCTGATTTTTATACTTTTGCTGATTTACAATCTCCTTTAGGAAATGCAAGTGCTGATGATTGTGCAGCTTATACTGTAAGTTTATTTTCGGATTTAACACGTATGGTAACGATGCAAAATTTATATCATGATGGCGGTTATAGCTCTACTGGTATTAGCACTGAATTGATTGAAAAAATTTCCTAATCTTAAAAACCCGATTAATTAAATAGAAAGTCGAGGTATTAAGAATATCTCGACTTTTTTTATAAAACAATGCAATCTTTTTACTTATATATTATTATCTTTTTTTTAAGTACTAAGTTATGTTCTCAAAACAAAGCGTTAGATAGTATAATCAATAAAATAGAATTTGGAAATTCTAAAATCATAATTCTAAAAAATAATACGGTTTACTCTATTTCTACTCCACTGAAAAAAAAATCGGTAATTAATGATTCAATAATTCAACTAGATTTTACTGATAAAACTAAAATAGAAATTAAGAAAAAAGAATTTTGGGGAATTATTACCGATTTTGCAGAAAGACGAAGATATGACAATAATGTGGAATACGTGATTTGGAGAACGAAAAGTCCTTACATTTATATTGATTTAAAAAACAGGGATTCAAAATCATACTTTTTTAGTGAATCGTTAACATCTAACATAAATATATTAGATGCTTTAACTATAGATTTAGTTAAAACTGATTCCTTGAATAAAAAAATTTTAAAGGAATTTATAAAAAACAATACTATAGATAATTCTCAGAGATACAAGTATGTTAATGATAAATACGATAAAGTAGATATTGGTGCATTAATTGAAACAACAGCTGAATTCATTAACGATTTTTTACCTCGTAAACCTAGTAAAAAGTTCCGTAAAATTGAAACAAAAAGTAAGCAATGATTCTAAATATAAGTAACGTTAATTCTTACCAGGTTTAACTGTAAAATATTGAAAACGCATTTTTTAGATATAACCAGCGAGGAACATTTCGACTTTGATGTGTTTTCTATCACCTGCACAGAAAGCGTTTATAGGGTAATTAGCGACATTAATCAACAGTTGAATATTGATTTACAACTGGTTGAATTGTTGGATTATAGACATGCCGAGGGCGAGGAATTTTATTTTCCCGTTTATAGTTTTAGACATGAAGAGTTAAATATTGAATTTAATTTATTAGCAAATGAAACTACTTTACAGCCAAATCACATAAAAACGACTGAAGATACATTTGATTTATTTGCTGGTGATGTAGAACAAACTACTAAATTATTGCCAGAATTAGAAAATGCAGATTTTTTACTATTAGTAAAAGGGGATAATCGAGTCCATTATAATCATACTATTTTAAAGGAATTGCAAGGCATTCCTTTGTTTATCATTGTTAGAGAAATTTTTATGGAAGACTTAAAAGATAAAAAATCGCGCAGTGGCTTGTTGTTTTAAACTTATTTCTGAACATTAATTGCAAATAATCGTTTTATCGCACTAGGATTTCCTTTCTCTGAAAATACGCCATGTTCTGAACCTTTTACATCTTCAATTGAATAAAAGGCATTTGGTGCATGTGTTTCAATGAGTGATAACACGTCTTTTTTATCGGAACGTTTCACAATAGTAAATATCAATTTTACTGGACCCATAGCGCCTTTCCCATCAACAATTGTAATACCCTGATGATTGTTTTTTAAAGCTTCTGTTAGCAAATCAATAGGTTCATTAGTAATAATCCGAATAATTTGTGTGCCAATTGCTAAGCGCTCTTCTATATACATCCCTAAATAAGTGCCTGCACTAAAACCAGCAGCCCATGCTATGAAACAAGCGGCATTATCCAAATGACTAAAAACTTGGCGCATGGCTACTAACCAAATTAATACTTCAAAAAAACCAAGAATTGGCACTATCTTTTTTAAGCCTTTAGAAATAAAAATATGCCTGAGCGTAGCCATAGTTACATCGCCAAGTCTCGAAATGAAAATGAGGATAGGTAATATAATCCAGCTGAAATAATCGAAAGCCATATTTTAATAAATAATGTGTTGTAAAATTAATGGTATTCAATTGGTAAATATTGCGTTATAACATAAATTATGAATAACAGATTGTTTAAATAAAGTATAGGTTATAAGATTTGTCTGTGAAATTTAGCTGACATTTAACTATTGTAAGATGGAAGAGTTACAAAACATAGAAAATAAAAAAAAGTCATTTAGCATATGGCGTTTCATCAAGCGCCTGTTTTTAACTATAGTTATATCTTCTATATCTATTGTAACTATTAGCATTTTGTTGGTTTTTGTATATGAAGACGATGTTAAAAATTTAATTATCAAAGAGCTTAATAAGCATTTAAATACTGAGGTTCACATTGATCCCAAAAACATTGATTTAACGATTTTAAAATCCTTCCCCCATTGCGCTATTGAGTTTAAAGACATCACCGCTTTGGATGCCAAAGAATTTAAAAGTAACGACACCTTATTATACGCCAAACGATTAGCTCTTGCTTTTAATATTAAAGATTTGTTTAATAAGAATTACACCATTAAACATATTATTTTAGAAGACGCATCATGTAACCTAAAGGTTGATAAAAAAGGGAATGCTAACTATTTAGTGTGGAAATCAGATAGTATTTCTGATAATTCAAATGATAGTTTAAGATTTGCATTAGAAAAAATTAATTTAAGTCATGTAAAGTTGAGTTATAAAAATAGCCAACAAAAAATAAAATTAATTACAACGATTAACCAGCTTAATTTTAAAGGAGCATTTAACAATACGGATTATGTATTAGCGAGTGATGGTAGTGCTTACATTGATTTATTTCAAATTGGTAAATTAAAATACATAAGCAATAAAAATATAAAATTAAATATTGAATTAGATGTTAGTGGTGATTTATATAAAATAAAAAAAGCAGAAACTATCTTTAATTCAACGGGTTTAATTAGCTCGGGTGTCTTTGTTGTGAGGGATAGTTTAGTTTCCTTAGACATTAATTTCCAAGGAAATAATTTAGATGTGGCATCTACCTTATCATTATTGCCCGAAAAATTTCAATCAAAAATTACTGATTACGAAAGCGATGGTGTATTTTATGCCAATGGCGAAGCGCATTACAAGGCTGGTGATCCTTTAATGGTTAATGCTGAATTTGGTATAAAAAATGCAACTATTTTATACAAACCAAAAAACACAACACTTTCTCATGTTAATTTAATTGGTAGTTTGGTTATTAACGAAAACCACAGTTCACTTAAATTGCAGCATATTTCAGCTAATTTAAATTCTAATTCTTTTTCGGGCGATGTAGAATTAACTAATTTTCAAGACCCTTATATTAAATTATCGGTTGCTGCTAAAACTAAATTAGAAGAACTGATTAGCTTTTATCCTATTGATACACTTGAAGCTATTAGCGGAAATATTGATGTAACGGCTAATATAGAAGGATTGGTGTCAGAATTACAAACAAATGCATATAGCCCAAATATTAAGGCAAATGGAGAGGCCACACTTGCAAATATTAAAGCTAAGTTTAAGCAATCAGAAAATGAAATAAATATTCTAGAAGGAAAAGTAAGTTTAAATGAAAGACATTTAAATATTTTTGGGTTAAAACTAATTAAAGGAAACTCGGATATGATGCTTGTGGGTGAGATGCCTAATTTTTTAGGTTATTTATTTGATACAAAAACACCCTTGGCAATTAGTGCGAATATTAACAGTGAAAAAATTCAGTTAGAAGATTTTATTTTTGCTTCAAAAAAAAGTGGGTCTTCCGAAAGTATTCATATTCCTGATAATTTTGATTTCACTATAAATGTAAATGTGAATAATTTTTCATTTGCTAAATTTACGGCAGATCACATTACAGGAATTGTTTTATTAAAAAATCAAAAAGTAGCACTCAAGGATTTGAAGTTAAATGCGACAGATGGAACCATTAAACTAAATGCCTTTGCTGATGCTAGTTCAGAAAATATAAAAATATCCGGAGACTGTGAATTACAAAAATTAAATATTCAGAAATTATTTTCACAACTAAATAATTTCGGACAAACCACTTTAGAAGATAAACATCTACGTGGTTTTGTTACAGCTAATGTTGATTTTATAGGTACTTGGAATAAAAAATTGGAAGTGGATTTGAATTCAATAAACGCTACAAGCTCAATATTAATAGAGCGTGGCGAGTTAATAGGATTTAAGCCATTAGAGAGTTTGGCCAAACATATTGATGTAAACGAATTAAGGCATATAAAATTTTCGACTTTACAAAGCGCTATTGATATTAAAAATAAAGTGATTACCATTCCAAGAACATCTATTAAATCAACAGCTATCAATATGGAATTATGGGGCAAGCATGGTTTTGATAATGTGATTGATTATCACATCCAATTATTATTGAGCGAAATTTTATCAAAAAAACCACGACCAAATTCTGATTTTGATGAAGAATTATCTTTAGTAGAAAATGATCCTGAAAACCGACGCTCTGTATTTTTAGTCATGTCTGGGCCTATAGATAATCCAACAATTAAATATGATAGGAAAGGCGCTAAAGAAAAAATTAAACAAGATTTAAAACAAGAAAAACAAACGCTTAAAAATATATTGAAAGAAGAATTTGGGTTTTTTAAAAAGGACAGTACTAAAGTTAAAGCGACAGAAAAAGCTAATCAAAATTTTAAAATCCAATTTGGTGATGATTCTAAAAAGAAAGAGAAGCCTTTAACGCCCAAGAAGAAAGAGGACGATGATGATTTTTAGGTTGTTCTTGAGAGTTGTTTAATTCAACACAGAGTTATGGAGTTTTGCGTATATCTGTGAACCTCTTGCTACAACTATCCGAATTGTTTGATAGGATATGCTATTTGTTGTTATATAAACTCAGTGAACTCAATAATCTATTTTTCTCTGTGTTGAAAAATATAAAACAATGAAAATTCAATAGAGAGATTCTTATACTATTAACATAATACTAACTCAACTCATATTGCATTTTACACAACTTATGATATAAACCAGCTTCGTTAGCTATTAACTCTTGGTGTGTGCCCATTTCAAGTACTTCTCCTTTTTGTAAAACCACAATTTTATCTGCATTTCTAATAGTTGATAAGCGATGTGCGATGACAATGGATGTTCTGCCAATCATTAATTTATCTAAAGCTTCTTGTACTAAACGTTCACTTTCACTATCTAAACTACTGGTGGCTTCATCTAAAATTAAGATAGAAGGGTTTTTTAACACAGCACGAGCAATAGCCACACGTTGGCGTTGTCCACCTGATAATTGGATGCCTCTATCGCCAACTAAGGTTTCAAATTTATCGGGGAAGCTCATAATAAAATCATACGCATTGGCTTGTTTAGCAGCTTCCATAATTTCCGCGTCACTTGCCGCGGGCTTTCCATATAAAATATTTTCTCTGATAGTTCCTCCAAACAATAAAACATCTTGTGGTACAATGGCCATCTGATCGCGGAGTTCCGTTAATTCATAATTGCTCGATAGTTTTCCATCAATAATATATTGTCCTGAATTTGGTTCATAGAAACGTAAAGCCATGGATGCTAACGTTGATTTACCGCTTCCGCTACTACCAACTAAAGCAATGGTTTGCCCAGCCTTAACGGTAAAAGAAATGTTTTTAAGAACTTGAAAATCAGGACGGGTAGGGTAAGTGAATTGAATGTTTTTAAATTCGATATCACCTTTTAAACGGTGTTGATTCAAATTATTTTTATGAGATAAATTAATTTCTTCGTTAGTATCATCAATAATGTCAAACACTCTATCCGTTGCTCCTAAGGCACGTTGTATGGATGCGAATTGCTCTGGTAATCCACCTAATGAGCCTGCAACAAAGATGGCTAACATCATAAATTTACCAAAATTTTCAGGAGTAAGTCCATGAGTATTGATAAGTAAAAGCATCTTAAATAAAATGAAAAAGATAGAACCGAAAATGCACATGATAATAAATGCGAAAAAAGCTCCGCGCATCACGCCATATTTAATTCCAAAGTTTCTGATGTCGGTTGTTACTTTTTCATATTTACTAATTTCTAATTGTTCATTAGTAAAAGCCTTTACGCTTGTAATACCTGTTAATGCTTCAGAAACAATCACACTTGATTCGGAAATTTTATCTTGCAATGCTTTGGAATATTTTCTGATTCTTTTGCCATATAGGATAGCTACAAAGGTAATAGGAGGAATAATAGCTAAGAACCACTTCGCTACTTCCCAACCCGTAAAATGAACTAATAAAATCATACCACCCAAGCCAACGATGGTTTGTCGAATAACTTCTGCTATACTTACCGTAAATGCCTCTGAAATAACATTAATGTCTGTTGCCAAACGACTACTTAAATCGGCCACTTGATTTTTTGAATAAAAACTCATAGGCATACGAACCAACTTTTTAAAAGTATCAGCTCTTAATCCTTTTAAAATATTTTCGGTAACGATTGAAAACGTGTATACTCTGCCAAATGAAACGGCTCCTTGCAGAACCAATAAAATAAATAAATCAAAGCCAGTACCTGTTACCATGTCGCTAAACACTCCAGAATCCATTGATGTTTGGCCTAAGTAACCAAACATTTTTCCGGCAACTATAGGGAAATATAAGCCAACTGCAGCAGTACCAGTTACAAAGAACATTCCCAAAATAAATATCCATTTACTTTTTCCTAGGTATTGAAATAAGCGAAACGATTTTTTGAAATTCTGGATAGACAGTTTTGCTTTCGGCAAATCTTCTTTATCTTTTTCTTTTTTAGCCATTTAAATAATGTAATTTAGGGCGCAAATGTACTGTTTTAGCTTGGCTAAATAGGGAATTTTAGGTTATTTTAAGATTAATTCAATAAAAAATTTGCGACTTTCCAAAAAACCTATATCTTTGCAGTCCAAAATTAAAAATACATAACATTTAAATATTTAATACTATGAAACGTACCTTCCAACCATCGCAAAGAAAAAGAAGAAATAAACATGGATTCCGCGAACGTATGGCTTCTGCAAATGGACGTAGAGTTATTGCTGGTCGTCGTGCAAAAGGACGTAAGAAATTAACTGTTTCTTCAGAAAAAACTCATAAATAATAGCTTACTAAAGCAATTTAGTGCCTTTTTTAACAAAGCTACCTGTATATACAGGTGGCTTTTTTGTTATATTTGGATATCTCGAAAAATTGCTTTTTTGTCGTTGAACCTCAAAATTAAAAGTCTCACAGACCAAAACGTCTGTTGTGTTTTTAATTTATCGATTGCCTAAAAAAAACTAATTTTTAGAGATACCCAATTACTAATATAAACGTAATTCTATGATTAAAAAACTACTTTTTTTGTTATTATTTCCCGTTACTTTTTTTGCTCAACATCAATCTATTATCGAAGAACAAAGTAATCACTATAAAAATATTCAGGTTACAACTGAGGCTCAATGGGATAGTGTAAATTTGATTTCTAACAGTGCTTCAAACACTTCTTTACTAACAGTAGAAAAAACGCAAACAACGGCTTGTGTGCTTAATAAGCAAGTTTATGGTTGGCATCCGTATTGGAATGGCACTGTTTATACTAACTACGATTGGAGCATGTTAAGCGAGTTTTGTTACTTTGATTATTCGGTAACACCTTCTACTGGTGCAAATTCAAATGGTTCTTTTGCATGGGCTACAAGTGCTGCGGTAACTGCTGCTTTAAGCCATAGTGTTAATGTGCATTTTTGTGCAACCATGTTTGCGAGTCATGCTACATTTTGGGCAAGTAGCACGGCTCAACAAACTTTTATTACAAATGCTATTAATTTATTGAATTCCCGCGGTGGTAAAGGTATTAACATCGATTTTGAAGGAATGGGATCAAGCGATAAAGTACCTTTTAAAACATTTATGACTAATTTATGTAATCAAGTGCACGCAGCTAATCCGAATTACAAAGTGACCATGGCTTTGTATGCGGTTGATTGGAGCACATCGTTTGATATGCCTGCTTTAAATGCAGTAGTTGATAATTTTATTATTATGGGTTATGACTATTATTATTCAGGTTCTGCACAAGCCGGACCAGAAGCACCGATGTATAATTTTCAAACGGGTTATAATTATACCTTATCAAAATCAATCACTTATTATTTAAAACAAGGAGCTACGCCAAATAAATTATTACTTGGTCTTCCTTGGTATGGGCGTGAGTGGGAAACAGTTGCATCTACAGCACCATCAAATACTACAGGAAATTTTACATCATCACGTACTTATTCATACGTGCGTAATAATCCAACAACCTATTCGACAGCCAACAAACACTGGGAAAATAATAGCTTTAATCCTTATTATAGTTATTTAAGTGCTGGATTAAATCGTCAGTGCTGGATTGATGATGCGTATAGTATGAGTCGTAAATTTGATATGGTTAATCAAAGAGGGCTTGGAGGTATAGGTATTTGGGCTTTAGGTTACGATGATGGGTATCAAGATTTTTGGAATGCTATCAAAAATAAATTTTCTAATTGTGCAGTTGTGGCTTGCACCGATAGTATTTACGATATGGGTGGTCCAGGGAGAAATTATTATGATAATGAGTCTTATACCTATAAAATAGCGCCAACAGGGGCTAATAAAGTACGCTTAACGTTTAGTCAAATGGATTTGGAAACAGGTTTCGATTCTTTATACATTTATGATGGCTCAACAACCGCATCACCAATGTTAGGAGTTTATTCAGGCTCTGTTATTCCGGGTATCATTAATTCAACAGGATCATCTATTACAGTTAAATTCAAATCCGATGGTTCAACAAATAAGGGTGGTTTTAAAGCAATATGGAATTGCATACAGGATGGTACAAGCCCTACATCACAAGTAACGGCGCCAGCAGGTTGGATAACGCAAAACTTTATTACAACCTATACAGATGCTGATAATTTGGGAGGAACAGGAATAGAAAAAAGTTTTTATCAACCTAGTTACTATAATGGCATCGAATGGAGAGCTAATGGTAACAGAGGATTTTTTAATGATGATTTTAATACAGCGACCTTGAGTAGTGATTGGACAAATGCTGTTGGTACTTGGAGTATCAATGCTAATGCTTTAGTTCAGACAGATGAAACGAATGCTAATACAAATTTGTATGCCACAGTAACACAGTCGCTATCTAATCGATATTTATATAATTTTAAAGGAACGATTACGGGCACAGGCGCTAACCGAAGAGCAGGTATTCATGTAATGTGTGACGCACCCTCGCAAACAAACAGAGGAAATAATTATTTATTAATGTTTCGTCCAGATCAATCAAGTGTAGAACTATATGAAGTAACAACCAATACATTAAATTTAGTGAAGACAGTTTCTTATACACTTGCTATTGGTACTACTTACGATTATAAAATTACGTGCGATCGTATTTTGGGAGAATTAAAATTATGGATCAATAATGCATTTGTAACTTCTTGGGTTGATGCAACGCCTATAGCCACTGGTAGTGCGGTGTCGTTACGAACAGCTAATTGTAATTTTAAAGTGGATGATTTTAAAGTATTTCGTTCAAGAGCTGCATCAACAACTATTTTAGTGGGCTCTGTTAATATCAATGATCTACGAAATGAAAACCCTACACCAACAACTTCTGCTGGTAAAATCAGTAGTATCACCAAAGATAATGCAGATAATATTTCGGGTATCAGTTTTCAAGATGTTGATATAGATTGGACAAAGCCTGTGAAATCAACTATTATAAGAGATGGAACTTCTACCGATATTGACACAACGTATATTGGTACTCAACTAGATTTGAATTATACTACTGCAAAAGATACTAATTCAGGAGTAACGACCTATTACTACGCCATTGGTACAACTCCTGGTTCGCAAAATACAATTGCTTGGACAGCTAATGCTTTAAACTTGAATGGCTCAGAAACTGGATTAAGTTTAGTGTCAGGACAAAAATATTATACCATGGTAAAAGCCATGAATGGCGCAGGTTTGGTAAGTGATAGTACAGTAAGTGATGGCTTATTGTATTTAGTAACTACTGGCTTAGCGGATAATTTTGCACTGAATGAATTAGTTGTTTATCCTAATCCTACTAGCGATAAAGCAACTATCAGTATTATTAGTTCTAAAAACGAAACATTGCACTATAACTTAACAGATGCTGTTGGGAAATTAATAGAACAAAAAGAATACGTCATAAACACAGGAATCAATAACTTAGTTGTAGATTTGAATACTCTGCATTTAAGCAAGGGTATTTATTTTATAAATGTTTCAACTAACGGAAAAGTGGTTACTAAGAAAATGATGGTGGAATAGTACTTTGAAAAAGATCTTATTTATAGCTGATCATCGTTTAAATCGCTCTCCTAGCCAAAGATATCGCTTTGAACAATATTTAGAGTATTTTAAATCACA
>JANXRU010000115.1 GCA_025356715.1 Bacteroidota bacterium
ATAGAAAAAAGAGTAGATTTATGAAACGAAGAAGAACTAAAAAACTAAGCAAAGTTGGTGAAAATTGCAAGATTTGCTTTAAAAAACTAAGGCTATAAGTAAGTTGGGCGTCATTCTACCGAAACCGTAGAAAACCTAACATTCACCATTTAAGACATCTTTTTTATACTCACTTATTAATCGTTTCATTTCTTTCAAATCCTTTATTTTTTTGTCAAGCGTAACCAGTTTTTCATCCAGAAAAGTCAATTTTTCATCTTTTGACAATTTATTGCTGTACCAAGCATCAATCAATTGAGCAATTTCACTAATTGTATATCCTATCGCTTTAGCATCACGAATTAATTCCAATTTTGCAACTGTTTCTTCATCGTAATGAAAATAGTTATTTGACTTTATGTTTTCATCACGAACACCTTTTATCAACCCCGATTTTTCATAAAATCGAATTGTGTGTGCAGTAATACCAGTTCGTTTCGACAATTCATTTATCAGCATTTCCTATGTTTTTTTGGCAAAGATAAATTATTTTTAAAATAATTGCAAGTATAGACTATACTCTAATGTTGTAGGTTTGGAAATATTGATTTAGATTTGCAGAAATTTAAAAATAAATTCAAAATGACAAAGACGATTTTAATTACAGGAGCAGGTCACGGATTTGCAAAAACAACTGCTTTTATTTTAGCAGAAAAAGGGCATAATGTTATTGCAACAGCAGAAATTTGGCCACAAGTAACAGAACTTAAAGCTGAAGCAAAAGCGAAAAAGCTTACCAATTTGACAATAGAAAAACTAGATGTAACCAAACAGAGAGAAAGAAAATATTTAATTGAAAAGTACGACATTGATGTTTTATTCAGCAATGCAGGACTTATGGAAGCAGGACCAATTGGCGAACAACCACTTGATTTAATCCGCTCTATGTTTGATATTAATGTGTTTTCAGCTTTAGAATTTGCACAAGGATTTATCAAAAAAATGGTTGCTAAAAAATCAGGCAAAATTGTATTCACTTCTTCAATGGGTGGTTTGCTAACTGTTCCTTACGCATCGGCTTATTGTGCTACAAAACACGCCTTGGAAGCTATTGCAGAAGGATTAAAAGTGGAATTAGAACCTTTCAATATTAAAATTGCTACGGTAAATCCAGGTGCTTTTGACACAGGTTTTAATGACAGAGGAATGGACAGCATCAGACATTGGTACAATCCAAAAACGAACTTTACATCTGAAACCATTTTTGCAGGATTTGAAGAAATGTTATCACAACAATTTGACCCACAAATGATGGTTGATGTAATTGTTGATGTAATTCTTTCAGACAATCCAAACTTCAGAAACGTTTGTCCACAACCTGTTGAAGATTATATTAAACAACTTCAAGAAAATGCTTGGACTTTAAAGAGTTAAGAAAATGGAAGCAATAAAAAATTATTTTAATGCTGAAAAAGCTGAAAGCCTATTATTCATAGGCTTCGGCATTTTTACACTCGTACTATCTATATATTTTTTCTTTTTCATAAAAGATGGCTTTTGGAAAGGTTTAGCTATTCCATTAATCTTTTTTTCATTGGTACAAATTGTTATTGGAACAACAATCTTTACAAGAAGTCCTAAGGACGATTTAAAAGTAGAAAACATTTTAAAATATGAACCACAAAAAATTCAATTAGAAGAAATTCCAAGAATGGAAAAAGTGATGAAAAACTTTGTTTACTATCGCTATTTTGAAATTGGAATGATGGTTTTAGGACTCGTTCTTATGTTTTCTTTATCCAATTATGGCTTTTGGAAAGGCTTTGGTTTAGGTCTTTTTATTCAATGTGCTGTTTTACTTTCATTAGACTTTTTCGCTGAAAAAAGAGGGCATTTTTACATCGAACATTTAAAAACAATCAATCAAAAAATTCAGAGTAATGACAAATAATAAAATCACAAAACACTCAACATTTAAAAGAAGTGTTCATACAGAAATACTAATAAACGCACCAATAGAAAAAGTTTGGCGTGAACTAACTAACTTCAAAGAAATGCCAACTTGGAGTAAATCGTTACAAAAAATTGAAGGCGATTTTAGAAAAAATGGACAAACAGAAGTTCATTTTATGGCCAACAAAGGTAAAGTTGGTATTTATAAACACGAACTTATACACTTTGAAGAAGGAAAATTATTTGGTTGGAGCGACCCATTTATTTTAGGTATAACAGACAACCACAAATATCAATTGGAAAAAGTATCCGAAAATCAAACGAAACTTATTCAATCAGACGAAGCAAATGGATTTGCAACAATATTTATGGGCAATTTCATTATGAACTTTTTCTTAAAAAGCTATACGGAATTTAATCAGACATTGAAGAGCCGAATAGAAAATAATAGTTAAGTAAAAATAGCGGAAGAAAAAGAACGAACGCCCAACAAGGGTTTTGCAAAATTGGGGCAGAAGTGCTAAATTTGAGCATTGGAATTCTAATGAACATTTGTGCTAAATTGAACATTTGTGCCTTGAATGCCCCAACTTCGCAAAGCCCCAATCCGTTAGCAGTAAGTTTGCGGACACACTTCGGAAACAAACCTTTACATGAAGAAATTGAACTTACTTAACATATTTTGTTTCTTGACAGTTGTGTCTTACGGACAATTGACAATTCACCAAGTAGGACTAAAAAATAATCTGTATCCCGACCTTGTTATAGCAGAATACGCAGACAGTACTTACAAAAAAATCAATGACTCGACCATTGTTTTTAATTGTAATCCAAAAGACAACGAATGCCTTTTCATCTTAATTGACCAGCAGACAAGGTGGTTTTCACGAATTTGGTTAAAACCAAACTATAAGAAAAAAGAACTAATAATTGACTACTCAAAAAGGACAGCAAAAATAAAATTCCCAGACGAATGGGATGAAGTGACCGAAATGGTAATCACGCTAGGACAAAAAGGAAACCAAAACGCAGAGGACAGCGTTTCATTTGCATACCTACAAAAACATACCGACTCTTATTTGTCGCTTTGGTTTCTTTCTCATGGCTTATATATTGATTATCCAAGTAAAAAAATGAATGCATTAAAAATATTAAGTCCATCTCTAAAAAATTATCCCGAATACAAACAAACTCTGGCAAGTTTAACACAAAGAAAAATTCCAAACGTAGGCGACACGTTTGAAGAATTTGAACTCGCTGATAAAAATGAAATCGTTTTTAAATCATCTACAATTAAAAATAAATGGATACTAATTAATTTATGGTCGAACAGTTGCGGTCCTTGCGTAAGAGAAATGGACGCATTAGTTAATTTCTACAAATCTGTTGACACTTCAAAAGCAGAGTTTATTTCGGTTGGCTTAGACGACAAAAAAGAGAACTGGAAAACTGCGAAAGCGACAAACAAAATAATCTGGCCATCGGTTTGGCAACAAGGTGGCGTTTATGGCGACTTATGTTTAAATTACAATCTTATGGCAATGCCCTTTTTCGTTCTCTTTGACAACAATAAAACAATATTTTACATTAAAGACGGAGCCAATGAGCTTGACAATATTAAAATCACTTTTAAGGAAAAAAACTTATTTAAGTAAAACATGCAGACACTTAAGCAAAACGTAAACTGTGTACGCAAACCGAACTGCTAACACAGGTCTTGCTCCATTTTTTGCGTGTTAACGCTCAAATGCATAACTTGGACAAGCAAAAAACGGCGCAAGGCCTGAAAACGTTAGCAGGACATAAAAACAGACAATTATGACGACGAGACAATTTATTGCAATTTTTATCCTCTTAGTAGGACGATTGCTTTCACAGCCTCTTCCGCAATGGACTTCAAGTATTGGTTCCAACTTACCTTACTATTTCGCCGACGAACCTAAAATAAAAATTGACAACGCAGGCGACCTTGTAGTTTGCGGTAATATTATGACCGGCAGTAACGGAATGAATATGCTCCTTATAAAATACACAACATTAGGAAGTCTAATTTGGCTAAAAACATATAATGGAATTAATAATAAAGACGACCAATTGTTTGACTTCGTGTTCGACAGTCAAAATAATATTTATGTTACTGGAAAAACGACAATTGGTACAAATAATTCAGACGTGATTTCAATCAAATTTGACTCGGGCGGAAATTTTATTTGGCAAAATACTTTCAATGGCTATTGTAATAGAAACGACGAAGGACAATCAATAACAATTGACAACACTAATAATACATACATCATTGGAACTACTGAGCTCGATACAAGCGGATGGAGCAGAAAATTGTTCTTAAGAAAAATTGATCCAAGTGGCACAACCCTTTGGTCAAAGCGGTACGGCAACGATAGTTCAGCACGATGTAGTGGATTACAGATAAAATATTTAAACAATGAGGTTCGAACCATTGGATATCAAACATTACCAAATAGATATATCGTAATGAATATAAATCCCAATGGAACATACATATTTACAAACGAAGCTCCTTTTATTAAAGGAATGTCGTCTACTTTTATTGACAAGTTCGGTAATTTTTATTGGGGCGCTATGGGGGCATATAAAACAACAAAAATAAATTCAACAGGGACACTTGCCTGGATTGACTCGGTTGGAACAAATTTGCCCCCAAACACAACAGGCGACGAAGTTCGGGCTATTGTCGTTGATACCTTACAAAATGTGTATGTTACAGGTAGGCATTACGGTGCAACAAATACAAACGCTGATGTTTTAACTGTTAAATATTCCCTGAGTGGTTCTATTCAATGGAGCAAACGATACGAATACTTAAGCAATAACTCTGCCGACATCGGAAATTCCATTTGTCTGGACAGCCTATTAAATGTTTTTGTTGCGGGTGAAAGTCAAAAGACAACTCTCAGTAACTATGATTATGTTGTTATCAAATACACTAATAGCGGTAATCAAGTCGGCATTATTAGGTATGACGATCCGTTTTCAACTGATGATGCAATTACTTCTTTACTCGTCGATAAATTCGGTTGTATTTACGTTACTGGTCTAACAATGGATAATCTTTCAACTTCTAATACAACTTCACAAAAATATTGTTCTATGTCAACAGACATAAACGAATATTCGTCTGGTGTCATTAAAGTTAATGCATTTCCAAACCCTTTTACAAATGAGACAACAATAAGCTTGCCTAACGACAACGCAAATGTTTTCAATCTAAAATTGTTTAATACAACTGGACAGGTTATTTATGAGCAAATTTACTCTGAGACAACAATGCTAAAAATTAATCTACCATATTTAAGCAACGGCCTTTACCACTTTGTTATTAAAAGTGCAGACAGACAATATCATGGTAAATTAGTAAAGCTCGACTAAATTACTGGTGCTAAACAGCAAAAACTTATGCGGGCGAAAACAAAGCATTTGCAAATTTCAAGGTCGCTGCGCGAAAATTATTTTCATTTTGCAAATGTCCAAATGTAAACTATCATTTATCTCTCAAATTGATAATGGCTATAATCTAATAAAACTGTTTTCAAAAAAGTTTCATTATCAAGTGTAGTTGAAACAGCCATTTTAGTTTTTACTTTTTGAGCTAATAATGTCAAATTATCCCGTTTATCATTTGTAATACTGTGGTCTAAAATTTCTTTCACTATCGCAATATCTTTATCGGTTAACACGGCAACTTGATCAAATATAATTTTATAATTTGAAACCTGTTTGTACAAAATCGTATCCCTTAATGTCACTTTTGATCCAAGCTTAAT
>JANXRU010000147.1 GCA_025356715.1 Bacteroidota bacterium
TTACTTTCTTAATGCCAAAATACAAGGGCAATTTCAAAACTAAAATTAGAGTGCGAATAGAAATAGGAGACATTATCTACGTTTCAAAACCATTTGAAGGGACAATTAATAAAGAACAATTTTATCTTCGGAAATCACAAAACGGTTGGCGTTACAAGCCATTATTAGAAAATAAAGTGGCCACTATTCAGCACTGGTTTTACGGTTCAGTTCCAATAGAAGCTGAAGACGAAAACTTTGGAATTTATGTAGAACGGACAGAATAGCTACGCATAATAGCTAAGGATTTTTCGACCTTGTTGGTGCCCGTTGTCGCGGGCGTGTCGTTCGTGACCTCCGCACCGCTGGATGTTGCGCATTAAAATATGCGGGGCTAATCCTGCTACATAGTTACAGATTATATTGTAATTAATGGTTGTGATAGTATATGTACTGAAATTAAACTTTCCATTTTTTGATACCTGTTTAGGTTTTAGCGCATATCCCAACCAGCAGGTAGATAGATTGATAGATGGAAAAATCATGGTGTTCTAAGAAAAAATAGTGTATTTTTGAAAGACAGATTATAAAAAATCGGTTAACGGGTTCTCCGATTATTATTCAAATCTCTAAACAATGAATTTTTAGAACCCACCTTAAGCAAATAAGATAACTTTACTCAAAAAATTAAATTATGAAAAATTCAAGACTCCTTAAATTCGTAATTGTTTTCATTTTTTGCTTAAATGAAAGTTTTGCGCAGGTTAGTACTTATACTGCTTCACCGCAAAGTGTCATCAATTGTTCTCTTTGTGCAGGAGATACTTGGACTCTTCAAGGGAGTAGTCCAGTTTTATATTCAACTACTTTAGGAGGTGTTTCAAGCCAGCTTTACATGACTAATTTTGGATTCAACATTCCTTCATCAGCAACAATATTAGGTATTTCGTTATCTGTATCTACTTGGTCATGCATGCCAGAAAAGTTCTATGATTCAAGTGTTCGACTTATGGTTAATAATGTTCCAGTAGGCTCTAACAAAGCGTTATTGACTAATTTCTTGCAATATAATTACAATAATACTTCTTACGGCGGGCCAACTGATTTATGGGGAAATATACTTTCTCCACTTATTATTAATGATTTGAATTTTGGCGCGGCATATGAGGTTACTCATACAATTAATGCGTTTAGTTGTTTTCAATTAAATGGCCCTATTAGCCCTACAGTTTACAATCCATTTCCTATTATGGAAGTATATTATATGCTATCTACAGGACTGATACAATCACAAAAGTCAAACATTGAAACTGTAAAAATATACAGCCATGATCACAAAATGTATATAAATAATTCAACTAGTGAAATAATTGAAAATGCTACAATTCAAATTTACAATGCATTAGGTGAAGTAATACTTGAAGAACAAAAAACAATCGCGCCAAATGAAATTGAAAATCTTGTATTGTCTAATCCTAGTAATGGATTTTATTTTGTAACAATTAGCAGCAATAAAAAAGAATTAATTTTCTCGAAAAAAGTGTTGATTGATTCGAACTAAACTACCTTATAGTTCTTGTATTCCCCAACTTTCCATCCGCTCCGCTGGATGTTGCGCATTAAAATATGCGGGGCTAATCCTGCTACATAGTTACAGATTATATTGTAATTAATGGTTGTAATAGTATATGTACTGAAATTAGGAATTCCACCTTAAATCAATTTTACCAGTGCGTTCCATTGTCTATAAATCCCCTCAAGTGTTCATAAAATCAATAGCTACAAAGCCTTAATCAAATTATATTTGTTAAAAATCAACATTTAAAGTTTATCATTCATAATTTATCATTTCATATGACCGACGCCTCCTTATTTTTTAAAATTGCCGATGATCTTAAAATCGATGCTAAACAAGTAAAATCAACTGTTGATTTGTTGGATGAAGGCGCTACAGTTCCTTTCATTTCGCGATACAGAAAAGAAGTAACTGGTAGTTTGGACGAAGTGCAAGTTATGACCATTAAAAACGAGATAGAGCGTTTACGCCAACTAGAACAACGCCGCGAAGCTATTCTTAAATCCATTGAAGGGCAAGGTAAACTAACCGAAGAGTTATCAGCCAAAATACTTGCCGCAGAAACCTTATCAACCCTCGAAGATTTATACTTACCATTTAAACCCCGCCGCCGCACCAAAGCAACCATCGCCCGCGAAAAAGGATTGGAGCCTTTAGCTCAATTAATTTTAGCACAAGAAACGAAAGAGTTATTTCCAGAGGCATTAAAATTTATAAATAAAGAACTTGGCGTAGATCACCCTGATGATGCTTTGCACGGCGCTCGCGATATTATTTCGGAAATAATAAGTGAAGATGCAGTTGTACGTGAAGGCATGCGTAACTTATTTAAAAAATCAGCTACCGTTAAAAGTAAAGTAATTAGAGGTAAAGAAGAAGAAGGAGAAAAGTTTAAGGATTATTTTGAATGGGAAGAATCTTTAATGAGTTGCCCAAGTCATCGTATGTTAGCCATGCGTCGTGGCGAAAAGGAAGATTTTTTAATTATGGATATAGTGATTGATGATGAATTAGCGCACGACATAATTAAAAAACAATTCGTTACTACACGTGGCGAGTGTGCCGAGCAAATTATGTTGGCTATAGAAGATGGATACAAGCGTTTGCTACAACCCAGTATTGAAGCCGAAATGCGCTTAATGACTAAGCAAACGGCCGATGAAAAAGCCATACAAGTGTTTGCTGATAATTTACGGGAATTGTTATTAGCATCGCCGTTAGGACAAAAATCGATGTTAGCCATCGACCCTGGATTCCGCTCTGGCTGCAAAGTAGTAGCCTTAGATGCACAAGGTAAGTTATTAGAAGAAACCGTTATTTATCCGCACGAGCCTCAACGCCGTGTGATGGATGCTCAACACGTGGTAATGGCTATGTGTGCTAAACATGAGTTAGAGGCCATTGCCATTGGTAACGGAACAGCTTCTCGCGAAACAGAAGAGTTTATTAGAGGTATAGAAGTGTTACCAAAAACAATTCCTGTAATTATGGTAAGTGAAGCAGGTGCATCTATTTACTCGGCATCGGATGTAGCTCGTGAAGAATTTCCTGAATACGATTTAACGGTTCGTGGTGCGGTTTCTATTGGTCGCCGTTTAGCAGATCCCTTAGCGGAGTTGGTAAAATTAGATGCTAAATCTATAGGAGTAGGGCAGTATCAGCATGACGTAGATCAAACAGCTTTGAAAAATAAATTAGATACCGTTGTGATGAGTTGCGTAAATGGAGTAGGAGTGGAGTTAAATACGGCTTCAAAACAGCTTCTATCTTATGTTTCGGGCATAGGCGAAACCTTAGCAAAAAATATTGTGGATTATCGTAACGAAAACGGAGCCTTTAAATCTCGTAAAGAGTTATTAAAAGTAAGCCGTATGGGTGATAAAGTGTTTGAACAATGTTCAGGGTTTTTACGTATTAGAGATGGGATTCATCCTTTAGATAAAAGTGCCGTACATCCAGAGGCTTACCATATTGTAGAAAAAATGGCAAATGATTTAAATTGTAGTATAGACCAATTAATAGGAGATAAGGAATTACGAAAAAAAATAAATTTACAATCTTATGTTACAGAAACTATTGGTTTACCAACGCTTAAAGACATTGTAAGTGAATTAGAAAAGCCAGGGCGTGACCCTCGTAAATCTTTCGAGATTTTTAGTTTTGATGAAAACGTTCATTCTATCGAGGATTTACATGAAGGTATGCGTTTACCAGGCATCGTTACCAACGTAACTAACTTCGGTGCTTTTGTAGATGTGGGAGTGCATCAGGATGGCTTGGTGCACATTTCTCAATTAAGCGACTCCTTTGTAGATGATCCAAATTTAGTGGTTAAAGTAGGGCAACATGTTTGGGTTAATGTAACCGAATGTGATGTAAAACGTAAGCGTATTGCTTTATCAATGAAAGGCGAAGGGCAGGTTACTACTAAAAAAGTTCAGCCTAAACAAGAAGTAGAAATAGCTTACGACCCAAACGATATGATGTCGGCATTAGCTGCTCTTAAAGGAAAGTTTAAAAAGTAACTATTTTTTTAGTATGTTTATGTTTTAATATATATTTACTTTCAAAAATATTTTTACATGAAAAAACATCTACTACTTTTTGGTTTGCCGTTATTTTTTTCTACTGTCTTAGCACAAACAACTGATAAGTGCGCAACCATGCATGCCTTTAATCAGTATCAGCAAAATGCTTCCGTTAAAGCAGATTATATTAATGCAGAGCAAATGGCTAAAAATTGGTTAACCAATCCAGCTAATAAAGCTTTAATTAATAAACAACAAACTGCTATTATTAACATACCAGTAGTTGTTCATGTTGTTTATAAAAATACTATTCAAAACATACCTGACACACAAATTGTACGTCAAATACAAATATTGAATGAATGTTTTCGTAAACAAAATCCGAATTATTCAACAACTCGTCCCATTTTTGATACACTTGGAGCAGATATTGAAATTCAATTTTGTTTAGCAGGAACAGATCCTTCTGGAAATCCTACAACAGGTATTATTCGTAAATCAGCTCCAACAAGCGCGTCATTTGATCCAATCTTTAATATGGATAAGGTAAAAAGTTCTGCGACTGATGGAGATGATGCTTGGCCAAATGATAAATATTTAAATATTTGGGTATGTGATATGAGTATTTTTTCTACAGTTATTGTATTAGGTTACTCTACTTTCCCTGGTGGCCCAGCCAATTTAGATGGATGTGTTATTCAAAGTGAATATTTTGGAAAATATACAGCACCAGCTCCTAATAATTTAGGAAGAACGGTTGTTCATGAAGTTGGCCATTGGTTTGGAATGCGCCATATTTGGGCTGATGATGATGGAGGTGCTGCTGCTTTAAATTGTGATTCAACTGATTTTGTTGATGACACTCCTAATCAAGCAGCTAAATCAAATTCGGATTGTAATAAAAGTTTAACAACATGTACTGTTGAAGCAGCTTATTGGGGAGCATTAAACCCTCCTGATATGGTAGAGAATTATATGGATTATTCTTCTGACGCTTGTATGACCATGTTTACTAAAGGTCAAAAAGCAAGGATGTATTCTTTTTTAAATACCGACCCAGCGCGAATAGCTATTAAAACATCCACAGTTGGTTGTTCAAGTGTTGGTTTAAATGAGTTACAAACCAATTTTTCTGATAATATTTCAGTATTTCCTAATCCAGCTAATGATATAGTACAATTGAATATTTCAGCTATATATTCAAATAATTTACTTTGTGAGATCTATAACCAATTTGGTCAAATCGTATTTGCAACGAAGAACCTTCAATTTAAAAACACCTTTGATATCAGTCATTTATCTAATGGTATTTATGTTGTCAAAGTTTATAATGCAGGCCTAACAGCGACAAAAAAAATAGTGGTAAATCGTTAATACGGTTTGCCAGTATTTCCAACCTCCTATTCCAAAATAATATTTCCTAAAGTCATTTATTTTAGTATTTTTGCGCTCTAAATTATTAATCCCGTAAGATTATGAAATGGCTCTAGGGCTTTTTTCGTTCTGTCTTATATTAAAATTATAACAGATATGAAGTTATCAATGTTTAAGTTTAATCTGCCTAAAGAACTTTTAGCAGAGTATCCATCAAAAAATCGCGACGAAAGTAAATTAATGGTTGTTGATCGCGCAACTGGAAAAATCTCACACAAAAAATTTAAAGACGTTGTTAATTATTTTGATGATGGCGATGTGATGATTATGAATGACACGAAGGTTTTTCCTGCCCGTATGTATGGTAACAAGGAAAAAACTGGTGCAAAAATTGAAGTATTCTTATTACGTGAATTAAATGCTGAAAGCCGTTTATGGGATGTTTTAGTAGATCCTGCTCGTAAAATTCGTATTGGTAATAAATTATATTTTGGCGAAAATGATAATGTTGTTGCTGAAGTAATCGATAATACAACCTCTCGTGGCCGTACCTTAAGATTTTTATTTGACGGGCCTTACGATGAATTTAGAAAAGCATTATATGATTTAGGAGAAACGCCTCTTCCAAAATACATTAAACGTGGTGTTGAAGAAAGTGATATTGAGCGTTACCAAACGGTATTTGCTAAAAATGAAGGCGCTGTAGCAGCTCCAACAGCTGGTTTACATTTTAGCCGCGAATTATTAAAGCGCTTAGAAATTAAAGGAGTTCACTATGCTAATTTAACGTTACATATAGGTTTAGGAACTTTTAGAATGGTAGAAGTTGAAGATTTGACTAAACATAAAATGGATAGCGAAGAAGCTATTATTAGCGAAGAAGCTTGTAAAATAATAAACGAAGGAAAAGATAAAAAGAAAAGAATTTGTGCTGTTGGAACAACCGTTATGCGTGCAGTAGAATCATCTGTTTCAACTACAGGACATGTAAATCCTTATAGCGGTTGGACAAATAAATTTATTTTCCCTCCATATGATTTTTCAGTTGCTAACTGTATGATTACTAATTTCCACATGCCAGAATCTACTTTATTAATGCAAGTAGCAGCCTTTGGTGGTTATGATTTAGTTATGAAAGCCTACAAAGAAGCTATCAAAGAAAAATACCGCTTCTATTCTTATGGAGATGCAATGTTGATTATTTAATCAGTCTTATAAGCATAAAAAAAACCACAACAATTGTTGTGGTTTTTTTTATGCTTAATATCGTCATCAGGGTGACGAAACTTTGGATTATATATAATTTGTATTTGGTATTAGATTATTCATTTGTTTTATTGATTGACTTTTTTTACAAATTTTAAATTTAAAATATTCATAGGATTAGTCGTCAAATTGCTAATGTTTTTGTGCACGAGTCTAATAACTTGATCGTAAAACAAAGGAACAATAGGCGCATCATCAATTAATATTTGATCCATTTGTTGATATAAAACTTTTTGAACTTCACGATTTTGCTCTTTAATTGCCTTTTCGAATAACATATCAAAATCTGGATTTTTGTAGTGTGTATAATTTGAACCAATAGGCGTGAAATTTTTACTATAAAATAAGCTTAAGCAATTTTCTTCATCAGCATAATCAGCAATCCAATTCTTCTTAAATAAATTATACTCGCAACTTCCTACCGCTTGTCTTAATACGGAACTTTTATCAACTGATATTTTGATATGTATATTGTTTTCTGCCAATTGAGATTGAATAAATTCTAATTGCTCCAAAAATAATTCAGTGGTATGTAATGTTATTTCTGGCATCCCTTTTCCGTCAGGAAAACCAGCTTCTATTAATAGTTGTCTAACTTTTTCAGGGTTATAGTTATATCCTTTAACTATATTAGGATTATAAGATGGTAACCCTCTTGGTATAAATCCTTCCGTTGCAGGAAAACCAATATTATTTCTGAAATATTTAACCATCTTCACTCTATCAAAGCCATAATTGATGGCCTTTCTAAGTGCTTTAATTTTTAATGGCGACTTCTTTACAATGTCAATTTTTTCATCCACTAATATGCCTAAATAATCCGTTTTTAAAAAGGTTTGCTTTTGAAGGTTAAACTTTTTAGCATATTCATGTTGTAAGTTACCCGTCTTATCTAATACTTCGTTAATATTAAAAGCATCAGCACCACTTAGCATATCATATTTACCATTTAGTAATTCCATAAAAGAGGTTTCCTTATCTTTTACAAATGAAACCGTTACGGCGTCTAAATAGGGTAATCTATTAGGCCCATCAAACTCAAAGTAGTTTTCGTTTTTAACTAAAACCAATTTTGTGCCTTCGTCCCACATTTTAAAGGTAAAGGGGCCTGTTCCAACTGGATTTCTTCTAAAATCTTGACCATACATATCTATCGCTTCATAAGGTATCACAGAAAAATAACTCATAGTTAACGTACTTAAAAAGGCACTAAAAGGTTCCTTTAAATAAATAATTAAAGTTGTATCATTTTCTGCTGAAAATCCTTTGTAATTTGTTTTTTCGGTTCTGTCAATATTAGTTACATAAGATAAGGCACCACTAACTCTTGGGTCGTAAAGCCTATTCAAAGAAAAAACAAAATCTTTGGCTGTAACTAATCTTCCTTTTTCATTTTCAAAACATTTGTTGTCATGAAAACGAACATCATTTCTCAATATGAAAGTATAAGTTAATCCATCATCGCTAATGAACCATTTTTTTGCAATAGAAGGAACAACTCTCAAAGAATCATTCATTTGTAATAACCCATTAAACAGTTGATTTACTGGCCAAATATTTTCAATATTAGTTGCCATTACAGGATCTAAACTCGATATACCCTGCATTTCATTATAATTAAAAACGGTACGATTATCTTTATCACTTTTAGTAGGCGTGCAGGTGCATGTAAATAGAATTACTATAATTGAAATACTAAAAACCTGCAAATACTTTTTATTAGTCATCATGTTAAATTGGTTTAATTATCAATATTAATGAAAACAAGCCTTTATTTGTAAAAGGATTTCAACAGTTTTTCACATTTAGATGTCAATTGCCTTAAAATGGTTATTTTTAAGTGCTTAAAAAAAACAACTCTATGAAAACATATCTTTTGCTACTTACTTTTCTTATTTCTAATACCTTCGTTTTTTCTCAAGAAAATGCTACTGCCGAACAAGCAGCCTTAAAAATGAAAATGGGTAATTACGAGGATGCCTTAACGGATTATTTATTTTTGTTAAACTCAGACCCCCGCGATGAGTTGTTTAATTATAATGCTGGGATTTGTTATTTAAATACAAATGAAAATAAAGCCAAAGCTATTCCTTATTTAGAAATTGTGACCAGAAAAGTTGTTTATAATCACGAAGCTGATTATTTATTGGCGCGAGCTTATCAATATGGAGGAAGAAACGATGACGCTATAAAAATGTATGATAACTATAAAGCATACTTAGTACAAAAAGGAAAATCAAATCCAGAAGTAGATGAACAAATTCAATATTGCTTGAATGCCAAGGAATTAATGAAATATCCAGTTAATGTAACGTTTCAATCTATTGGAAAAGCTGTGAATTCAGAATACAATGATTATTATCCCTTTGTACCTGCCAACGAATCTTTTATGGTGTTTAATACAAAACGTCCCGAAAAAAATGCAGAGAAATTGCCGAATGGTGAATATGGGAATTCAATTTATATATCTAAAGTTGTGAATGGCCAATTTGCAAAAGCTACATCTATTGGTGCTCCAATTAATATTGGAAATGCCGGAACAGAAGTTATAGGATTAAGTGCTAATGGAGATATGATGTTATTATTGAATTATACTGCTGCACATAAAGCAAATTTATATGTCAGCAATTTATTATCTAATGGAAGTTATTCTAAACCTGAATTATTATTGAGTGATAAAATAAATTCTAAAGGAGATGAAATAGCGGCTTGCATTGCAAATGATGGTACTATTTATTTTGCAAGCAATAGGGATGGTGGCATTGGCGGAATAGACGTGTATTCATTAAGAGTTACACCAAATGGCAAATGGGGCGAACCTCAAAATTTAGGGCCAAACATTAATACTAAATTGGATGAAGATTTTCCAAATATTGCACCAGATGGAAAGACTTTGTATTTTAGTTCAAAAGGTCATACAAGCATGGGCGGTTATGATATTTTTAAATCTGTATATGACGAAGCATCACATTCATTTGGTAATGCTAAAAACATAGGATACCCCGTTAATACGGCTTATGATGATATGAATTTTAGGGTTTCTAAAAATGGCAAATTTGGATATATTGCCGCGATCAAACCCAATGGATTTGGTGAATATGATATTTACAGAGTGAATTTTAATGAAGTAGAAACAGACTATTCAGCTGTTGTTGGTGGTTTTAAAGTAAAATCAGCCAATGAAGAAATAAATTATTCAGATATATTTATTTCTGTTTCAGACTTAACAACAAAATTATTAGTTGGTAATTATTTACCTAATCCTTCTAATGGTCGCTTTATTATGATTTTACCTCCAGGTAAATATCAAGTGAGTGTTGAAGCGCCAGGGTTAAAAACAATTGAAAAGACGATTGAAATTTTAGATAAATCATCTTACCAGTCTGAAATATTTTTAGATATTGAATTACAACACTAATAGGATTGTACGTTTTACATCATCATGGAATTTTCTTCTAAACTCATAGAGCAGGCTGTTGGTCATTTTGCGAGCCTTCCAGGTGTTGGTAAAAAATCAGCCTTACGCTATGTGTTACATTTAATTAAACAAGAAAATCAGGAAGTCACTAATTTTTCGGATATTTTAAAAGCATTAAAAACAGATTTAAAATATTGTAAAAACTGTCACACTATTTCAGACCACGATATATGCGAAGTGTGTTCCAATCCATTAAGAAACCAGCAATTAGTTTGTGTGGTACAAGATTACCGAGATGTGATGGCTATCGAAAACACAGGGCTTTACAAGGGTGTGTATCATGTTTTAGGAGGATTAATTTCGCCTATGGAGGGAATTGGGCCAAGTAATTTAACTATAGATTCATTAATTACTAAGGTATCTGCACAACAAGTTACCGAGATTATTTTAGCATTAAACGCAACGATGGAAGGCGAAACAACTAGCTTTTTTATTTTCAGAAAACTGGCACCTTTCAATGTAACACTTTCTGCAATAGCCCGTGGTATAGCCGTTGGCGACGAGCTAGAATATACGGATGAAGTAACCCTTGGCCGCTCTATTGTTAATCGCATTCCTTATAATAATAGCTTAGCGAGGTAGGATTTTCTCGCTAAGCTATTCTTTACTTAATATCTTTAGTAACCTTTAATTTAGGCAAATGCTTAGCAATGGCTTTTTTAAGATTGTCTTGTTGCGTGGCGTATTCTTTCTGCAAAACATCAATGGCTTCTAATTGTGTAGAGTTTGGCTTAGATTCCATACTACAAAAATTACCATACAGTGATGATATTTTTTCGCGTACTCGTTCTTCATCAGCAAAAATAGATGTTTTTTTAGTTGCCATTAATTCGCCTTTTACTTTTTGCAAATCATCGTAAAATAATTTAGCATTTTTGTTTTTATTAAAAGCAACCGTATCCGTTTTTAAACTTGTTTGGTAATAGTTGATGCTATCAATGCTATTATTTAAGCTATTATAAAGGCTTTGAAGCTGCATAGCTTTCTCATACACTAATTTTCTATCAGCATCTGTTAAATCTTTATTAGAGTCATCGTGCACACACTTAACGGTACTGGTATATTCTTTATCTTTTACTTTTAACTTTATAGTGTAAGTTCCTGGTAAAACCATAGGTGCCGTAAAACCGGCCCCATCCATTTTAGTGCTACCAGCAGCCACCTTTGGAGGTACGCCTCTTAAATTCCAACTAATTTTATTAATGCCTCTTCTAATAGTTCCAGGTAACGATTGAATTAAATTTCCTTTATCATCTAAAATATCTACCGTTACTTTGCCCGAACTTAATCGTTGTTTCATATAATAATCAATAGTTGGTGTTTCTGCGGGGTTCCATGCCGACCAGCCACCAGAGGTTTCGGGGCCACCCCAACCTAATTTACCATTACTTAAAGTCAAATCAGGAGTAGGTAATAGTACAACATCTTGTTCCCAAATTTCCTTTGTTAAATTACGCATAGGGCGTATATCATCTAAAATATAGATACCTCTACCGTGTGTTGCTATTACTAAATCGTGGGTTTTAGGATGTATTTGTAAATCACGTACCAAGGCATATTCAGGGATGTTGTTTTTCATTCTAAACCAATTATCACCACCATCAAGTGTTGCAAACAAGCCCATTTCAGTTCCTAAAAACAGAACATTTTTATTAATTAAATCTTCTTTTATTTTATGCGCAAAGCTGTTAAATTCTGGACTATTAATTCGTTTCCATGTTTTGCCTAAATCAGTACTCTTTGCTAAATAGGTTTTAAAATCGCCATACATGTGGTTTTCAAAAGTTGCATAAACCGTATTTTTATCAAATTGAGAGGGTTGTATGCTACTTACCCATGCTCCTTTTGCTACGCCGCATAACGCTATGTTAATAGTAACATTAGTCCAAGTAGTACCGCCGTCAGTTGTTATTTGTAAATTTCCATCATCGGTACCAACCCAAATTATATTTTCATCTAAAGATGATTCTGCGATGGTGAAAATAGTACAGTGATTTTCTGCCGATGTATTATCAGCACTTAATCCGCCGCTTTCTTCTTGCTCTTGTTTCTTTTTATCGTTAGTTGTTAAGTCAGGCGAAATACGTTTCCAGTTTCGTCCCTGATCAGTTGATTTGTATAGGTATTGCGCAGCAACATATAAATTATGAGGATTTTTAGCACCTGTAACAATGGGTGTATTCCAATTCCAACGCAATTTTTCTTCTTTAGCTGTTTTTTGTGGTTGAATAAATTCTCCTTTCATGGTTCCTAAAGTTGTTCTAACAATGTTACCACCTTGAGATTCGGAGTAAACTGTTTTTCCATCAATATCAGGTACAGTCCAAAACCCATCACCGCCATTTACTCTGTCCCAATTGGCATTTCCAATACCTCCTGGCGAAGCGCTAGGCGCCATCCAACTGCCATTATCCTGCAAGCCACCATATACATTATATGGTTCTTTTAAATCAACACCAACATGATAAAATTGCCCAACAGGTAAGGCGTGGTTAAATTGCCAGGTAACGCCTTTGTCTACACTCATATAAGTACCGCCATCTGTACCTAAATACATGATGTTGGTATTTGATGGATTAATCCATAATGCATGCATATCGCTATGAACCCAGCCACCATCGCCACTTGCTTCGCTAAAAGAATACCCACCATCACTACTATAAGAAAACTGAAAAGCTGGACGATACACTCGTTTAGGATCTTTTGGGTCAATAACAATAGTGCTAAAATAAAACGGACGAGCAACCGTGTTCATTGTTGCGCTTTGATTTTTCCATGTTTCTCCGCCATCAGATGATATGTATAATCCAGTAGTTTTGCTTTCTACAATAGCAATCATT
>JANXRU010000168.1 GCA_025356715.1 Bacteroidota bacterium
TGAATCCTTTCATTATTCAGACACACAAAAAAAGAAATTTTTTATGCCCTCTATTTTTTTTAAAGAATTAAATTTACAATCAAAAAAACAAAACAAAATGAAAAAAACATTACTTTCTATCTCTGCTATTGCTTTAATGAGCGGAACTATGATAGCACAAAATTTCGGATTGTATCCGACAAATAATGCTACAAGTGCAGCAAGAGGACCAAACACGAATAATAAGTCTCAAATTAATTGCTCCATTTATACAATGGCAGATTTTAATAACGACATGCCAGTTGGGGCAACAATTGTTTTTATGGGATGGTACCCAACAGTAACTCCAAATCCTATAACGAACGCAACAATGAGGGTTTATTTAGAGAACACTTCAGATGCAATTTATGCAAAGACAAGTAATACTTGGACAGCAATTACTGCTCCTATGACAACCTGTTTTACTGGAACTGTAAATATTCCTAATACGGCTGGCCCATACGGTACATTTTTAACCACTCCTTTTGTTTATAGTGGACCAAATTTATATGTTGCATTTGATTATGTAAATACTGGAGCTGTTACAACTACTACTAATTCTCCAACTTATTTAGCCTATAGTTCTGGTACTGTTTCATTACCTCAAACTAAGACGGGAGCTAGTACTACTTCTACTATTCTTCCTGTATCTACTGCTACTGCAGCTTCTGCTTTCAAAGCATGTATTGTGGTTGGTTATACGGTGGCAGGGACAGATGCAGGTATACGTTATGTTTCTTTTGGTAGTAACATCAAAACGAACTCTGCATTATCAATGCCTGTAAACGTAAATGTAAAAAATTATAGTTCTACATCACTTTCTTCAGGTTCATATAATATTTTATTTAATGATGGTGTTTCTACACAAACTGTTGCCGGAACTACTACAATGGCTGCAAACTCTGCTAGTGTTGTGTCAGGAACAATTAATCACCCATTAACTGCGGGTTTGAAAAACTACTCAGTTACTGTAGTTGCTTCTGGAGATGCAAATGCAAGTAATAATTCAATGAATTCTGGAAAGTTTATTTTTGATGCAACATCAGTTTTATATGAAGATTATAATGATACAGCTAAATGGAAAAACATTGTAAACACTAACACATTAAATGTAGCTGCTATGCCAGCAAACTGGAGTGTAATAAATAATGATGGTGGTGGAACAGTAGGTCCATTTTTAATTGGTTCTGCAGCTAATAACCCTTATTTTGAAGGGCAGTCAATTTCTGATTTTTTCCAAACAGCTAATGGAACTAAGATTGATGATTGGTTGATTACTCCTCAAGTGACTGGTTTTTGTAATGCAAATACTGACTCATTAGTTTTTTATGTAAAAGGAACAGATCCTGTGTCAGTTGATTCAGTTGAAATATTATTGTCTTCTAATGGAGGTAATGCTGTAACAGACTTTACTACAAGTATTGCCTACATTGAGGTTCCAGCAACGGCATGGACTCGTTTTGCTTATAATTTGAATGCAATTATTCCTACAGGAACCACGAATTATAGAATTGCTTTTAGATATAAAATGGGTAATGGTGGTACAACTGGAACTTATTCAAATTACTTCTCACTTGATTGTTCTCATATTAAGCGTGCAAATTCTATTATTACTTCAAATGCAGGTTCTCCAATAACTACAACTGGTACATTGGTTAATTTAGTTGGATCTTCTACAGGATCAATAACTAGTTCAATGTGGACACAAGTTAGCGGCCCAGCTACTGCAACGATTACATCTAATACTGCACTTAATACACCTGTAACATTGCCTGCAACAACAGGATCTTATTGTTTTGAATTAGCTGTAACTAACGGTTGTTCTATTGCTACTAGCACTGTATGTGTAAATGCTACTATTACTACTGGTATTACTACAGCTGATGTTCAATTAATTTCAGTTAATCCTAATCCAGCTAAAGAGGTAGTATATTTAAATGCATCTTCTATTAAAGGAACAGAAATCTCAATTTCTATAGTTTCTGTTGATGGTAGAATCGTTTATTCAGCTACTACAACTGCTGATGACAAAATGTTAATCAACTTACAGAACTTAAATTCTGGTATTTACTTCATTAATGTAAATGGTAAAGAATTTAAACAAATGACAAAATTGATTAAAGAATAATAATTAATTTCATATTTCTTTTAAAAAGTCCTGCACAAATGCAGGACTTTTTTGTTTTATAGCTATATCTTTGTCTGTATTATGGAAAATCCACAGGAACTTATTTTAGAATCTCATTTACTATCCTCTGAATTAAAAACAATAGCGTCTAAAGTTTTTAATAAAGAACGCATTAGTTTTGATGACGGCGTTTATTTATACAAACATGCTAGTTTGTCCTATTTAGGAATTTTGGCAAATTATATGAGAGAACAAAAGAATGGAAATTATGTTTTTTTTAATCGTAATTTCCATGTAGAGCCAACTAATATTTGTGTTTATACTTGCTCGTTTTGTGCATATTCGCGATTAATAAAACAGCGTGAAGAAGGTTGGGAATTATCTATCGACCAAATGATGGACATTATTAAAAAGTACGATGAGCAAGAGGTGACAGAGGTTCATATTACAGGTGGAGTAATTCCCAAACAAGATTTAGCGTTTTATACCACTTTGTTTTCTGAAATTAAAAAACATCGTCCGAATATACATGTAAAGGCACTTACACCAGTAGAGTGTCATTATATATTTAAGAAAGCAAAAGTTACTTATACAGAAGGTATGCAGCTTTTAAAAGATGCTGGATTAGATTCGATGCCAGGTGGTGGCGCCGAAATTTTTGATAAAGACATTAGAGATAAAATTGCTGGCGGAAAATGTACTGCCGAAGAGTGGCTAAGTATTCATGAAATATGGCATGGTATAGGAATGCAGTCGAATGCAACAATGTTATATGGTCATATTGAAAGTTTTGAAAATAGAGTAGATCATCTTGAACGATTGCGTCAATTGCAAGATAAAACAAAAGGTTTTAACGCATTTATTCCTTTAAAATTTAGAAATGGAAATAATGATATGTCTAATGTCCCAGAGGTATCTGTGATTGAGGATTTAAGAAATTATGCAATTAGCAGAATTTATTTGGATAATTTTGATCATATCAAAGCTTACTGGGCTATGATTGGAAGAAGCACTGCGCAACTATCTCTCAATTTCGGTGTAGATGATATTGATGGAACCATTGATGATACGACTAAAATTTATAGTATGGCTGGAGCCGAAGAACAAACGCCTAAACTAACAACCCAACAATTAG
>JANXRU010000192.1 GCA_025356715.1 Bacteroidota bacterium
TGGTGATGCGGAACAATGCTATGTGCTAATACAACTGTAAAAGCAAACAATAAAAAAACAACTATGCAATTCCGTTTAATCATTCGTGGTACGAAGATACGATTTTTTTAATATTAAGGCACAAAAAGCGTTTAGGCAAAAAACAATCATAAAAAAATCCTCACCAATGTATTGATGAGGATTTTTTTATTAGGAAGATATATCACTAAAGCACAATGGCACTTTTGCTTTGGCTATATGGCGTTTTGCCTGTTTTATTGATGGCATAATACCTAACATATACAGTACTACTAGGCGTTTGGCCAGACAAAGTCACTTTGGTTTCAGTACTTGAAGTAAACTCTACCCATGTTGCATTATCTGTACTACTCTCAAAAACAAACGCTTTTTCACCTGTTTGACGAGGTACGCGCACTTGTACTTTTCCATTACCAAGCGCTGTCACGCTAAGTTCGGTTATAGCATTAGTACCACCAGATGCAGCTACCTGCATACCTGCTGATGTGATAATGCTTGCTGCATTTGAACCACTAGCGTTAGCAACCATTTCCACATGAGCTTTTACTAAGTTAAAAGCAACAACCAATATACGCTCTTGTTCGTGCATATAAGCTGTATCGGTTGGTGTGCCATTAGTGGCTGCTACAATAGCATTGTGTAAATTAGTAATGAAACTTTGCAATATGACATAGGTAATAGGCATACTACTTGCCAAAAAATTACCCGAACTTTGCATATTATCTTTTATGTTTTGTGACTTAACAACTTTATCAGCTGGAGTTAAAGTACTAAGTCCTAAGACTGCTTTTATGAATTGTATCATGATTTCTATTTTTTAAAGGTTAAATTTATTTGATTATTCTCAAATCTATCTCCGTTACTTTTTACCTTGTCACAACAAGGCGTCATTGTATGGTATTATAGATCCTATAAAATTATTCACTTTAAATATTTCATCATAGGCATTTTTTTATTGAGTTTATGATTTTAAAATACAAGCAGTGCACCTTTTGTATTTATGATTTAAACGCTGCTCTTATTGACATATTGTTTTGAACTTGCAAACAAATGTTAAATCTTAAAAAGCATTGTATTACATGTTATAATGCACATGGCGTGGCAATAGATACGGCCTTTATGTTAAGAGATGTTAATGATTTTATTTTAATTGAACTCTAATGATGGGAGTTTGACTCTTTATGATTCGAAATCGAACTAAAATCACTCTTAATCAAACTCGAATGAACGGAGTTCGACTCTTTGTGATTCGAATTCAAACTAAAATCATTCTTAATCAAACTCGAATGATATGAGTTTAAATCTTTATTATTCTTAATCAAACTAAAGTCATTTTTAATCGAAATCGAATGATGGGAGTTCGACTCTTTGTAATTTGAAATCAAACTAAAATCATTCTTAATCGAACTCTAATGATGGGAGTTCGATTCTTTGTGATTTAAAATCGAATTAAAATCATTCTTAATCAAACTCGAATGAACGGAGTTCGACCCTTTATGATTCGAAATCGAACTAAAATCATTCTTAATCAAACTCCAATGACGGGAGTTCGACTCTTAGTCATGCTAATTCAAACTAAAATCATTCTTAATCGAACTCTAACGATGGGAGTTTGAATAGGCATTATCAGAGTTTGAACTCGCATCATTTTTAATTGAACTGGAGTCTAAGCCCTATAAATCTATTCAATATACTTTGTTACTTCGAGCATTTCAACTTCGCTCTAGTATAACTTTAGTTGAGAACGCTTAGCTGCAAAGTTTTTGACAAATAGAGACAATTGATTGCTATTGTTAATTATATTGACCTTATTTGTCTTACTAAAATAAAGCTATGCACAATCAACATAGAATATTAAGGGTATTACAACTCATAGCTATTTTGCAAAAAGAGCCTGCAAAATCTATCCGCAACTTAGCCACCTTGATTGATAATACAGAAAGGACCATTTACCGTTATTTAGATTTAATTAAAGCACTTGGCTTTGATTTACAAAGAGACTCCTTTAATAAATATTTTATTGCTAATAATACAGATAATGCGCCCACTAGTTTTACGCAACAAGAAGCTAATTTATTAAACGAATTATTACAAAGCAGTGCCAAGCATAGTAAGCTAAAGGATGCCATACTAAAAAAGATTTATCTTAATAATGAAATTGCCATCAGTGGTAATAATTTATTAAAAGCCCACTTAGGTAAATTAATCGAAACCCTAGGTAAAGCCATTCAAAACAACAAACAGGTTATTCTAAAAAAATACGAATCGGCTAATTCTAAAACTATTAGTGACCGATTGGTAGAACCTATCCAATTTACTGACAATTATACCTCTTTAGCTGCTTACGAAATTGAAAGTGGTACAAACAAATACTTTAATATAGAGCGTATAGCTGATGTAAAAATAACAACCAAACCCATTGCGTTTAAAGAAAAACACACCTATCATACGCCAGATGCTTTTGGTTTTGGCGCAACACATACTACTTATAATGTTCACATTCGCTTAAACTTACGTGCGTATGTGATATTGAAAGAAGAATACCCAATGGCAATACCGTTTATTAAAGCAGAAACAAAACGTAATACCTATATATTAAACATAAAAGTAAATGATTTAAAACCGATAACCCGTTTTGTGTTAGGTTTATTAGATGATATAGAAATAATAGGATCGCCTGAATTTAAAACGCACTTACAACTCATTGCATCCAAATTATTAAACAACAGCATGAAGCAAACAAGTAAAAAAGAAATGAAAAAACTAGTTAAATAAAAAAAATCCCACGGAGTACGCAGGATTTAAGAATTATCTTCGGCTTATAGCCTTATTGTGATAAGCTTTCAATACCAAAAGTAATAAAAAAAAATTAAAACGCAAAAAATATGGATAAAATATTAGGAATAGATTTAGGAACTAACAGTATTGGCTGGGCAATAAGGAATTTAAACGAAAGTGAAAATCAAATAATTGACAAAGGAGTATTAACATTTGACAAAGGAGTTGCCGAAGATAAATCAGGTGAACATCCTATGGTACAAAAGCGAACGAATGCCAGGGGAATTAGAAGAAACTATCAGGCAGAGAAATATAGGAAATGGGAATTACTAAAAACTCTTATTGAAAATAATATGTGTCCTCTCACAATGGAGGAATTAAATGAATGGCGACACTATACAAAAGGTACTGGTAGAAAATATCCTCAATCTGATAAATTTATTCAGTGGTTAAGATTTGATTTTGACGGAGATGGGAAGCCTGACTTTGAAAGATTCGGATTTAGTAAGCACGAAAGTTATTATTTATTTCGTTGCCTAATTGTTGATGAAACTAAAAAAGAACTGTTTAAAAAAGAGCCTCATATTATTGGTAGAATATTGTACCTGCTTGTTCAAAGAAGGGGATATAATGACGGAAGTGAAATAGATGATAAAGAACAAGATGAATTAAGTAAAACCATAAAGAAAGGTGGTGGCGAAGCAGGCGCATCCGGTTCAGATGAAATAGAGCCTTATATTGAAAAACATAAAACACTCGGTGCTGCACTTTACCATATACAGAAAGAACAAAAAGTAAGAATAAGAAAACGATACAATTTAA
>JANXRU010000220.1 GCA_025356715.1 Bacteroidota bacterium
CCAAGAAGGATTACTAATAGAGGAAGTTGGAATTAATTCCGTAAATGTTGCATTATCTCCGCTAGGATTACCCTGAACCGAAATAAAATAGGTACCTCCTGCTGAAGTTGGGCCATTAGTACAGCCTAAGCATGTCATTGGTAAACCAGCAGTTTGTATATCAGCAATGGTTTTTCCAGTTACAGGTGAATTAAACGTTCGCCATTGAGCACTACCACTAGCTGGCACTATCAAATTAGTTTTAAATGTTCCAGCAAAAGATCCTGTAATTGCTGATATTCTTGCACCGCTATTACTGTTTCCTATATCAATAGTTCCACCTGAACCAAAAGTACAACCACCTTTAATGGATAAATCGTTTGTAATAATAATTGTACCACTTAAAGGTAAACTACCAGATCGATTAATTATAAGTGAATTTAAAGTGTTATTAGCAGGATCCATTATTAAATTACCAGATGTTGACGTAACTGTTGGCCCTCCAATATTTAATGTTGAAGTAGCTGAACCTTTAATAAAACCAGTACCTCCAAACGTTATAGCTTTAGAATTTACTGTTAATGCTACGCCTGTAATATCCAATGTACAGTTATTAATATTGCACACACCAGCATTATTACAAGTTAAATCTGTCCCTAAAGTAAATACACTAGATGATGCAGGCGATATTATAAGAGATTTTAAAATTTTAATAGCACCAAATTTTATAGAAGATGATGCTGTTCCAGATAAGGTTAATAAACCACTAGCATTTCCATTTATTGTACCGATACAATTAATATCCCCTGAAACCGTTAATTTTTTTGAGCCTGTACCTAAAGTAATACCCGCATTAATCGTTAATTGATTTGTTACATCAATATTACTAGAAAGTGAGGCAGAAGTTGCTATTATTAAATTATAATAAACTAAACCTGGACTAACTGCTTTACTAGTATTATGAATAACAGTACCAGGATTTAAATTTGATACCAAATTAGAACCGTTTGATATGGAGGTA
This sequence comes from Bacteroidota bacterium, assembly GCA_025356715.1. Next base: position 1,001 of record JANXRU010000220.1, read on the forward strand.
GATATTGTGATAGTTCCTGTTCCCGTTCCACCGAAATCAAGAGAACCGCCAAAAGTTAGATTTGGGTCAATTGCAAATGCACCACCAACTGTAAAATTCATTCCGTCTTCAACAAGTGCAATACCTCCTAAAGTCCAATTTGCATCCAATGAGGCTGTCGTATTATTTGTAATATGATAATTATCTGGAGTGCTATCAACATCACCATCTGTAAAATCCGCAGGATGTGCGCCAGTTCCAAGAGGGTTAATCCCCCAATTTGATAAAGTGGTAAACGAACCAGATCCTTTATAATAATAATCAGATTGAGAAAACATGTTAACACTTAAAAGTGTAGTGATAATAAGTAATATTTTTTTCATGGTAATATTTTTTAAGTATCGTAAATTTAATTTTTTTTTTTCGTAAAACAAAATTATTTACCTCAATTAACAGTTAATTCGTCTAAATGCTACAAAAACAAAAATCAACTATTAAGCCAAAAAATGTCAATATGATAACTTGTTAGTTTAATGTTAATAACCCACCTTTGTGTAACTTAGGTTACTAAATATATATTATATCATTATAAAGCCAAATGAAATTAAATTTAATATTATTAATTTATATTACTCTACTTACAAGTTCATGTCGGGAGTTTAAAGAAGCATCTGTTACTGGAGTTGATGGGTTTAGCATCAAAAAAATAGATATCAAAGAAATGCAGGCCGAACTAAAATTAATCATAAAAAACACGAATAGTTTTGGGTTTTCTGTTTACCCTTCTGAGTTTGATATTATGTTTAGTGGTATTAGTTTAGGAAAAGCTAAGTTACGTAAGCGTGTTCATTTAGCTGGTAATACCGAGCAAGTGTATTCTTTTAACTTAACTACCAATTTGCAAGATTTAAATTTTTTGGATGCGGCCATGTTGTTAAGTTCAAGCAATGCAGGAAAATTAGAAGTAAAAGGCGATTTAAAAGCTGGTAAGTTTTATTTAAAAAAGAAATTTCCAGTAAACTATAGCGATAAAGTAAATTTGTTTAGATAGAGCTCACTCAAAAAGTATTTTATTTTTCACTTTCTTTTTTCTTAAAAAAAAGAAAGTGAAAATTCAAGCACGAACGCCAACCGTACAAATACCAACGCATGCATTAGTTTACAAAGCAATTCCACACAAAATACCCCACCCTATTTATAACAACGGTTTGTTGCAGATAACACTTTACTGTGATTTCTTTTTAAAGCTAATGTTACTTAATGTGTCTAATACTTTTTTGAATACTTCAAAGTAAAGCATTACCATTAAACTTAAACTCATTAACCAAATAACAGAAATATTAAACCAATAAGTTGGATATAAATGGCCTAAAAACTTTTTAGTAGGTGCTAAAAAGTGAGCTCTGCCAATATTAGAATCTGTAGGGTCTAAATAAATAGGATCAATACGTTGAATTAATTTTCCATCTACTTCTAAACATTTCAATCCCATATCATTGCCGTTTTTCATGATGGTTGATAAGATTTCGTTGGTGTAATTATCTATTAAATCAAGGTAATTTTTATTCATTACACTATCTTTAGTCATTGCCCTAACTAAATCATCTTTTTCAATTCTATATTTATTACTTTTTACAATATAATGATCTTTTATAATAGCCAAAAAGTCTCTTAGATTTTTATTTATTTCAACGGTAAAATCTTTAGAGTTTAATTTAGAAATTTCTTTGAATTTATATTTATCATGTAAAAAAGCTTGTTCTTTCAAGAGTTCATTTTTAATTAATTTAATATCCTTTTCAACTTTATCCTTTTTAGTTGGGTCTTGCTGTTCAGCTATAATTCTATTCAATATCTCTTCTAATTTTTGAATCCAATAATTGGTTTTATAATTAGCCGTTTGTATTACTTTATCAAATTTGTAAAATTGTTTTTCGTACTTATTATCTTTAAATTGATTAACCGCTAAAGCCTCATAAGCCCAGCGGCTAGCCATACATTCGCCTACAATTGGAACGCCACCTTGCTCAGCCATCAAAGGATTTAATTTGTCAAATTTAACAACAACCCCTGCTAACAATAATTGAGGAATAATAATAAAAGGAATTAATATGTAGATTGTAACCGCATTATTAAAGGCACTTGAAATGTTTAAACCAAACATATTAGCGAAGCAAGAGGTCGTAAATAATACCATCCAATAATCAGTAAACATACCTTGCACACCTAATACAGAGTTGCCAACTAATACAAAGCAAAACGTTTGTATAGCAGATAAAGTAAACATAATAATAATTTTGCTCCACAAGTAACTAGCTTTACTCAAATTTAAAAAAGATTCGCGTTTACGAATTTTACGATCTTTAATAATTTCCTCTGCACTTACCGTCAATCCAATAAACAAAGCAACTACAACCGACATAAACATATAAGCGGGTAAATTTTCACTTTCTCTAAAAATATAACCTTTATGATTTTCTGCATCTGTATTAAAAAAGCGAATTAAAAATGCTAATACAAGTGCTAACGCTGGTGCTTCTAAAAAATTAATAAACAAATATTGATTGTCTGTTAATTTACTTAAAACATCGCGTACTATAAATACTTTAAATTGCTTAAAGGCATTTGGTATTTTAAAAATTGCCTCTGGTATTTCATCTTGGTGCTTAATATCACCGATAGTTGACTCTATTTTTTCGACGTAATTTTTATTCCATTCAACTGGGCTGGTTTTACGACTACGAGTTAAGTTACCGTATTCATCTAATACTTTACTTTCAATAATATTAAAGATCAATTCAGGGTTTACGTTACCACAGTTCCAACATTCACTTTCTTCGGCATTAACGTGTTGTACTAATTTCTTAAAATAAGAAACGGCGTCAACTGGGTTTCCATAATATATTGGATAACCGCCCACATCAAGAATTTGAAGTTTATCGAACATTTTAAAAATGTCGGAAGATGGCTGATGAATAACCACAAAAATTAATTTTCCTTTTAACGTTAATTCTTTTAAAAGGTCCATAATATTTTCAGAGTCACGTGATGACAATCCGGAAGTTGGCTCATCAACATATAAAACAGAAGGCTCACGAATCAATTCTAATCCAATATTTAAACGTTTACGTTGACCCCCAGAAATTGTTTTTTCTAATGGCGACCCTACTTTTAAATCTTTGGTTTCTGTTAACCCTAAATTAGCTAACAATAGCGTGCATTTTTTTGCAATTTCATCATCGGTTAAATTACCGAAACATAATTTTGCATTATAGTATAAGTTTTGGTAAACGGTTAATTCCTCGATCAATAAATCATCTTGAGTAACATGACCAATAACACCTTCCACAAATTTTTTGTCGACATGTATATTTTTACCGTTAATTAAAACCTGTCCGCCGCTTGGTATTTCTACACCATTTAATACATTTAATAAAGTAGATTTTCCGGCACCAGAACCGCCCATAATTCCAATCAATTTACCACCATCCTCACGGATATTGATATTACGCAATCCTAATTTTCCGCCTTTAAACTTGTATTCAATATTTTTTGCTTCAAATGAAATTCTAGCTTGTGAACCATCAGCTAAGAAACGACCAATAATATCACTGTAGTAAATTGGTTTAATTTTACTACTTCTTAATGAAGAACCAGGCGTTAAAATATGGACTCTACCTTTTGAAATACCCTGTCCGTTTAATTGCAATTCGATGTTACCATAAATTTTTAAGGCATACATCCCTACGCTATTGATTTGAATAACACGTACGTCAGACGTTAATGTTTCGCAATAAATGTGTTTGCAATCATTACTATATCCATTCTCTTTACTATTAATAACAAGGATATTAGACGTATTAGGTATTTTTTCAGCAGTATCTTCAATAAAAGCGCGTAACTGATTAAACTCTTCTGTAGAAATATTAAACGTATCAGCTACCGTAATTAGGAATTCATTTTCTTGCTCTGAAATTTCGTTGGACGAATAAATGAACTCCAACAAACGAATTAATACAATTACTTTTTGCGGCTGCTCTAATTCTTGATTAATTTGAGTGCAAATTTTTAAAATCTTAACGGAATTAAGTGAGGTACGTTTAGCGCTACCGTCTTTCTTTTTAGAACCAGCTTGCTGCGCTTCAATATATTCATCAAAAATACCTAAGTATTTTTCTACTTGCTCTTTATTTAATTGTTGCTTTAAAAAAGATTCAACAATTGCCCTTCCTGTATTACTAATTCCATCAACTTTTGCGATGATCGCAAACATTTGCATTAAGGCTCTCAGTATTCGTTCACTCATATATTTTTTATTAAAGTATTAATCAAGAAACAAGTATGCAAGATATTAAATATTAACTATTTAACAAATATTAATTAATTGTTTTATAAAAGGATTAATTTTACTCAATCAAATGAATCCTTCACTCAAAGAATATAGCCCAGCAGAGTTAGCTGCTAAATGTATTAATCAAACTAACAAGCCTGTATTCCTTACTGGAAAAGCAGGAACAGGAAAAACAACCTTCCTAAGGCAAATTATTGCTAAAACTCATAAAAATGCCATTATTGTAGCTCCTACAGGTATTGCTGCTATTAATGCAGGAGGCGTTACGATACACTCTCAATTTGGACTACCGTTTGGTTTGTTTATACCTGACAGCAGTTTTGTTGTTGACTCATTTCAAGTAAAAATAAATACGCCAAAAACAATGCTCAAGCATTTGAATATGCGAGAGCAAAAACGGAAATTATTACAAGAATTGGAATTACTCATTATTGATGAAGTGAGTATGTTGCGAGCCGATTTGCTGGATGTAATAGATATGGTTTTGAGACATATACGTCGTAAAAATCATTTACCATTTGGTGGCGTGCAAGTTTTGTTTATTGGCGATTTGATGCAATTACCCCCTGTAGTAAAAGAAGAAGAGTGGCACATTTTAAAAACCTATTATAACTCCATTTATTTTTTTGATGCTCAGTGTTTGCGCAACGAAAAGCCTGTTTACATAGAGTTAGATAAAATTTATCGTCAGTCGGATAATCGTTTTATTGATTTACTAAATAACTTACGAAACAATAAAGTTACTCAAGCAAACATTGATTTATTAAACACCTATTACAAACCAAATTTTGATGTTACTTCTGCTTTAAATACAATCACTCTTACCACTCACAACAACAAAGCGGACACCTTAAACAAGTCGGCATTAGAGGCTTTACAAGGAAAATCATTTTATTATGGTGCTAAAATAGAAGATGAATTTAATGAATATGCCTACCCTGTAGAATCAAATTTACAATTAAAAGTTGGTGCTCAAATTATGTTTATTAAAAATGATTCGTCGGGGAAAGCGCAGTTTTTTAATGGCAAAATAGCCGTTATTTCTTCGCTAAAGGAAAACGCCATTGAGGTTGATTTTAAAGACGGTTCAGCGCCTTTCCTAATTGAAATGCATCAATGGGAAAACATTAAATATGAATTGAATGAAGTAACAAACGAAATAGAAGAAAAAGTTATTGGTACATTTACTCAGTTTCCTATTAAACTCGCTTGGGCAATAACCGTGCATAAAAGTCAAGGTTTAACATTTGAAAAAGCCATCTTAGATATTAACAAGGCATTTGCTCCAGGACAAGCTTATGTAGCCTTATCACGTTTAAAATCGTTAGATGGATTAGTGCTTACTTCTCCCATATTATTTAATGCTATATCGCAAGATAAAACATTGACGACTTATGCCGAAAATAAACCTAAAACAGAGGAAGTTAGTCAATTAATACAACAAGAAACGGGCGCTTTTTTACGACAATTTGTGTTGAAAGCCTACGATTTTAATTGGATGTTTACGTGCATTAAAAATCATGCGGATAGTTATGATAAGGAAGAAAATAAATCGAACAAACAAAAGCACCACACCTGGGGATTAGCTTTATTAAAGGATTTTGAGCCTATACACTTGAATGCTGCTAAATTTACGAATCAATTAATTTTATTATTTGATGGTAAACAAGCTGATTATTTAACTCAGATTAACACTCGAAATCATGCTGCGAAAAATTATTTCTACCCTTTATTAAAAGAGTTATCAAAACGCATTTTAATTCATATTGAAAATTTACGCGAAGAAAAGCAGGTTAAGACTTATTTAGAAGAATTATTAGAGTTAGAAGGCTTATTATACAAGCATCTACAACAATTGGATAGAGTTATCGCGGTAGTTGAAACTATTTTAGAAAACAAAGAATTTAATAAGCAAGAGTTAAAACACAATGCTAATCAAAATGAACGATTGGAGCTCGTGAAACAAAGTATGCAAATTACAGCAAAAGCAAGTTCTGAATTCACATCCAAAAAATCAACGAAACAAAAGTTAACAAAAGAACCTAAAACACATAAACCAGATACCAAACTAGCTAGTTATAATTTATATAAAGAAGGGAAAACAGCCTCTGAAATTGCAACTGAGCGTTCCATGGCAATAACCACTATAGAAGGGCATTTAGCACACTATGTAAGTTTAGGAATGATACCTGTTACTCAATTTATTACTGAAGAAAAATTTAAAAAAGTGATTGAGATAGCAAAGCAATATGATGATGGCTTTTATGCTCCAATTAAAAATGAATTAGGGGACAACTATTCTTACTCTGAAATCAAATTTGCTTTGGCTACATTAAAAAATAGTTATAAGGAAACCCCTACTTAATCCCTTTTTCATCGTTGAACTTCATTTATACGTGTAGTTCGTCATTGCCAATAACGAAGCCTCAGGTAAAGCATTAGTTTGAGATTGCTAAAGATGAAAAAAACCTCGTAATGAAGATACTTACATGATATTTCTGTTTTAATTGAAAAAACTCGTTAAAAAAAACTAAAATATTTTTTACATTGCATAATTGGTAATACATTAGAAAATGTAGGGTTTGGTGTTAAAAAGAAATATGCTAAAAAACATTAAATTAAAATAAAAAAATTAATATATAGAACAATAATATAAATGGAACTTCCGGAATACTTATATTTATGTTATATGCGGAAAACTTATCCTGATGGATTCATACCAACTGAAAATAATTTATATAAAAAAGTTATGCTTTACAATGAATTAAATGATGA
>JANXRU010000241.1 GCA_025356715.1 Bacteroidota bacterium
TTAAAATGTTTAAAACAGTATTAAATATGTGTGTTGCCAACGAATGGATTGCCTCTAATCCATTTGCAAATTTTAAATGTACTTACAATCCACCTGATAGAAACGTACTAACAAAAGAGGAATTACTTGTAATTTATCAAAAGGAAATGCCAAACAAACGCTTAGAGGAAGTTCGCGATGTGTTTATTTTTGCCTGTTACACAGGCTATGCCTTTGCTGATTTAGAAAAATTTGAATACAATTCTGTTACCATTGGTATTGATGGTGAATACTGGTTAAAAACAAACCGTGTAAAAACAGATACTTCGGAAAATGTAATGGTACTGGATATACCTATGAAAATTATTGAAAAATATAAATCAAATGATTATTGCATTACCTACGATAAATTACTGCCGATAATTAGCAATCAACGCTATAATGGCTATTTAAAAGAATTAGCAGGGCTTTGCAACATCAAAAAACATTTAACCTCGCACATAGCACGCCATACATTTGCCACAACTGTTACACTTGCAAATGGTATTTCATTAGAAAGTGTCAGCGCAATGCTTGGCCACAAAAGTATTCGTACTACCCAAATTTACGCAAAAGTGGTCCAATCAAAATTAAGTGATGAAATGAAATTGCTAAAGGAAAAATTAAATCCAACAATCAAATGTGAATTAGTTCCTTTAAAAGCAAGTAATTAAATGCTAAATAAAAAGTTAATAGTACTATACTCTTAACTTTTTATTATGAAACAGCACGCAGATAATTTGGCTACTAGATTATTAATTGAATTTCAAAGCATCGAAAATTTACCAATTGATAATTTAGAAAAGTTGTCAAAAAAAATTGAGGTGTCTAATATTTTAGTGCAAGAGTTACAATCACACGTAATTCGTTATAAACTCATTTCCTCTGAAAAAGAGCAAATTACTTACTTCAAATACTGCTTGCCATTACTAAAGAAATGGAGTTTTGCTTATCAATTTTTACATCAAGTTGAAAAAGAAGCATTGCTTGGAACAACAGATATAAAAATGAATTACTACACTTCGGCGTTTCGAAAACTAAATTGCAGTTATAAAACTAAAGAAAAAGAATTTTCATTAATTCGGCAATGTGATAAGAGTTTTGAGTCGCAAACACTCATTACTTCAAACCTCAATAATGATATTATTGCTTTGTATGAAGCTCATTTTATTGCAGAAAAATACTTAGTAAACATCATCGACAGCCTTAAAAACATTTCCATTCAAAACCCAATGCAAATAAATTCCATTCAAAATTTAAAATGGAATAAATCTAAAACAGATCTTGTTGAATTATCCTATTCACTCTATTACGGCAATTGCATTACCGATTTATCTACCCAAAAACCAATACAATTAAACACTCTAATTAAGTTACTCGAAAACTTAGTTTCAGTTGATTTAAAAGACTTTAAGCGTTTATTTTCTGATGTAAAAAAACGGAATTCTAAAGAAGCCTTTACCAAATTCCTAAATCAAACTATTCAAAATCAAATTGAAATTCATTTTAAATAAAAAAATACTCCACATGTGGTTTGTGATGTGGAATGAATAGAATTAAACCAAAGCATTTTTGCCGACATAATATTAAAACAAAGCAAAATGCAAATCGAAATTTTAACCAAACAAGATTTAACCGAGTTTAAATCAGAACTCTTAAATGAGCTAAAATCCCTAATGGGAAAATCAAAAAGTACAACACCTCAAAAAGAATGGCTTAAAAGCCATGAGGTTAGAAAATTACTTGGTATCTCACCTGGTACTTTACAATCTATGCGAGTAAACGAAGTAATTACTTACAGTAAAGTTGGTGGCATTTTTTTTCATAGCTATGCCGACATCTGCAAACTATTGGAAGGTAAAAACAAATAGCCTTGCAAATAAATTACATAAAACACTTAAATGCCACCTTTAACATAATGGCTGATGATGAAAGGCTCTCGCCTTTTCACATTAGTCTTTACTTAACCTTATTTCAGTTTTGGAATTTAAACAGGTTTAAAAATCCAATAAGTATAGCAAGGCAAGAAACCATGCGTTTATCAAAAATTGGCTCTGTAAATACCTACATAAAATGTATAAAGGAGTTAGATAAATGGAATTATTTAAAGTATGCGCCATCTCACAATCCCCTAAAGGGAAGCTTAATTTACTTGTACAATTTTAATACAACTACCGATAATGCTATTGATATATCTACTAATAAGAGCACTGATAAAACTGCTGAACAAACAAATGATAATACTAATAAACAAGAAGTGATACCTTCTATAAACAGTTTAAACAATACAAATAAAATAAACAGTTTAAATAGTTCCTCCCCCACCTCAAGCAATAAAAAAATAATTAATTCTAAAAAAGATGGTAAGAAAAAAGAAAAAAAAGTTGCGCCAAAAAAAGAAACTCCAACCCTCCAAGACGTTAAAAATTACTTTACCTCAAAGCTGTCAACCGAACTTGAAAGTGAAAAGTTTTTCAATTACTTTGAGAGTAACGGTTGGTTAGTGGGTGGCAAAACTCCCATGAAAAATTGGCAAGCTGCTGCCAATAATTGGATTATTAACTCCTCAAAATTCAACAATAATGGCAAAAATAAACAAACACCTCAACACAATCATTCAGCTGGAAAGCTCCACGCCTCAACAGACAAAAATTTTAGTGAGCCCTTATGATTATGAAAAAGTATTTGAGTTTTTAACTAAAAAAGGCAAACAAGATTTTGGCGAAACATTTGACATTTTAAAAAATGATAAAGCCTTGATTATGAAATTGATTGCTTACTTTTTAAGAGATGAGTTCATGTGTAACGAATATCAGTTAGCTTTAAATAAAGGCATTTTATTAAGTGGCCCCATTGGTTGTGGCAAAACAACTTTAATGCACTTAATGAAATACCTAAACAACCAAAACCACAACATTTATTTGATAAAATCCTGTCGTGATGTAAGTTTTGAATTTATAAAAGAGGGTTACGATGTGGTACATCGTTACACCCAGCAAAGCTATTACCGTAATGGTTCAACTGAAATCCCAAAACACTACTGTTTTGATGATTTAGGAACTGAAAATAATCTTAAATATTACGGTAACGAGTGCAATATCATGGCTGAAATCCTATTATCTCGTTACGATTTATTCGTTTCTCGCAAGCTCATCACTCATTTAACCACAAATTTATCAGCCTCCGAAATTGAAGCCTCTTATGGAAATCGGCTTCGTTCACGCATGCGTGAACTTTTTAATTTAATTGCTTTTGAAAATACGGTTAAGGACAAACGTGTTTAAATCTTCTGGTTGTTGGTAGTCCAATTCTTAGCTAGTACAAAATTTGACTTATTATGTTCAATTTATTGTATTTGTTTTTCATTTAATATTAAGCTTTTTGTAGCATTTTATAAATACTTAATTCAACAAGTAAGGTAAGCGCTATGTATAACAGAAAAATCAAGAGCATAAGTTCAGGCTGCATTTGCATTAAATAAAAAACAACTATCAAAATAGTCCATAAAATACTTGAAGTCCACAAAACAATTTTAATATTAATGTTAGCTTTTGATTGTCCGAAGTCAAATCCAAATATTTGGCAAAAATGAAATGCCAATATTGCTAAGATGCAACTGCTAAAAAGTAAATTACTATTTAAATAATAGATGATACTTGATATTGCAAAAGCGAATATGACACTTAAACTCAACTCAAAAGGTTTAATCTCCATGGCTTATACTTTAGGTGGTGGTGGTAAATTAGGATTTGAATTATTTTGAAATTCTGGAAAATTTTTCAACGGAATCCAATCAGCCATACCTTGTTTCCAGGCAAATACTTCTGGAGTAATTTGTCCAGAAATAATCATTGATTGTAACTGTTGGGAGCTAAAAGGGCCTTGATTTTGACCATTCAGCGTTAAATAATATTGTATGTTTTGATTATTTAATGGTGGTGGTGGTGTTTGATTGTTTAGGTTTTGATTAATATTAGTGTTCATGCTTCCCATCATATTATTCATCATGCCTCCCATTTGATTCCCAATAACACTGCCTACGGCCATACCAGTCATTAAACCAGCAGGGTTAAATCCCATGCCACCACCTCCGTTGCCTAAATTTATGTTACTCATTTCTCCTAAATTTTCAGCAGCAGTTTTTAGCACATCGCTTTGCTTATCAATTTTATATAAATCGCTGTATTTTTCGTCAACACCTCTTTCGGTATCTTTCCGCAGGATGCGTAACATTTCTTCTTGGTTTTCGAGCGACATCTCTGTTTGCTTTTGCAATACTTGAGTTTGCAAATCGGCAGTTTGCGATTTTAGTTGCTCATAGTTTTTATGTTCCTTATCAACTTCAACGGTTGAAATATCTAATAGCTTGAGGTTAACCCCAAATACATCTTCAAACGATGATTTAATGCGTGGTGAAATAATATCATTTATTTCCAATATTTTTCGCTCCATTTGTAATACAGGCATGCCATTATCTTGTGGGATGTTTGATACAATGCCTTTAATGTTTTTTATTACATTATCCTTAATCTGTTTTTTGAAATCTTCCATTTCAAAATTAACTAAACGATTAAGTTTAATAAAAGCTTTGTAATCGACTAAATTAAAGGTAATACTGCCACGAACGGCAACCGGTATTCCTAAATCTGGAAAACGCGGATCGAAAACATCAAAATAAGGGACGCCAAATTTTAATTGATTGTTGCCGGCAAGGTTTATAAAATACACTTCTGCCTGAAAAGGTGTGTCACCTGCATAAGCCAAGCCTATGATGCTTGAAATAATAGGCAAGTTGGCTGTTTTTAAAATAGCATCGTGAGGGCCAACAATAAAATCTTGCAAATCCACTTTACCCGATTGTTTGTAAACAAACACAGCAACCTCGCCATCTTTTACACGTAAACTACTGCCAAAACGGATAGCGTTTTCCTTTTTACTATCATTGAGTATAGCTCCTTTAGGGCGCCATTTCCAAACAAGGTATTCTTGTTCATCGCAACGGATTACATCCATTAAGCCGCCTTCATTTTTATTACCGAATAATGCCATTGTTATTGTTTTAAATGAATCTTTATAGTGTGTTTAGTTTCGTAATCACTTTCTTTTTCAAAAACGTGTTGTACTTCTGACACAACATAATGTTTCTTGTTATCGTTAAAATAAACGTATTCTTCAACTCTTGGAATAAAAATAATCCCCGCAAGATTATATTCTGTTAATTCAACTGCATTACCCTCACCATCTTTATTTATAGTGTCAAAATATTTTATTATTGTTTCCATTTTTAAATTGTTTTATTTTCTTAGATTTTATAACAATCTGCATTGTTAAAAACTATTTCCACTACTCGTTTCGTAATCTCCGTCGCTTCTTCTAAAGAAACAACCAAATGTTTAGAAATTACTTCAGACGAGTCTTTGAGTTCTTCTTCTTTTTCCTTAAAATCATACAGTATTGCTTTTTTGCTTCGGCGTCAATTTTATTTCGGTTCTAAATTCTGTTATTTGTTTTTGTATTCCATTTAATAGATATGTAATTCTATTAACAGTATCCCTATCTATTAATTCTTCATCTGAAAAAGAAACGCCTGTTAGGACTAATAAAAATTGTTTTGCTTTTTCAAAATCATTTTTATCAATGTTTTTGTTGTTTAGGTTGTTTTCAAATAATTGTTTATACAGCAGGGCTTGTGTCTTCGATTTCATTTCCATACTATTTTTCTTTAAGACTTTTTATTGTTTTAATCATTTCTTCTCTTTTATCATCCCAAGTTTTTTCTAGCCTCTCAATATCATTTCTTTTTACGCCATCAGAGTATTCCCATTTTAGCTGTGAGACTAGGACCTCAGCTTTCTTTAAATCATTTTTATCAACAGCATCGTTAATATTCTTTACTATATTCTCTAATCTTATTTTTTCGTTTTTCACCCCCATTTTATAATCGTCATTTTGATTTGTAGCAAAGCGAAATGTTGTAACAAGCAAAATAACAAATACAACACCAGCAATTATCAAGGATTTAGTCAGTTGTTTTTTGTCGTG
>JANXRU010000242.1 GCA_025356715.1 Bacteroidota bacterium
GTAACAGCAGAAATAGAAGAAACTGAAACAGCTGCTGTAGAAGCAGTAACAGCTAAAAAGTTCCATGTTTGGCTTGCCCCAGAACCTCCTTGATTTATCCAAGATCCTGATTGAAAATTAAATTGATCACCAATAACTCCATTAGTATTGGTTGATGTTAGCGTAGGTTGTGCAATACCAGTAATAGTTAATACTGATAGCCCAATAATTAGTAGATTTTTTTTCATGTTAATTGTTTAAGTTTAATTAAATATTAAGTTTCTAATTAGTAATAAAGATAAGTAAATCTTTATGGCTCACACTAACGTTAAAGGGATTTTTAGCACAGTTTTTTTGAGAATATTATGCCGCGATCCTATCACATACATTATGAAATATAAATTAATTAAATACTAAACCCAACTCGATTATTTCGAATTGGGTTTAGTATTTAAATTGAAAGTTAGTTTTTTATTTTAGAAACGTATCTATTGAAAAAATGTTATCAACGGATATATGCTCTATTAAATTACTGAGTTGACTTTCTTCTAGGGCTAAAATATCGGAGGCTGCTATAAATTGTATTCTGCCTTCAAACTCTCCGTTTATTATTGTTCCGTACTTTCTAATGCCATTATTTAAAATAATCATTGCCTGTGTCGTGTTCATGTTTCCTCCTTTTTTCGTTATAAAGACAAACTTAGTGCCACAATATCACTAAAATATTAATTCAACGTTATATGATTGTAAACTGTTGGATTAATTGCATAAAGAAAGCGTTTCAGTTTTACCGAAACGCTTTCTTACTTAAATCAATTACACCACATGGACTACGCGACTATAAAAAAATGCATAGTAGTTTATTAATTTTTAATAGCTACAGATTGCGTTGTAGGAACCGTTACTGTTACAATAGTTTTTAAACCAGCTACAGCTTGAGCATGAGTAGGGTTTATTTTTACACATTGTTCCCAATAGTATTTTGCTTTGGCGTAATTGCCTTTTTGGTAATAAGCACCTCCTAAATTATAAAATCCTTCAGGATTTAATTTATCTAAAATAATAGTTTTATTTAATTCATAAATAGCACTATCTAATTGGCCACGTTGCGCTTTTTTGTAACCGCGTTGCAATAAATCGTTATAAAAAACAATATAGTAGTTTTTTAAGTATGGATTGTTTGGATACAAATGTTCGGCGTGTTTCCAGTAGAATAATGCTTCCCGGTCGCGACCCAATTTATAATTTCCTAATCCTAAATTTAAATAACCATTAACATAACGTGGGTGTAATTCTACAGCATGTTTCAAATACTTTAATCCTTTTTCTAAGAAGGCAGTACGTTTTTTTATAAATGCTTTAGTTTCAACTGAATCTACGTGATATACTTCAATAGAGCCAATTAGTGGTTTTACTTTTTGACCTAATTTTTCAATTGTTCCATAATTTGGCTCAACTGGATTCGGATTTAATTCTTTTAATTGAATTAAACTTGTATCGGCAGGATTTTCAACGAAGGTTTTTGTATCTGCCAAGTCAATATAACGCGCACCGGCATTACCTAAAACTAAAACAGAATTTGGAATAATTTCAACGTCTTTTAAAAACAATGTGATGTCATTTTTCCAATCCCAGTTACGTTCCCAAGTTTTGCATCCGTATAAAAATGTCATAGAGCCTAACACTATAAAGAAAACAGCTTGCTTAGCTTTAAACGCCATACCTGGTATTTTATCGAAGCCTGTTAAGATAAGCCATGCTAATGCAATACAGAAACCGATGGTTGAGTGAAATAATAAACGTTCGCCCATGGTTGCACCAATATCCATTAAAATGTTACCAATCATTAATAAGAATGCAAAATAAACAGCAATAGCAAAGCCCATAATGTGTTTGCGGATTACTAATTTAAAGCCATAGTAAGCTAAACTAATATGTAGCACAATGGATAAGATAGAATCCCAACTGGTGAAGTGGCGATACTGAATGGTATTAAATGAATAATCGGAAGTAAGGGGATGTGGAAACCAACATAAGCAAATGTATTTTAATAATACGAGTGCTTTTGTCATGAAGCGTTCTTCGCCTGTTGCCAATAAATACGGGTTGTTTAGTATTTCAGTATCAGGTACGCCTGGTTTTAATTTTACAGCAACCAAACGCATTCCTAAATAAAATAACATGATAAAGAATTGCCATGTCATTAATTTACCAAAATTACTTTTAGTTTTTGATCCTAATAAAAAGACTGCTGCTGTTAAATATAAGAAAGGGAATATCCAATAAGCAAGCGTTTGTTTTTGTCCAGGTTGTATATGTATATCGTTACTACGTTTAACATAAAGCATTAATATGGCAGCCATAAAAAAGGAACCGAACACAAATAAAGTTTGTTTAAAATCAGGTGATTTTGAAAAAGTTTTATAGTCAAATTCTATTTTACCAAATACATACATTGCAACAGGAATTAGTGCAATAAGTACAACAGCATATTCTTTAGCTAATAAGGCCATTAAGAAACAAATGACAGCCCATGCTAACATTACATTTTTAGGAAGTTTTTCTCCTTTAATTAGAGCTAAATAGCAGCTATAGATTATTAACCCACCTAATGCAAAACACGGAATATTAACTAACAAACCAAGTTCTTTATTGTTACTTAAAAATAACCACAAGAAAGAAAGAATAATTATAGATACTACAACAAATACTAATTGCCTGATAGCAGCAGAAGCTTTACTTAATAAACCTTCTTCTTTTAAATAATTAGAATAATCGACATACCTAAAGGAATAAAAAAATGTAAGAGAGATAAATATTAAAGAGAAAATTTCATCTCGACTTTTTACATTAGCAATAGCTTCGGAGTGGAGAGGATGCATTAAAAATAAGATGGCGGCAAGAAATGCTAAATCATGATTATCTTTAAAAATATAATTCCTGAAAAATAAAAACAACAACATAATACCTATAATAAATGTAATGATATTAACGAAATGCCTCAAAGAAGCACCTTTTACTTGGCAATCCACCTCATTGTAAACGCCATCGTTATTAATATCTTCTTCTGGTTGATTTATTTTGTCATCATTTGTGTCCCAGCATTGTGCGCGATAATTACCATCTTTAGGGTACGCTCCAATAAATTCTTGTTCAATAGCGAAACTAACAACTGATAGTGGTCTGTAACGCCCCCCAGCTAATTGATCTGTTGCGTTCATTTTACGGTAAAAACTTTCGTAGGCATCTTTGGTTAAAATGCCTTTTATTCCAGCAATCCCTTTAATTACGTGATCATTTTGATGAATAATAATACCATCATCTAAAGCATATTCATTGTTTAATGTAGTGAGGTTGAAAATTAATCCCAATAAAATAATTACAATAAAAGGAGCTTTTTGACTTTTGAAAGGAAAAAAACGAAAAGTGTTTTTTAACTCTTCAAATTTAGGTTGTTTAATACTTGTTGTTTCTTTTGCCATAAAAAATAAGTGTGTTTACACAAATATACTTAAAACTTCAAAAAAATGGTTTTAAAGATTAAAAAATTAGTTAAAATTCTGTAAATTGCCTTAATTAATGCAAAATAAGAGTCATATTAAAAATAAAATACTGCTTGGAATAGCTTCTGCATGTGCAGTTATTTCTTTTTTTATTTCTTATATAAATAAAACAACTACAAAGGAGTTAGCTACATCTGCAGAAATCAAATTGCATCAAAAAGAAGAATTGGCTGAAGAAAAGTTAATGCTTTTAACTCATTTTTTAAAAACAACTAAGCCGGAAAAATTATTTATAAAATATCAGCAAGAGATAGCTGATTTATATAAGAATGAGGGGATAGGGATTTATGTTTATCAAAATGATAGTTTATGTTTTTGGAGTGATAATAAACCAGCAATTGATTTATATTCTTATTCTCAAAATAGTAAAACGCAATTAATTAAAATACGTAATGGTTGGTTTGAGTGCATCATTCAAGCAGATAGTGTCCCTGAAAATTACAGAGCTATTGCATTAATAGCTTTGAAAAATGAGTATGACATAGAAAATAAATACATCAAAAATAATTTTGCGGATTGGCTTGACTTACCTGAAAAGACGAAATTAAAAACTGATTTCAATTATTTAAACCCTACCATTAAATCCAAATACGGGAACGCGTTGTTTGAAATTTCAAGAAATGATGGAGTTTATAAAAATGGTAAGCTCTTATTTGTATCCAGTATATTTGCCTTTTTTGCATTCCTAATAATTATTTTGGTTGTTTTTCACGAAACAAAAAAACGATTCGAGAACCCTATTTTACAGTTGTTCGTTTTTGCAATTTCTGCATTTATACTTGTAACTACGATGTTGTATTTTAGAGCCCCAACTATTTTTTATGAGACAAAATTATATGACGCTACAGTTTTTGCAAATGGTAATTCTTTTTATTTTTCTTACCTAGGTAGCATTCTAATAAATAGTTTTTTATTCTTTATTACAGCAGTTATAGCATATAAATTAGATTTTTCAAATTTCATAGTCAAAAAATCTTCATTATTTATGTTTGTATTTTTTGGAACTATTATATTGTCTGGTTTTTCAATATGCATCAGAAATGTAATGTTTAGCTTGGTAAATAATTCAACAATTACGTTTAATATAAATGAATTATTAAACTTTAGTGAGTATAGTTTGGTTTGTTTTCTTTCAATCGGTTTTTTGATGTACGCATTTTATATACTGTGTGAGAAATTTGTTAAAATAATAATGTTATTAGAGGAAGGTAAGTTGTTGATTTCTATTTTCTCAGCCACCATTTTAATAGTGATCTATATTATCTCAGATGTAACCATATTTGATTTTTTATGGACTATCCCTTTAGTAATATTATGTATTGTATTGCGGAAATTTAAAGCTTCTAATAATTTTATCAATGTTGGTTTAATAGTTTTAGTGTCTACAATTTTAGTTACTAATTTATTAAACAAATTTGAGAAAAAAAACAAACAGCAAACATACGATGCCTTATCTTATAGCCTTACTGACAGACAAGATATTATTGCTGAAAATGAATTTATTAAAGCCAGTTTATCTATAAAATCGGATGGTAAATTAAAAAATTTAATATCCCTTCTTCCCCTTAGTAGTGAGCAAATTGAGCAAAGTTTAAGGCAAAATAATTTAAGCGGTTATTTCGAAAGATATGACATTGTGCTTTCATTATTTAAAAAAGACTGTACACCAATTTTTTATCAAAATTCACCCTTATATTTAAATGAGGATTATTTTAAACAACAGATTGAAAATGACGGGTCTCAAACTATTAGTGATGAATTATTTTTTATTGATAAGGAAAATAAGCCCATACGTTACGTTGCTAAATTAGATTTAGAAAACGGTGCAAATAATCCTGAAAATTCTTACAGGCTTTATATTCAAATGGAACCAAAAAATGCTATTGGATTAGGTTCTTTCCCTGATTTATTATTAGATAAATCTTTGGAAAACAAACTTGAATTGAAGCAAATCTCTTATGCTGTTTATGATAATAATAAACTTCAAATATCTTTTGGGCAGTTTCAATATCCATTATTTATCGATAATCATTTTTTTGACATAGACAATAATGATTTGTATAATCATTATTTTTATGCGAATAATAAAAAGACGAAGGTTATTATTAGCGATATAAAAAAAGATTTGTGGCAAACTTTAACATCTATTTCTTATCTTTTTATATTTTTTTCAGTTGTAATTTTATTAAGCATATTGTTTAATTCGATAGTAGTTAAACGAGAAAACAAGTTCAATTCGTTGAATTATCGAATTCAATTTATTTTAGTTTCAATTGTGTTTCTATCATTAGCGGGTGTAGTTATTGGAACTGTATGGGTTGTTGAATCTCAATTTGAAAAAAAGAATATTGAAGAGCTTGTAAATAAATCTCGACTTGTTTCAAAAGAATTGCAGCAATCTTTAGGTCAGGAAAATGCTTTAGAGGGATTTAATAAGAGTACAGCCGATTTTAAATTAAAAAAAATTGCCCAATTAGTTGGCAGTGATATATCTTTATTTGGCGCGAATGGAATGCTTTATTCTTCTTCTCAGCCAGGTATTTTTCAACAAGGGTTAATTTCTAAATTTATAAATCCACTGGCCTACTCAAGTTTTATGCACGAAACTCAAGTTAGTTTTTCTCAACGAGAAACGATAGGCGCACTTAATTATTTATCGGCTTATATCCCATTTTATAATAATAATGACAAGTTAATCGGATTTATTAATTTGCCTTACTTTTCTCGTCAAAAAGATTTGGAAAAAGAGTTAACGGCTTATTTAACAACGCTTATTAACATATACACCATTTTATTTGTTATTACCACATTAGTCGCATTATTGGTTTCAAATCTTTTGACGAAACCGTTAAGAATTATTAAGCAACAAATTGCTGATATTAAATTTGGGACACACAATGAAGCTCTTAAATGGCATTCAAAAGATGAAATTGGTGACTTAGTAAACGAGTATAATTTGATGCTTGTGAAGCTTGAAAAGAATTCGCAATTATTAGCCCAATCTGAAAGAGAGAGCGCTTGGCGCGAAATGGCTAAGCAAGTAGCCCATGAAATTAAAAACCCTTTAACGCCCATGAAATTGAATATTCAGCATTTACAGCGTGTTGTATCTACAAATCATGATGATATTCCTGAACGAGTAAATAGGGTTGCAATTTTATTAATTGAGCAAATAGATACATTATCACATATTGCTACTGAATTTTCAAATTTTGCTAAATTACCAATTGCTCATTCTGAGAAAATAAATTTGTATGAAGTTTTACAAAATGTAACGAATTTATTTCAACAAAATACAGCATGCGATATTGAATTAAGTGAGCCATTGGAATTGCCTGTAATTGCTGATAAAGAACAATGTATTCGAATATTTACTAATTTATTAAAAAATGCTGAGCAATCTATATCATCAGATAGAAAAGGACAAATACTAATTAATGCTTTTATAGAAAATGAAAATATTGTAATTACTATAAAAGATAATGGATGTGGTATAGAGGAATTTGTAAAGCATAAAATATTTACACCAAATTTCACTACAAAAACGACAGGTACAGGTTTAGGATTGGCCATGGTAAAAAACTCTATTGTCTCTTTTAATGGTTCTATTTCCTTTGAAACAGAGGTTGATTCAGGTACTACCTTTATACTGAAGTTCCCTAAAGCTATTTAGGGTTCACTCAAATTGATTAAATCCCTTTAATAACAAATACTTCGAGTAATTTATCTTAAATTTAGTGCAAGTAAAAGCAAGCATTTATTAATTGATGAGGGATACGAGAATTCTAAAAAAGGACATAATTTATAAGCAAATGATTTTACAATTAATTATGACAACTACGTTGAAAAACATGAATTTATTTTTAGCAGTATTTACTGTACTATCTTTTATTAAATGTTCAAATGCTCCAAAGGATACTTCAATTACAAAGAAGAATGATAATCAAATTAACAATCCAGAACTATCCGTAAATGTAAGCTTTTATGAAGCGGTTGACTATCATGCTGCAAAAGAAATTTTATTTGATATTGATGCTGAAAATGAAGAAGAAATAAAGTATGACTATTTAGCAAATGATTCTGTTAAAGCTTCATGGGAAATAAAACAACATCCTCTAACGAGTAAATTACTTATTAGTGAGTATCCAGGAATTGCTGGCACTGGAACTCATCAATCGACTAGTGTATTTATTGCGGTCGTTTTAGTAAATGATACTAATACTATTAATGAATATTTTCCATCAAAAAAACACAAGAATGTTAAACCTTTTTGGATAGTAACAGATGGCAGTGCAACCCTTGCGTTAATTAAAAATAAATCAAAAACCTTTTCAAAAGGCGCGTTGAACTCGCTAGAATATAAAGATTTTAGTCTATACGGTTTCACGCAACTAGTTGCAGTTAATAACCCAACAACCACAAAAGGTTTAAAATCATATTTCGGCACAAAATCACCATTAATAACAAAAATTAAATTCAACGAGCAGTACGAATTTTTTCTTGAAACTAGTTCTAAAATTTATGATTTCAACAAATCTTTTGGTTTCGGAAAAATTGACACAAAGGCGTTAAATGCACTTAATAGAGAGTATAGTTCTTTTGTAAAACCCTATCAACAATTTTAATATTGCCTGCCTATACATAACCTACTGGTAATACGGGTTGACATCAAAGCATTTGCAAAGTCGAGGTTGCTTCGCAATAGTTATTTTCATTTATCTTTAAATTATTGTTTTTACAACATATAATCATTTGAGAAAAACTTTGATTTGCGTTCCTCTAAAATTTCTGCCATCATTTTTTTATTTAATTCCACATCTTTAATGGCAACCATGGTTCGTATTGAAAATACGCGTAAGGCGTCAAATACGCTCAACGTGCCTTCTGCTGAGTCTTTTCGTCCATTAAACGGGAACACATCGGGGCTACGTTGACATTGACAATTGATATTTACACGACACACTTGGTTTACAAGTGGATCAATCAGTTCTGCTAATTGAGTAGAGTCTGTTCCAAAAATACTAACCTGTTGTCCAAAATTTGAGTCAACTATATATTGTATAGGTTCAGAAATATTTTTGAAAGAAAGAATCGGTACAACGGGACCGAATTGTTCTTCATGATACACCCGCATTTTTGAATTTACGGGATAGAGTATTGCAGGATAAACAAAGGATTCGCAGGCTTCGCCACCATTTTCATTAATAATAGTAGCACCCTGTTTTATGGCATC
>JANXRU010000263.1 GCA_025356715.1 Bacteroidota bacterium
AAAAAAGCATTGCTCTTCAAATTGAAATTGATGATAAGCATGGTGAAGCTTTGTCTTTAAACAACATAGGTAATATTTACGATAAAAATGGTAGTTTAAAAAAATCATTATTTTATTATTTCAAATCATTAAATATTAGAAAGTCTATTAAAGACAATTACGGAGCAGGGTATTCTTTCCAAAACATTGGAAGTGTTTACTTTAAACAAAAAAATTATTTCAGTGCACTCTATTACTATACAAAAAGTTTAGAAACACGAAAAAAAACAAAAGACACAAAAGGAGTTTCTTTTTCTTTATGCGCTATGGGTAAATTATTTTTAGAAGAAAAGAATATTCCCCTTGCATTGCAATATTCTTTAGAAAGCCTTAAAATGGCTAAAGAAACGGGTTTCCCAGAAGTTATTAGTAATTCAGCGGCCTTGTTAGAAGAAATCTATTTGAAAGAAGGGAAGTTCGATCGCGCACACGAAATGCTCAAATTATCAATAAAAATGAGAGATAGCATTAATAATGATGAAACTCAAAAAAGCACCGTTAGAAAGCAATTGCAATATGAGTACGAAAAAAAAGAAGTTGTGTCTAAGGCGGATCAAGAAAAAAGAGAGTTAACATACCAAGCAAATTCCAAACAACAACAAATAATTATTTATGCCACTATTTTTGGACTTGTTATGTGTGCAATCTTCGGTGTGTTTATTTTCAATCGCTTTAAAGTAACTCAAAAACAAAACACCATCATTCAATCACAAAACAAATTAGTAGAAGCACAGAAACAAATTGTTGAAACTCACCAAAAAGATATTGTTGACTCCATTAATTATGCGAAAAGAATTCAATATGCCTTATTGGCAAACGAAAATTTGTTTACAAGAAACATATCCTCCCATTTTGTTTTCTTTAAACCTAAATCCATTGTTAGTGGTGATTTTTATTGGGCAACAGAACACGAAAACAACTTTTATTTAGCGGTTTGTGATTGCACGGGACATGGAGTTCCTGGAGCATTTATGAGTTTATTGAGTATAGGTTTTTTAAGTGAAGCCATTAAAGAAAAAAATATTAAAGAACCCAATAATGTATTTGATTATGTTAGGAAAAGATTAATTGAAAGTATTAGTAATGAGGATCAAAAAGATGGGTTTGATGGTATATTATTACGCATAAATAAATCTGCAAACGAAATAACTTATGCCGCTTCAAATAATCATCCTATACTGATATCTGACAACACCCTGTTTCATTTAGATTATGATAAAATGCCAGTTGGTAAAGGAGAAAAACAAGATTCGTTCAAGCTGCACCATATTAATAAAAAAGCAGGAGATTTATTATATCTATATACAGATGGTTATGCCGATCAATTTGGTGGGCCTAAAGGGAAAAAACTTAAATACAAGCCACTAAATGAAATGATATTAAAAAACTGTAATAAATCGATGAATGAACAAAAAGAAATATTAAATGTAACTTTAACTAATTGGAGTGGCGAATTAGAACAAGTTGATGATGTATTAATTATAGGACTAATAATTTAATGAAACCAAATTTTAAAATATTTATTTTTGTCTATTTTGTTTTAAATGGGTTTTGTTGTTACAAATTATCTTCTCAAAACAAATTAACAGACCAACTTCGTAAAGCCGATTCTGTCTATTTTTCTGACCCGGATTTTTCTAATCGTTTGAGTTTAGAGGTTGAGAAAGAAGCGCTTCGATTAAATGATCCGTTAAGCTTAACAAAAGCTAAAATATACTTATCTCGATATTTGCTTTTAAAATCAATGTTGGAAGAGTCGATCGTTAAAATAAACGAAGCGATTGGTCTTAGTATTAAGTTTGAATTTAAAAATGAATTAGCGCACTCCTACAAATTAAAATCTATAATCGTTAAGCGGTTAGGGAAAATTACAGACGGTATCAATTTGGAAGAAAAATCAGTTGCTATATATCGCGAAACAAAAAACAGGAAAGGAATAATTAGTTCACTCATAAACTTATCCCTTGACTATATTGATAATGGACAACTTGCTTTAGCAAAAGCAGCGCTAACTGAAATTAGAAACAGTGATTCTTTGTCAACCACAAATTCTTATTTTTTATATCAAAACATGGGCAAGCTAAGCCTTGAGACTGGCCAGTTTGATTCTTCGATTGTAGCGTTTAATAAGGCTCTAAACGTAGCTAATTCTAATGATATGTTCGATAGTCAAGCCACCATTTTAATGGAACTTGGAAAGGCTTACAGATTACATTCGGATTATAAAAACGCTAAGAAATTTCTCATTGAAAGCGAATCTATTTGTATTAATAACAATATGAAGCATGAATTAGTGGAAACATATGATGAGTTAATTTCACTAAACCAAACTATTAGAGATTTTGAAACGGCCTATAATTTATTACAAAGACAAACTACAATTAAAAACGAAATCATTAATTTAGAAAAAATTAATAAAATTAATGACTTAGAAAAGAAATTGGTTTTAATTGAGAAAGAAAAAGAAATTGAGAAAGAAAAAGAAAAAACACAAAAAGCAAATGTTCAAAACACAAGGATGATATATGCTATAATTGGTATAAGCGCCTTCCTTACACTATTAATATTTCTGTTTTTAAAAACAATTAAGTTAAAAAATCAAATTCAACAAAAGAGTCATATTATTGAAGAAAAACAAAAGGAAATTGTTGATTCTATTAATTATGCCAAACGCATACAAAACACATTACTGGTAAAAAAAAGTGTCTTGTCTTCTAAATTTAAAGATTGCTTTATTTTATTTAAACCTAAAGATATTGTTAGTGGAGATTTTTATTGGGCTACCGAACATAACGAGAAGTTCTATTTAGCTGTGTGTGACAGTACTGGTCATGGTGTTCCGGGGGCGTTTATGAGCTTATTAAACATTGGATTTTTAAGTGAAGCTATTAAAGAAAAAGAGATTCAGGCACCTAATGAAATTTTAAACTATGTCAGAAATCGTTTAATAAACTCCATAAGTAAAGAAGGGCAGCAAGATGGCATGGATGGAATTTTGATTTGTGTTGACAACCAAACTAAAACCATAACGTATGCTGCCGCTAACAATGAACCTGTACTAATTACAAAAAATCAAATTATAAAACTATCAAAAGATAAAATGCCTATTGGGAAAGGGGAAAAAGCAAATCAATTTTCTTTATTTTCCATAAAAACATCTCCTGGTGATTCTATCTACTTTTATACCGACGGCTATGCAGATCAATTTGGCGGCCCAAAAGGAAAAAAATTTAAATATAAGCCATTAAACGACTTACTTTTAGAAATTAACAAAGAACCAATGTCTATACAATCATTAATTTTAAATGAATCTTTTGAAAAATGGAAAGGCAATTTAGAACAAGTAGATGATGTTTGTATAGTAGGATTAAAAATATAACATTGATTAAAATAAAGATTTTTTTTTGCTTTTTTCTTTTTTATTTAAAGTGGTAATGAGTGAAAATTCTAGTCCAGAATTTCTATAGTCCTTTAAATAATTTGTTACAAGACAATAGCTCATTCTAAAGGTTGTTCCTTTAGCTCTTAAGCCTAACTGAAAAATAATTGCGTTTTTATTTCTCCAGCTTAATCCCAAAATGGGTTCATAAAAACTTTCTCCGATTTTATAATACATAAGTACACCAATATTCAACTCATTTGCCTTCGCTTGGTTCATATAAAGCACTTGTGCTGTTGCGCTAAGTTTATCTGTAATTTTATAAATACAACCACCATGTAAATTAAATCTTATGGGGGTAAAACTAGAGTTTCCTATATAAGAAGAATTTGGTTCTGTAAGATGATACATTGAAAAACCACTAAAAAGAGTCGTTTTTTTTCTATTGAACCCTAGTCTATAATATACTCCGAAGTTTAAATCAAATTTAAAAAAACTTTGTTTTGTGAATATTTCACCTGAAGGTAAACCCGAATCGAATCCATCACTGGAATTTGAAGAATATTGAGAATCATATGTAAAACTTTCTGGATGTATGCTATTATTTATGAATCCAGCTTGAATACCAACTGACAAATTATGTTGATTATGATTATCTTCATTTTGGTCAATTATTTTATAAGAACCTGCGATTAATACATTGAGTGTGTTAAACGTTCCGTTAGTGCTTCGATTATCTGAAACAAGTTCTGCTATTGAAAATTTGGAACTAATTGGCGCATCAATTCCAATAGCTAAACTCCTGAAAGAAGATTGTTTTTTAGTATAATTAGCTATTTGCTCTCTGTAATTGGCATTAATCTGCAGTCCTTTATAATCGGTATAACGCTCGCCAGTTAATGCGGGGTTTAAATATAAAGGATTAGTGTCAAATTGCGCAAAATGAAAATCCTGACTATAACTGAGTTGTATAAAAATTAAGTTGACTATTATGATATTATAAAGTTTCATTATGCTAAATATATTATTACCTGATTAAATTTATAATCCCATATAAATTTATTTTTTTGTTTTTATCTGTAACACCTTTTAGAACATATTCATACGCTCCAACTGGTTGTTTTTCTCCTTTGAATGTTCCATTCCAACCTTCGTTTTGTGAGTTAGAAGAAAATATAAGATTTCCCCATTCATTAAATACC
The DNA here is from genome assembly GCA_025356715.1 of Bacteroidota bacterium. The sequence goes on from JANXRU010000263.1 coordinate 4,621, forward strand.
TTAAAGTCAATTTCTAAAAATGGACCTCCTTTTACTTTTAATAAATCGTTACTACCGTCATCATTCGGCGTAAAAGCTTCTGGTATAGCAACAATATTATTATTCATGTCAACTAAAACTTCCGTACAGGATATGCTTGAACAACTGTAAGAATTGTACGTAGTTAAACATACGTTGTATTTTCCAGTATCAGCATATGTATGAATTGGATTTATTAAAGTTGATGAAGTCCCATCACCAAAACTCCAAAATACATTAGTGTAATTTATTGAATTGTTTAAAGTTGTCATTAAAGAAATTGGTAGGGTTAATGTATTTGACAGTAATGAAAACAATGAAGTTGGAGTACTTTGTGCTAATATATAATTCGTTTTAATTAATGAATCGGCACATCCCCCAACGGTTGTAACAACTAACTTGATAGAATAATTTCCACTTGAAGTAAACGTATTAATCGGATCTATTAATGAAGAAATATGTGTGTCATTAAAATTCCAATTATAAATCACGTTTGTTGTCGGTGTTGAATTGTTAATAAAATTCACCAAGAACGGAACACAGCCTGTTGTATTATTTGAAATAAAATTCACCACTGGTTTATTTTCAATAGTTAATGTCTTAGTTATTGTACTAAAACACCCTTGACTATTACTAACGGTTAAAGTTACCGAGTAAACTCCTGCAACTGAAAATGTGCGTATTGGGTTTTGGTAACCGGTAGAAACTCCATCACTAAAGTTCCAAGCCCAATTAGTTATTGAACCAGTTGAAACTGACGAGTTGTCTATAAAATTAATTGATGAATTAACGCAATTATTTGTTGATGTAAAACTAGCCATAGGTGCTGTACCATTTGCATTAATATAAGATGAAATTAAAATAGAATCTGAGCAACCACCCAAATTTGTTACAACTAACATAACATTGTATAATCCGCTTGCTATATATAGATGGGAGGGGTTTTGCAAATTAGATGTTCCGCTATCTCCAAAATTCCAATGATAAGTTGATGAAATTGTATTTGTTGAATTACTAATGAAGTTGACGTTAAGCGGAGCGCATCCCATTAAATTATCACCATTAAATTGGACATTGGGCTTGCTATTAATAATTATTGTATTTGAAAATGTATTACTACAACTAAAAGTACTAGTACTAGTAAGTGTAATTACGTATGTCCCTGAGGTAGCATAAGTATGAGTTGGATTTTGTGAATTACTAAAATTACCATCACCAAAATTCCAATACCAAGTTGAAATTGTTCCTGAAGAAATTGAAGAATTGTCTAAAAAATTACTATTTGAGTTTGCGCATCCTCCAGAAAAAGAATAGTTGCTAGAAGGGCTTTCATTAACTAATATGAAGGATGGTTTTATTAAAGAATCTATACAACCATTACCGTTCTGAATAATTAGAGTAACATTGAACGTGCCACTGGTTGTATATGTATGAATTGGGTTTTGTAAAACAGAACTAACATTATCACCAAAATTCCATAAATAAGTTGGGGTAATTATATTAGTAGAATTATTTTGAAAATTAGTAATAGCTGGCAAACATCCAACTAAATTAGAAGAACTAAATTGAACATTTGGTTTTGAATTAACAATAAACGTTTTTGTGATACTCCCATTACACCCTAAATTACTTGTCACTAATAATGTTACAGAATAATTACCCGCTAATGAATATGTATGAATTGGGTTTTGCACACTACTAGTATTACCATCACCAAAGTCCCAAGCCCAAGAGGTTATGGTTCCTGAAGAATAAGTAGATGTATCACTAAAGCTTATTGAAGTTCCTGTGCAATTATTTAAAGAGTTTTGTGTAAAATTAGCAGAAGGCTTATTTAATACTATTGCCATTGTGTAGTTTCCTATACAAGATGCACTAGATGTAGAAACTAATGAAACAATATAAATACCTCCAGAGTTGTAATGATGACTAGGGTTTGTAAATGTACTTGTACTTAAATCTCCGAAATTCCAGTAAGTATTAGAAATTGTGCCTAACAAAATAGTAGAAGTATTTGAAAAATAAACAGAATCTTTCAAACAATCTAGAGTATATGAAAAACTAGAAATAGGGTTCTGACTAATGGTAATTGATTTATAAACACTGTCTGTACAGCCTGCGGCTGATGTAACAATTAGCGAAGTTGTATAAGTTGTTGAAGTTGTATAAGTTATTATAGGATTCTGTAATGATGAAAATTGTCCATTACCAAAATTCCATTGCCAACTTATTATACTACTTCCTAATATAGTTGACGCATCAGTAAAAGTTACTAAACTGTTTTGACATGAATTAGAATTAGTAAAATTTGCATTTGGTAAAATTTGCAAAGAATTAGAAAATATTTTTTTCGCGGGATCACCATTTAAATATGCTTCAATGCTATTAAAATCTGTATTTTGTATTTGAGCGCAAGGCACTAAAATATTAAATCTAATAACAATGAGCACAACATTAGTATCTATGGGTTGTAAACTACTAGATGTAAATCTTAAATAATGATCAAACGTGTTAAAATTCGCTAGTGCAGATAAATAGCTTTTAAAATTAAAAATTGTGTCATATGTTAGTTTTGTTTCATCAAACTTAAATGCGAAATCCACTGCGTTTATAATTTCATCAGATTTAATACGAACAGGAATATCAATATAATTAGTTGTCAGTGTAGCATTAGCCAAAGCAAAAACAATTGAATCATTAGTCCCAATTAATGCTGTTCGAGATAAAGTGTCTTTTTTACTGTATTTAAGAGGATTTGAGAAGAACTTTCCATATCCAATTAACAATAATAAAATTATAAAAAAAGCCCTCATAAATATTAACTAAATAGTTTAATAATTTTACGAAATTAATATATATGTTAGGATTCAATATCAACAGAATGTTATTATATATTTAATAGAGTGCTTAGTCTGTAATTCAAATTAATAACGCAAAATTTACTTTTAGAATAAAGCAAACAAATACATAGTTAATTTAGTTTTTGAACTAAGTTTAATAAATTAAAAAAGGCAGAAGTTGTAACTTCTGCCTTTAAAAATTAGAATTGTAGTTTCTATTTATTTAGTATAACTTTTTTATTTGTAATAAAGTTATTATTAAATATTCTTAAGAAATACACGCCGTTTGCAAATTGATCAACATTTATAGATTGAGTTTCATTTGCATTAATTGAAGTTTGTAACAATACTTGTTTACCTGCAACGTCTAATAATTGCACGGTACAGTCTTCTATTGCTACAATATTTAAAATTCCATTTGTTGGGTTTGGATAAACACTAACTTCTTTACTATTAGATGTTAAATTATTAATTCCAACAGTATTCATATTAATTACTTCAACATTTACTTCTTCACCATTTAAGTATCCGACTAAAGAATTTAAATCAGTAGCGTTAATCATTCCGTCTGCCATATCAAAACGAATCGATACTACAGATTGAGAAACATTGAATGGTGTTAAACTATTTGAAGTAAATCTCAATGTTTGATCATTAGAATTTAAATGACTTAATGCTTCTGTAGTAGACGCATAGTTAGCAACATTATTAAATGCTAAATTAGAATTGTCATATTTTAAAGAAAAATCTAAAGCATTAACTGGAGTTGCAGAAACTGCATAAACAGGTACATCTACTGAACTTCCATTAATTATAGCTTTTGATAAATCAAAAACAACCTTATCTCCATTGTTTGTAGTACGTTTAATTAAACCATCATTAGCAATTGATTGAAAACTTCCGTTTACATCTCCTAACATTACACCTCTGTATACCTCAGAAGTAATTAAAGGACATGTTCCTAAACCAGTTACTGTTACAGGTAAGCAAAAAGGAACTGACGGCACTTTTGATTTAGAATATCCAATTAAATTATTTAAAGGAAATGTTCCTGAAATTGTGTAAGCAGGATTATTGATTACTCTTAATGAATCAATAAATAACCAATCTTTTGATTTTTGACCATTAGAAACACCTGATGTAGAATAATTCCATGCTTGTTTGAATTCAGGAATTGCTAACACTGCTCTTTGATTAATTTGTGAAACGTCACCTGCACTTACGTATCCATCAATGTTAACATCTAATGCAACTATTTGATAAACCGATGGGATGAAAGTTGGATCATTAAGTAATAATTTTCTTCCTAATAAAGCATCAAAACCATTAACAACAGATTGGATACTTGTTGTTCCTAAAACATCTCTTTGAATAGACACGTTGCCACCATTTAAAATATTATAAGTAAACTTCCCGTCTAATGCTGGTTGAACAGCAACTAATGTATTCGTTACGCATGATGAATTACTACCAAATACATTAGTAATTAAATAGTCATTCGGATTAGCTGAATTATAGCTTATTGGACTACCATTAGCCCAAAATTTCAATGAAGCATTAAACAAACTGTCTTTGTAAGTAGTGTATTTTCCATTAGAAACTAATTTAGTACTTACGCCTGTAAAGTAACTTTCCTGCAAAGAAGAGATTGAAAATATAGCTGTATCTACTGAGTTAAAAGTTCCATTTTTTGTGAACTCTACACAAAAAATATTACCAACACCATTAAATTCAGCACTTGCGGGAGCATTAGCATTAAAATATGCAGAAATATTAATGATACCGTTTACAGCATCTATAACATTTGAAATATCTACATATGTTGGATTAATTAAAGCATTGTTTACTGTTATCGTTCCTGTTGGTGTAACTTTAGTTTTATCATAATTTAAAGTTATATCATATCCAATAACGTCATTTACACTATATGTAGTAGCAGCAGCAACTGGTAAACAAAAAGCTGACTGTAAACATGTTTGTTTAATAGAACCTATAGAATAAGGAAGTGCATTTGGATCAGCTATTGTTAAAGCTAAAATCGCTGAAGTTGTAACAGCGCCTTTATCATCTGTTGATTTAACGGTAATGTTTGCGGCACCAATTACACTTGTCCAAGTATATGTATATGGCGAAGTCAAATCCGTTCCGATAGATGCGTTGTTTACAAAGAACTCTACTTGAGTTACTGTTCCGTCTGCATCCGTAGCTGAAGCATTAATTGTAACCAATTGTGGTGCAGTAAATGCTGCGCCATTTAAAGGTAATGTAATTGCAGCAGTAGGAGGTATGTTGTTTACAACATTAATATTAGCAATAGAAGAAGTACTAGTCGCGCCTAAGTTATCTGTAGCTGTTGCTTTTATAGAATGAGAGCCAACAATTGCAGACCAGTTTTTTGTAAAAGGGGTTGAATTATCAATGCCAATAGAAATATTATCTACAAAAAATTCCACTTGCGAAATTGTACCATCAACATCAGAGGCATTTGAAGTAAAAGTAACAACATCAGCAACTACAGCTGTTGTAGGCGAAGAAATTGTAACAGTTGGCGCTTGGTTATTTGCAACATTGATTACTACATTACTTGACGTTGTAAAATCTCCAATATTATCAGTCGCTTTCGCAGTGATAGTGTGTGAGCCAACAGTTGCAGTATAAGATGCAGTATATGGAGAAGAGTTGTCTGTACCAATAGATGTTCCATCTACAAAAAATTGAACTGAACTTACTGTTCCATCAATATCTGCAGCATTAGCAGTAATAGATACAGCACTTCCTGTAATAACGTTTGCTCCATTTAACGGAGATGTTACGCTCACTGTTGGAGGGTTGTTTGGAGCAAGTGTTAATCCAGCAAAAACAGTTTCTCCAGCCTGTGGGTTGCTAGCAACGTATTCAACTGCTGTACCACTTGGATTTATTAATTGAATGTTTAATTCAAAACCAAATACACCATCAGTTGTAAACTGTCCTAATAACATTGTGTTATTTGGTCCATATCCCAATGCGCCACCTAAAGCAGACATTGCACCATTGTTTACTAAGAAAGAGCCACCTGGAGTTTGATCAAATAAATCTGTTGCGGTTCCAAATCCCAAAACGGTTGGAGCAACAGTTGTTCCGTTTATCATTCCGTCAGCTGCGCCTACACCATTTATTGGAGCACCATAAACACCGCCCGGATTATTTGCTAAAATACTTTGAGCATTACCTAATGAGCCATCAGCATCCTGAGATTCGATTACGCCCACCTTGCCAACAGCAGTACCGCCTGTTGTTAACCAAGAATCGATCATTACAGTGTTTTTTCTTACATTTAATGTGCTTGTAGCTTGGGCCCCAACAACAACACCGTTATTAGGATCGTTGTAAAAAGTTGAAGTGGTTGTAATTTTTAAATTATGGAAAGAATTTCCTTTTAATAAAGAAAATTTCCAACCTGCAGCCATATCAACATAAACTCTATATGTTATAGACTGTCCAGCGATTAATGCGGTAGTTGCTCCATTGGCGGTTGCATTTGCTACATCAGCAGCGTTTGCTACATAGTATTTTTCAACTATGATTCCATCAATACCCTGAGCTTGTGAATAAGAGCTACATAATGCTAGTCCTAATCCGAGTATTATTTTTTTGGTTTGTGTTTTCATTTTTTTGATTTGTGAGTGTGGTTGTGGTTTAAATTGTTTTTTGATAAAAAATTACGCAATAGTATCCTAAACACTAATCTTTTTGTTTTAAGAGTAGGGGTTGTGGTTAAATCTAAAAAACCTAAATAACTTCGTGTTACTTTAAACTAAATAGAAAAGATTTAGATAATAGTATTGTGTAGTCTGTGATTTAATTTTTTTATGTAGAGAAAAATTTACTTAATAGTATCCTAAACTCTATTCTTTTAGTTTAAGAATAGGTATTATTTGTTAAAACTAAAAAACCTAAATAACTTATTGTTACTTTATACTAAATAGAACAGGTTTAGGTATTACTATTGTGTAATGAGATTATAACTAGTTACAAGTACTTCCAAAAGCAGGGGCAAATATTGAGAAATCATCAACATCTGTATCGCCATCTTTATCAAGATCAGTAGGGCAAGAAACTAATCCTTGAGTAGCACCTAAAAATGCAGAGTACGACCAAGTTGACAACCAGTTATCGCCAGTTGAAGCAAAAGCTCCTCTATAAGATACTGGAACAAAAAATCCATCTACTGGTGCAACTGGACAACCAGCTGTAGATAAAGCAGGATTTGGAATAACATCATTTTTTACTGAAAATTGATTGTTAGCAGTATTTACAGTAAAATTATAATTAAATCCAGGTAATGTATTACCCACTACTACAGTATTTAAATCAGTTGTAGTAAATTGCGTATTGTCACTGGCAACTAATGCTGTCGTTGCAGAACCAATAGTTAAAGGATTTGTTACTCCAACAAATGTATTACATTTAACTTTCAAAATTGAAGTACCATTACCGCCAACGTTAGCCCAATTGTGATAAGACTCCGTATTTGGTGTTCTAGTTCCAGAAATAGCTTGAATTAAATTTAAACCATTTTTGAAATTAGCAAATATAGAATTATAAATTTCTCCACCAGTTGCTTCTTTGGCGTTAATAGCGGCAATTGAACTGTTATCAGAAGTTAAAACTGTTTTAGCATTTCCAACTATTGTTGCGTTATAAATTACTGGACGAGCCTTAGGCATGTTGTTTGATTTTCCATCATCAGAGTCAGCTTCAAATCCATTATCAGAATCTTGAGAAAAAGTTAAATCTCCTTTCATTCCAAATAAAAACTGAGCTTTACCTGACCAACCTAAGTCATAATCAAACATATCATCATTGCCAAATAAACCAGTAACATATTTTATGTTAACTGTTCCGCCAAAAAATTCAATATTATCATCTGCCGACGAAATAATTTCTAAATGCTCAATAGTAGTTCCTCTACCAACTGAGCCTAAAGTTAATCCGTTTATTTCAGCGCCAACAGATAATATTGCGCCTGAATGTCTAATTGATACATATTTTAAAATACCTGAATTATCGTTATCATCAAATGATTGAGAAGATAATTCACCTGGAACAACTAATGCAGATGTATTTACACCATAACGATCTTGAGAATTACTAGTTGCAAATCCTTCGATTGTTCCTAAACCATCCGCAACAGCTAATTTGCCTGAGCCGCCAGCAACAAAAGGACCATTTGCAGATAAACTTAAATTATTAGTTGCTTTTCCTAAAATTACAACTCCACCCCACATTGCCTTATTTGCAATTGAGTAAGATCCGTCTAATGGATCAGCTTCTGCCGTAAATACTATTGGACAATCCGCAGAACCATCTGCAATAATTTTTGCACCTCTTTCAATTACTAGTGCAGTTGCTTTAGCAGGGTCAACAGTTAAGGTGCCAGTAGGAGGTGCTACTCTACCTTTTATAACAGTGCCTGGCTGAATGGTTAAAATATTTCCTGAAGAAATATAAATTTTTTGATCTAAAATATAAGTATTATTACATGTTAAACTAACAGAACCGCTTAACTCATAACCAACTGAACCAGCTGTTGTTGTAAGAACTGTTCCTGGCATTGCAGATAATGTTACTGTAGGTCTTGATGCAACTGGAGGGCAACCACAAGCTGCTCCTAAAGTTGTTTGTGCGAAACTTGGCATCGCTGAAATCATTGCCAGTGTGGCTGTTGTAACTAGTGTTGAAATTTGTTTTTTTGTTTTCATTTTTGTTTTCATTTTTGTTTTTTTGATTAGATTAGATTATTTGGTCCGTTTATATTTAATAGTTTGATTATTGCGATGCAAATATCATCAGAAGACATCTAAAAAACGGAATCAAATCTTTAAGAAAATCTTATTAAATTTTGATATAAAGGGTAACAAAAGTGTTTTGTTTTAACCTTAACTTGATTTTTGTACTTTTACATTTACAATCAAATAACCTTAAATAGTATTATTTGGTTTTGTTCAATATAATCAATAAAGCCAACCAATATGCTTCTAAGTAATTCTACTTGCTAGCAATGAAACCATATTTTTTTAAGATATGTTTGCTAATTTGTTTTTAGAAAACAGTATACTTTACAATTGATTTAAGTGCTATTTAATGTTTACGGTAATTTAAAACGATTTGAATAAACCGAAATTTATACCTAAAGAATACAAATATTTTTTAAGTGGTGTATTAGAAATAGGGGTTATAGATCTTCTATAAACTGATTCAATTTTAAAAATCCAATTATTTATTAAAGGGAAATCAACTCCTGCACTTGCTAAAACAGACATGTTCATGTTCGAGAACCCATCATGATTGTAAAAATTATTTTGAACATCATCGCTGGTAAACCCTGTCGTCTGGGTTGTTTTTTCTATCAAGAAAATGTTTCCTGAAATTCCAGCACTCATAAAAAATTTAATTTTTTTATTGAAAAATCTATAATCAACTTTTAAAGGTATATCTAAGTAATAGTATTTATTATTGTAATTAAAAATAGTTGTCTTAGATGAATAAATTTGTTTTGTTTTTTCACCTTTATCAGAAAACAAAATACCTGTTGATATACTAATTTTTTTACTCATATTACGTATATAATTAAAACCAACAGTATAACCAAACTTGGGAACTTCAATCGAATCAATGCTTTGGAAAATTTGCTCAGAACCAGCGCTTGTTTTTATTGTTCTAAAACAATAATCTGTAGAAAACGTAAGCCCAATATTATTTTTCTTAAACTTTAAAGAATCAATCGGTTGACTCAATATTATTATAGGAAATAGGAAAGTAATTAATACTAAGTGTTTTTTCATGTTGAAGTAATTTTTTAATCTTTTACGCAACGAATAGAAAACCCGTAAGTTTTATACGTGTGATATCTAAAAACATTTAAATGGTTGGCAGTAAGGTTTCTATACCACGCTTCATTATTAAACTCAGACGAAGACCACCAATATCCTGATTTTCCATCTCCTACTAAACCATTAAATAATCGGCAGCCAGCACTTAAAGCATTAAAACCACTTTCATTTGTGCCAACTGGAATATCTTGTGACTCAGACCATTCAAATGAATTCTTTTCAATTAGTTTATCTCTTTCTTTATCACCTCTCCATGAGGTTTTATCTAAATCAGATTGGTTCATTCCTAATGCCTCTTCTAATAATTTCCACTCATCATCTGTAGGTATGTGCCATCCAACCGGTGCGATTTTTTTTGTGTTATTTATTACAAACCAATTATAATATAAACCATACTTCGCACTATATTGATTAGCATTACAATATGCTCCGTCTGTTTGTTTTGCCCAAACCGAATCGTTATCGGAATTTTTAACTTCGAAAATATTTGAATTGTCGTTGTACTTTTTTACATGCAAATTTTCAGCCATCCACCATTTATTTCCAATTTTGATAGTATTGTAAACATTCCCTTCAATGTCCTCAACCGTTCCGGTCTCATTGACAGCAATTTCTTTTAGTTTTTCTTTTTTACAACTATTTAAAATCGCAATAAAAATTAACGACAATAAAATAAATTTCGAAAATTTATTTATAATTTTTTCTTTGAAAGCCATCATGATGTACTTAAAATAAATATTAGTTTTTTATAAATAATTTATTGATAAAAGTTCCACCGAAATCTAAACGAAATAAATACATTCCATTATTTAGATTTACCAAATTAATTTCTTCATTAGTAACTTTAGATGTTTCTCCTAGATTTTTAGTTAGCAATAAGGTTCCAAAAGTATCATAAATAGAATATTTAATTTCTCTAATATTTCCTGGAAGCGTATTAAGCATCATCTTATCCTGACAAGGATTAGGATAAATTTCAAAACCGAAATTATCACCATTTACTAATGGACAAACAGTTGAAATTTCCCTACCTCCGCAAGAGCCAGGATAACAACAAATCCCTTTTAAATAATAATTTGCTTTCGGATCATAATTACAAGCCATAGTATCTGTGCACCCAAAAACAATTAAGTTTTTACAAAAACTTGCATCGCCACAACTAAAATTGTTTTTATATTCCAAATATCTAGGGTCCATACACCCACACTGAGCAGGGTATTTTAATATAGATTTAAATTCCTCTCCCAACAAAACTATACTATCGTTAGCAACATACTTTGTGGTGGATATTATTCCTCCGTTTTGTATTTCTACTTCTAGATTTAGTTCAAAAGATAATTCTCCCTTAGTAGTTAGCTGTGCTATTAATACCTGATTACTATCAGGAATAACTCCTCTGACGCCTGAATTTTTTAATATAGCGGCATTACTTTTAAAAATCGAATTGATTTTTGTGGATCCAAAAATTGTTGAGTCTCCGCCTCCTATAGTTATAAATCCTGAGTTAAACCAAGAGGTTGGTGCAGTGCCAGCAATTGTATCCATACCATCTGATATAGTAAGAGGGATTCCAACTATTGATGCTGAATTTGTCAGCGAAACATTAGTATTTGAGATTGTCGTACCGTTTCTGTCTTGTGATTTTAGAATTCCATAATTTGTTTTTCCACCAAATAATTTCGTAGTCTGCCCAATAGTTAACCATGTGTCCAACGCAAATGTCAAATTTTTGTGAGCATTTATATTATTAAAATCTTTCGCGAAACTTAGCCCATCCAAATTATTATAAAAAGGTTTAGTGCTAGTAAACTTCAATAAATGATTGGCGTCGCCATATATTGATTTTATTTTACTGCCAGGCATTAAATCAATATAAATTCTATAAGTTGTAGTTCCATTTTCTAATGGATTACCTCCTGCTAAATCTATTTCTAAAGAATCAGTATAATTAGAAACATAATACGTTTCAATAATTACATTTTCTAATTGAGCATAAGTGTATTTTGAATTAATTAATATGGCAAGAATCAATGTGAGTTTTTTCATTTGATTTAATTTGTTTATTTGCGATTATTCTGTTTTAAAGTTTATACGCTACTCCAAAAATGAAATTAGTACCGTATCTATATTTATCATAATTATAATCTAATAAATCACCATTTAGTTTTTCTCCATTTTGAGTTCTGTATTCTCTTCTCACTGGCGCATTTAATAAATCTCTAATAGTTATGCTACAACTAAAATGTTTACCAATCGTTTTACTTATTTTAAAGTCTATAGTATGTCGCGGTAATTCATACACATAAGGGTTTTCTGGCAACAAGTCTACTATTACTAATTTAGGTCCTTGAATATTATAACCTAAGGTCGCTGTTAAACCCAAACTATCGGAAGTATAAACCAACATCCCATTTATAATATATGGCGCTTGTCCAAACATTGTACGATCAAATCTTCCATAAGGCGATGTATAGTTTGTTCGAGATTTTACTAGTGTAACATTTGCTCTTAACTCTAAATGTTTTCCTATTCCCTTTTTTCCTTCAAATTCTAGTCCTTTTACAACCGTAGTATCAACGTTTATCCACGTTATTCCTTCTCCACCACCAAACGCCATTTCAATGTTATTTTTAATTTGTTTATAAAACACACTAACCGATACGTTATCTCCATTTTTAAAATATGTTTCTAATCTAAAATCATAATTATTAATTTGGGCCATCTTTAGTTTAGGGTTTCCTACAAAACCATTTCTGAATTCATTATCATAAACTCTATAATTTGACAACTCCCTAATACTTGGCCTAGCAAGTGTTTGGCTATAATTTAGTCTAGCGTTGATTTGAATTTTTTTACTGTCAACTGCTTTTAAAATTAAATTTAAGCTTGGTAAATAATTTGATTGATTAATTTCTCCAGAATCACTTTCGGTTCGTAAATTGTTTTTTGTGTAATTAAATTGATCATAATACTTATTTACGTTCGTAAACATACTTGTTTTTTCAACTCTTAATCCGCCAGAAACTCTCAACATTGGTATAATTGAATAATCAATTAATGCATAAGCAGATTTAATTATGCTCATTCCTAAATTATAGGTATTATCCTGTAATGAAGGAGCATATAAATAATCTACCTTTCCATCATTCATATAAAATTTACTTGGATCCAAATAAGTATCTACGTCTGACGTGGGAGTATTTGCTAGATGATCCCCATTGCCATTATTAACTTGATATCCATAAGTTTCTGATTTTCTGTTGTTTTCTTCGTATGATGCTCCAATTTTTATTTTTCTTCCTCCCGCTTTATTAACCTTGCTAATCGGCATTTCTGCAGAGATCCGTAGATCTAAAATGTTTTCTGATAAGTATCTATAAAATCTTTTTATTCCCACTCCTGCTGTTGGCGATAATTCAGTTATTATGTCGTCAAGTTCTTTATAACTTATTGATTTAAAATCAGGGACACTACTTTTCCCTTTTGTATAAGAACCGTTAAAGTCTATTTTTATTTTTGGCCCTTTAATAAAATGTTCGGATTTAAGTTGATATATCGATTGGCTTCTTTGTTCATAAAATTGGTTTTTTGTGTGATTATATACATCATCTACAAGTTCTTTACTAGAGAAGTGTATAACATCATTTGTTCCCGTTAAATTTGGCATAAATAAAAACGACACTGTATTATTACTATTAAGTTTGTATGCAAGATTAAGTAATGCGCTCCATCCATTTGTTTCTCTGCTGATATCTACATTGTCATTATTTGAATATCCTAAAATAACATCTGTCCCAGTATTTATATAACCTAATCTATTAGAAACCCCATTAGGGTCATACCTAGTTGACGACCCATAACGAAATCCTAAAATATATCCTAAAGATTTTCCAAAAAGTGTGGTTTGATTTCCTACACCAAAACTCTGACTAAAATTAAGTGGGGCTCTTCTTTTTTTTGTATTCCAATTGTTAGCAAAACCATTATTATAATCCGCTCCATTAGGATTTAATTTATCAAAGGCTTGTTTTCTAAAGGTTGTATTATATAAATAGGTAGCATTAGTTAAAGCAACGGGATCATTAATAAGTGCTGGCGCTAAAATACCCAATTGAACCAACCCTAATTTAAAATACGGTGTATTGTCATAACTTTGAAATCCTGTAACTCCAATACTGCTGTAGTAGTTCCCTAATCCTAACGCCACCATTTCTTGATAAGTAGTTAATGTGCTATTTCCTGCGTTATCTAAAGTTGGGCTATAATACTCACTATGCTTTTGATTCCTCTCTCTCAAGCCATCATCATAACCTAACCAATCGGTTTTGCTTCTAGAAGAACTAATAACATCTTTAAATGAAGTTTGTTCGTTATAACCTACCTGTGTTTCAATATTTACTATTAATTTTTCTGGGTAATCTTTTGTTTCAACAGAGATATATGCACCAGACCAATCGCCTCGTAAGTCAGGGCTTGCCGTTTTTGTAAAAATAATATTATCAATCAAACTTGCAGGAAACATTTCTAATTTAATGTTATTAGTTAAGGGATCTAATGTTGGAATTATGGATCCATTAAACGTAGTTTTCACATACCTATCTCCCATTCCACGAACAGTTATTAAACCGCCGCTTGTTGCAACTCCAGAAACACGAGCAACAGCGGCAGTAACATTTGGATCGCCAGTTTTTTTCATTGTTGCAGATGAAATATAATCAATTGTTGTAGCTGAATTTTTTTTTATGTTTTCCATAAAATATTCATTTGACTTAACTTGTTTGGCAACAATTTCAACCTCTTGAATATTTGTTACAGCTGAGCTTAGTGTGAAGTCTTTTAATAACACCTCATTATTTTTAAGAGGTTTTATTGGATTTTCAATTATTCCATAACTAATATATGATACTATTAAAGTTTGGCTTAACGAGTCAACTATTTTTAATGAAAAATTCCCGTCTAAATCTGTTAACGCTCCTATTGATTTATTACTCTTCAAATAAACAGTAACTCCAATTAACGATTCGCCTGTTTCATCAACTACTTTTCCTCTAACAATTCCTTGAGAAAACAGAAAAGTAGGAATAGCAATGCTAATAAACAGTAAAGCTAATTTTTTCATTTTTAATTATATATTAGAATAGTTATTCGTCTAATTATTCCTTAATAATTTTTTTAGTAGTCAATTTCCCGTTAATAGAAAGTGTTACAAAATATAACCCACTTGGAGATTTTGATAGATCAACTATGTGTTGTAACTCTCCAGTTTTAGTTTTTAATATATCAGCCGTAACCAACATTCCTTTAACATCATAAATTGATAAAACACCATCCGTAATTTCTTCGGAGTTGTTTATATCAATCACAAATGAGTTATTGGTAGGATTAGGATATAAACTTATTGAAGTTAGTGCTTGGTCTATAGTTTCTTTATTAACGGTTGTAACATTCGGGTAAATCAAACCTTGAAAAGCGGTTTCGGTTCCTATAGGATTATTTGCTACATATTCATCAGCGATTGTTCCGCCCGGCTTAATTAATTGAATATTCATTTCAAAACTGAAAACTCCATCAGTTGTAAACTGTCCTATTAAAATAATATTATTAGGACCATACCCCAAAGTACCACCTAGTGCTGACATCGCGCCATTTGTTACAGAAAACGTTCCACCTGCTGATTGATCAAAGACATCTGATGCAGAGCCGGCACCGCCAAATCCTAATGTTGTCGGTGATACTGTTGTTCCTGGCAAAAAACCATCCTTAGCGTTAACTCCATTAAGTGGGTCGCCATAAATACCACCAGGATTATTAGCAAGTATGCTTTGTGCATTACCTAATGACCCATCCGTATCTTCTCCTTCAACAACCCCTATTTTTCCAACAGCAACACCTCCTGTAGTTAACCAAGAATCAATCATTACCGTGTTTTTTCTAACATTTAATGTAGAGGTAGCTTGCGCTCCTATTACTACTCCATTATTTGGATCATTATAAAAATCAGTCGTTGTTTTAATTATTAAAGGATGATTAGAGTTTCCTTTCAATAAAGAAAATTTGTACCCCGCAGCCATATCTACATAAACTCTATATGTAACAGATTGTCCATTAACTAGTGGTATAACAGCGCCTTGATTAATTGAATTTGTAACGTCTGCCGCATTTGCAACATAATATTTTTCAACAATAATTGCATCAATCCCTGTTCCTGTTTGTGCTTGGATAAATGGACTTAAAAAGGCTAGTCCTAATGTGAATGTAAAAATTTTCATTTTAGTTGATTTTAGTAGTTTTTGATTTATTATTTAGTTTAGTTAATTTATTATCTTTTGCTATAAATACTTTTGTTTCTTTACTATTGTATGATAAAGTCTGTAATTGGATTTCGTTATTAATTGGGTTTTTTGCTACATATTTTTCGGGTTCATGGTTTGGTTTTCCAATTTGAATATTGAGTTCAAATGATAAAATCCCATCTGTTGTTAATTGAGCAATTAACAGTCGATTAGAGCCTAAAGAATCTGGACCCATAGCCCCTCCTAAACAACCCCATGCGCCGTTATTTGTAGTTAAACTTGAGCCAAGGGTTACAGCGTTAAATATTGAAGCTAAACTGTCGATTTTAAAGAACGTTGGCCTAGGCACATTTAATGCGCTTTTAAGTCCATCTCTTTTATTAACTGGAATACCTGTTAATACATTGTTGTTTTGTAAAAAAGGAAAATCATTTAAAACATTGTCAATACTATCATCATCTTGTTTCAAAACCCCATAAAGGTTTTCACCTGCAGCTCCTACTGATAGCCAAGAATCTAACATAACAGTGTTTTGTTTTAAGTTTCTGCGAGGAATAACATTTCCAATAACATTTCCCACATACGCATTATTAAAAAACTGAGTATTAGTTTTAATACTTAATTCGTGATTTTTATTTCCGTATATAGTATGTAATTTATACTCAGGTAACATATCAATAAAAATTCTATATGTTACAGAACCAATCGGTAATCTTCCACCTACCCTATTCCCAATTGTATCATTAGCATCAGATATATAATATTTTTCAACTAAGTTAAGTTCTAAATAAAACAGCTATATTTACAATATGATAAAATCAAAAGAAATATTGTCACATTTTAAGTTATTGCCATTAACCGAGCAGTCAACTATACTAGAGAGTTTGCGAGTAGAGTTCGAAGGGAAAGGTAAA
>JANXRU010000276.1 GCA_025356715.1 Bacteroidota bacterium
AAAATGGATAAGTTTACGAACGAATTGTTGATCTAAATTCGTATGTTTTTTAATAATAAACTCATGCACTAAATAGCAAAAACTATACAAAAAGCTAGCCTTAACTATAAAAAATTGAAACTTATTTTTAATTAAATTAGCAAGCATATAAAAAATCCCCGCTAGCAGCGGGGATTAGGAAGGTTATGAATGATTGTTTTTATTTTTTTGGTTGGAATATAATTTTTTACCACCGTAAATTGCACCAGCAGCAATTAATAAGGATATACCGCCATCAATAGGAACACAAGGAGGGGGCCAACAAGGGGGCGTTAAAGATGGAGGTTGTGCTAATCCTATAGCGGAAATACAAATTATGAATAGTGATGATAATAGTAGTTTGCGTTGCATTAGCGTTACATATTTAATGGGTGTAAATATAAATAAATATTTTTTAGAATCGCTATAGTTAGCTAATAATCGTGCCAAAAATTGTATATTTGTAACTTAAACTTGGTTTGTGGAACAAAAAAAGAACGATTTATCGGTAAATGTTAATGACCTAAAGGTTATTTGGCGAATTATAGCCAGAGATTGGTATATACCTGTTATTTTAATCTCAATTTTTTATGTGATTGGTTATTTTTATGTTTATAAATTAACCAATGTTTACCAAGCCTCTGTTGAATTATTAAAATCTAATGATACTTATCAGAAAGAAAATTTAATTACAGATCAAGGGTTTTATGGAGGTGCTCAAACATTTATTGATAATTCCAATGAAATTAGAATCATTAAATCCTATGATTTAATGAAAGAAACTGTTCTTAAATTAAAGGATAGGCTTCAGATTTCTTACTATTTAATTGGAAGAGTGCGAACAACAGAGCAATTTTCAGGTTGCCCATTTCATGTTAAAGTGGGGACGATAAACCCAGGATTAAATGAAGTTTCGTTTAACTTTAAAATCAAAAATTACAATGAATATATATTATCCTATTTTGCCAATGGAGTTGAAATAACAAAATCTGGTTTTTTCGATAAGGAACTTGTTGACACCGATTTGAATATTTTGGTTACAAGAGAAGCCAATTTTAATAGAAATACAGCAGAACAATTGGCTTCGCTTGATTATGCAGTTATTATTCATGATTTAAATAACCTTATTTACAAATATCAACAGGTATTGGCCGTTCAAAATCCTGAATTTACCAATGTTTTAGTATTAACAATAGATGATATTTTACCTGAAAGAGCCGTTTTAATTTTAGATACTATTTCAAGGGTGTACATTAATAAATCGATTAATTCTCGTTTTGAATTAAATGAACGAACGATTACTTTTATCGATAAACAATTAGATGAAGTCAGTGAGTCCTTAAAGCAAACTGAGGATACTATGGAAAATTACAAAAGGCAACGTTCCATTTTGGATATGGATTTTGAAAAACAAGATTTATTAAGTAAGCTTTCTGATTTTGACGCTCAAAAATCGAAGTTGCATCTCAAAATAGATGCGTTAAATGATTTAGAAAAATACATTATAGAGGATAAAGATCCTCAATTTTTGCCGCCAAATGTGTATTTGGTTGATAATGATGCTTTTTTAATAACCTCAGTTAATGAATTATACAGTTCGCAAATTAAACTCAACCAGGCTTTAAGTGTTTCAAAAGAAATAAACCCAAATATTATTGAAATTAGACAGTCTTTAAAACAGTTGAAACAAAATATGTTAGTATATATTACTAATGCACGAAATGCTACAAATCATATTATTAATAATGTAACAAGTGAAATTAGTACTTATGTAAATAGTATTAAAACGATACCCGAAAAGCAAAGAGGTATTTTGAACATACAACGAAAAGTAAATGTAAACGAAGGCTTATATACCTTTTTATTGGAACGTAGAGCTAACACAAAAATAGCCAAGGCCTCTATCGTTCCTGAAATCAAAATTATTGATAGCCCTCGAGATTTAGGAATTATTAGCCCTGATAGAAATAAAATATTGTCATCTTTTGTAATGGCAGGACTTATTGTCTCTACTATTCTTGTTTTAATTAGATTGTTTTTCTTTACCACAATTACTTCTGTTGAGGAATTAAAAGAGAAAACCTTTTTGCCTGTAATTGGTGATTTGCCGTTTCAAAAAGGCATTTCCGATAAAGGAATTATTGTTCAAGAAAAACCAAATGCCTTTATTTCAGAAGCGTTTAGAACTTTACGTACGAACTTACAATATGTGATTTTAAATAGTGGTAAAAAAACTATTTTATTTACTTCTAATGCCCCTGGAGAAGGTAAGACTTTTACAACCATTAATGTTGGAGCTATTTTAGCTAATAGTGGAAAAAAGGTGGTGATGCTTGAATTAGATTTACACAAGCCACGTATTCAAAAAGCATTAGAGATGAATGCCGATATTGGTATCAGTACTTTTATGGTTGGACATAATTTGATCGAAGAAATTATCAAACCAACACCAGTTAAAAATTTATTTACAATTTTGTCTGGCCCAATTCCTCCAAATCCTTCTGATTTGGTGTTGTCCGAAAAATTAAAGGAGATTATGGCTTATTGCAAACAAAATTTTGATTTTGTGTTAATTGATACACCTCCTTTAGGAATGCTTTCGGATGCTACTTACCTTATGCAATATTCTGATATCAATTTATTTGTGATGAATACTAAAATGGCTAAAAAAAGTGTGTTAAATCAGTTCCATAAATTGGTTACTGATAATGCCATTAAAGATGTGTATTTAGTGCTGAATGGAATTAAACGGAATAGAAGCAAATATTATTATTCAAAATATGGCTATGGCTACGGTTATGGCTACGGTTATGGTTATGGCTATGGTTATAACAAAAAATCTTAGCTTCTTTTATAAAAAAATTAAGAGCGATAAAATGCAATATTGGTATGCTTTATATGTAAATGCAAAACATGAGAAGAAAATTGTTCTTAAATTATTAGAGAAAAATATTGAAGCCTATACGCCGATTGTAAAAAAAATGCAACAATGGAGTGATAGAAAAAAATGGGTTGAATTCCCCATGCTTAGCGGTTATGTTTTTGTTAAAATGGAT
>JANXRU010000299.1 GCA_025356715.1 Bacteroidota bacterium
AAGATATAAAGCACCTGAAAATACAAACCCTGCTACTAAACATAACAGGGTGTAATACCAAGGATAATTTGAGATAATTTGCATTTTATTTAAGTATTAAGATTAAAGATATAAGTAGTATGAGGTTAAAATTGTGATGTAATACTTATATCTTAATACTTATATCTTTTTTAGGTAAGCATTCCTCCACATACATTGATGCATTGCCCAGTAATATAGCCACTCATGTCGCTTGCTAAAAATAAGGTTAAATTTGCAACATCTTCAGCAGTTCCACCACGTTTTAAAGGAATTGAATCTCTCCATTGCTGTACTACTTTTTCATCTAAGGCTTCAGTCATTTCCGTTTCAATAAAGCCTGGTGCAATAGCATTAGAACGGATATTACGAGAGCCTAATTCTAATGCTACTGATTTAGTAAAACCAATAATACCTGCTTTAGACGCCGAATAATTAGTTTGTCCCGCATTACCTTTTACGCCAACTACCGAACTCATGTTAATGATAGAACCGCTGCGAGCCTTTAACATGGGCTTTTGCACAGCCTTGGTTAAATTAAATACTGATTTTAAATTAGCATTAATCACGTCGTCCCATTGTTGCTCACTCATGCGCATTAATAGGGTATCACGGGTGATACCAGCATTATTTACTAATATGTCTACTGTTCCAAACTCAGCAACTACGTCCACTACTAATTGCTCAGCTGCTTTAAAATCGGCAGCATCACTTTGATAGCCCTTAGCTTTGATTCCATAAGCGGCTAATTCAGCTTCAAAAGCTTTTGCTTTTTCAACTGAACTTAAATAAGTAAATGCAATGTTACATCCTTGTTCTGCAAATTTAGTGGCAATTCCTTTGCCTATTCCACGTGATGCGCCAGTAATGATGGCAACTTTATTTTGTAATAATTTCATTGTTCTTGTTTAAATTAATGGCTAAATATACAAAGATTTATGTCTTTTTTATGGGGACTTACTTCACTAAAATATCGTTTTTTGTCTTTGGGCGTTTATTCTCTAGCCAAACAAAGTTTTTTAAACGCATATCTTCATCCTTTACATCTTTTAAAGGAAAAACAGTTGATTCTGGCTTATTTCTAAAAGTAGCTCTGTCAACACCTTCTTTATTAAACCATACAGTTAAGTCGCTACAAATGGTTTTGTTTACGCCCTTATACCCTTTTTTTTCTTTTACGTAATACATAATTTGTGCATTCCCAAATACATTGAGTTTGCGAATGGTATCTCGTTCCAAAAATCCTTCTATCCGTCTTCCTTCTATTTGATTAAATTTGTTGGCATCAAGGCTATCTACTTTTTGTATAACAATAGCGTTACTCACCAATTCAAAAAACTTAATTCCTTTATTTCCCGTTGTAATATTTATTTGCTTAGCTGTTACTTGCCCATTATTTGTCCAAAGAATTGGAGAGTTGAAAAGTTTCATTAAAGAGTCATGTGAACTGTATCCCATTGAATCACAAACGCCTTGTAAATCTTTTTTATAAATTTTCACATGGCGATAGGCTTTTACGTATGAGTGAGCGGAATCAGGTTTGAAATAAAATAAGGTGTCGCCAGAAATAAAAAGAGTATCTTTTTCTACAATCTTCCCATAAATGGCATGATCAGTAACAATGGCTCTATTGCCTTTTTCGTAATGCTCGGCATAATGCCCAACGATAAACGATTTATTAGTGGTATCAATTATTTGAACATTTTTAGTGGCTCGTCCATACCCTTTTTTACGATCATAAAAAATACTATCGCCTAATAATTTTTGGTCTTTAGTTACAATTACAGCATTTTTACTAAACCGCGAAATCTCTTTATCCGTGTCGCACCAACCATTTTCGCAGTAAATGTAATTTTCTTTACTTGTTATAATAGTTGGTCCTAAAAAGTAAGATGTTTTGTTAATGGTATTATACCGTAAGGTATCGCTATTCATTTTATACTTGGGATTCGTTAGCACCACATCATAATGAAACGTTACATCTTTTGTGGCAGAATAGTAATGACCATTTTTACTGGTGAGTGTATTTTCTTTATTAACAATGGTTCCGCCATCATAGTAACTAGCTACCGAACTTCCTAAATCGTAAATAAGAGTATGAGTAGTAAGCGTCATCTCTTTTTCGATACATTTAACATTTCCTTTTAAATGAGCCAGTTTAGTGGCAGCATCATAGCGCAACGAATCGCCATACAAAAAAATACTATCCCCTTTTATAATACTGATATGCCCGTATGCTTCCAATTTTTTATTAGAAAATAAATACGCACTATCGCAACGCATAATAGCGCCTTCATGCTCACACTCCACGTTACCAATCAGTCGCTGAGCTTCAATTCCCAACGATTTATCAAAAGCTAAACGATTCGCATGATTAATTTTAATGAGTTTGCCATTATCTGTTTTAACAGTGGATTGCGAAAATCCGATAATTGACCATAACATTGCCATTAAAACAATATGTAGTTTACTATAAGGTATGTGCAATTGAGTTATCATCTAAAATAGACCCTAAATTTAATCATATTAATCTAAATCATTAAGTTGTATAAAATGATTGTGATTTTTTAAGAGAAGGATAAAACAATAACTTACTCCAAAACTTCAATTTCAAGCACTGGATGAATCTCTATCCCATTTAAGGCATGGCCTTTACCATGCGCCATTTTATCAAAGAAAATAAAGCCCGTAACGCAAACTTTCATTTTTTTGCGAAGATTTTTTACACTATTAGAAGGCTTCCCAATTTTTGTATCAATTTCATTTCGTGCATTGCTAAAATCTTGTTTAAGGTTTTTAAAATCAAGTAAGTTTTCTGATTCCGGATTTGGAATTTCCGCTATCAAGGTTGTTCCATTCCTTAGATCTTCCATTACTAAATGGTAATCACCATCATCTTCTATACCTGTTGCTAAAATATATGCAATAAAAGTTACTTTTACTTTCTCAGCGTTGGCTCTTTTGCCTTTATTCAATTGATATTTGGATGGCCTTGGGTTTAAGTTGGTATCAGCCAATCTAGATATACTATCTTGTATTGGGTTAATGTGATAAATTCGTTGCCCTACAGTATCCGTTAATGTTTTAACGCTCCATCTATATACTTGAGCATCTAGTGTATTAATGAATATTAAAAAACTGATGCAAATTGTTTTAAATAGTAACATGATTTAAAATTACTCATTAGTTACGATACCTCTATCAATAAATCTCTTAATGGTTCTCTAAAAAAACTTTATCTTTAAGCCCTATGAGTAAAATTAAAAAAAATATTTTTGTTGAGAACGCACCAATTGTTGATATATCTTCCGAAGGGAAATCAGTAGCCAAGGTAGAAGGGATGGTTATTTTTGTAGATGGCGGCGTACCAGGCGATGTAGCAGATGTGTTAATTACACGTAAAAAAAACAATTATGCCGAAGGTCATATTGTAACAATTCATAAGCCATCCGAAAACCGTATAGAGCCTAAATGTGAGCATTTCGGGCATTGTGGTGGTTGCAAATGGCAACATATGAATTACGAAACACAACTTGTATTTAAGCAGAAAACTGTGGCTGATGCGCTTACTCGCATTGGGCATTTAGATATTTCAACACTTCAGCCAATATTTGCGAATAAAGAAAGTTATTACTACCGAAATAAATTAGAGTTTTCATTTTCTGATAAAAAATGGCTAACTAACGAAGAGGTTAAAAGTGGCGTAGAGATTGATAATCGAAACGCTTTAGGCTTTCATATACCTAAAATGTTTGATAAAATATTGGACATTAAAAATTGTTATTTACAAGAAGAGCCATCTAATTCTATTCGCAATAGTATTAGGGATTTTGCAAATAGTAATCACCTCACTTTTTTTAATGTAAGAAATAAAACAGGTCTATTACGAACTTTAATGATTCGTTCTTCCAGTAATGGCGAGCTCATGGTATTAATTCAGTTTTTTGATAACGAACCAGAAAATATTGCTTTACTATTAAATCATTTAAAAATAGCCTTTCCTAAAATCACATCATTGCAATATGTGATTAATCAAAAAGGGAATGATACATTGCAAGATTTAGATATTATTACCTTTTACGGCAGAGATCATATTTTTGAAGAAATGGAAGGATTAAAATTTAAAATTTCTGCTAAATCTTTTTATCAAACGAATTCTCCTCAGGCTTACGAACTCTATAAAATTACCCGAGATTTATGTGGATTGACTGGTAATGAGGTTGTTTATGATTTATACACAGGCACAGGTACAATTGCCAATTTTGTTGCCAAGAATGCTAAAAAAGTAGTAGGAATAGAATACGTTCCTGATGCCGCAATAGACGCTAAAGCAAATTCTGAATATAATCAAATAACCAATACAACCTTTTTTGCTGGTGACATGAAAGATGTTTTAAATGCTGAATTCATCACCACTCATGGTAAACCCGATGTTATTATTACTGACCCGCCTCGAGCAGGTATGCATGTGGATGTTGTGGCTGTTATTTTAAAAGCCGCCCCTCAAAAAATTGTGTATGTAAGTTGTAATCCAGCCACACAAGCCCGAGATTTGGAAATGATGATGGAACACTACGAGATAAAATGCATTCAACCTGTTGATATGTTCCCACAAACTGCTCATGTTGAAAATGTTGTTTTATTGGTAAAGAAGTAGAAAATACTGTTGTTTTGTTGAATTTTTAAAAGTTGTTCATTATTTTTTTAATTTTAATGTAACCATTTTTATTTTTCTAGGTTTAACTAAACAGTACAGTATTAATCTCTAATTCTATTTAATATGATAGCAACATCCACTTTCGAAAAAATTGATAAAGAAAAAATAGAAATTTTAAAATTTCCTAAAGATGAAGTATTACTTGATAAGGATTTAATTAAAGATAGAGAATCTGAGTTGAATAGAGCCTTAGCACTTGGAAATTTAGAACATACAAAAATAAAAATTTACTTCGAGGATGATAAATCTAGAAAGCTTGTAGAAACTACTGTATGGGGAGTTACAGATAAAAGAGTTATTTTAAAGCAAGGAGTTGTTATACCAATTAACCGAGTACATAAAATTTCCTTATAGGAAATGCCACTTAATTAAAAATCCTCTGAAGAATTGTTTTCAGAGGATTTTTTTATGGAATTATTTTGATTTGGTTAACATCGTTAAATGTCCTGTTTTCCTGTAATTTTCACCTCCTAAAGAAATAATATCAACAATATAAACATAAACACCTTGTTGAGATAATACACCTTTGTATTTACCGTCCCAACCTAGCTCAGTATTATCTTCATGAAATATTTCTACTCCCCATCTATCGAAAATACTAAGATTAATTTGTGCTAAGCCGTAGCCTTTTGGCATAAAGTATTCATTGCTAATATCTCCATTTGGTGTAAACGCGTTAGGTATAAATAAATCCCAAAATTTGGTAATTGTAATGCAAACTTCATCTGTGTTTCTGCAACCAAATGATGAAAAACCTTCTAAAGTATAACAAGTCGATTCAATAGGATGAACCTCTACAATTGGACACCAGTTACATATTAAAGGAGTAGCATCTGGTGATAAAAAACCAACAGGAACATTTCCTGTTCCATTTAATACATAAGATTCATCGATATTGATTGTCGTGTCTCTTCCTGCATTAACTATTGGTAATGGATTTACATCAATCAGAACGGTTGCCGTTACAGGACATAAATTGCTATTTGATACGGTTACTGTATAAATGGTTGGTACAGTGGGTTTAACTACGGTTGTAGAATCGTTTGGCTTAGTTACACCAATCGTTGGATTCCAATGATAGGTATTACCTCCTTTGGCATAAATGATGGTTGTTTGCCCAAAGCATATAGCGTCATTAGGACTGATAATCGGAATTATACGAGGAAGAACAACAATTTCTATCGTTTTGGTTGAAGTACAAATAGTTGGAGCTGTCCCATTTGTTCCAGTTGCAGTATATATAGTTGTGTTTAAAGGAGAGGCTATTGTTATTGCTGAATTAATTGCGCTAACAGATGATGGTGACCAAGTGTAAGCTAAGGCACCCGAGGCAGTTAATACACTTGTACTTCCTGAACATATTGTTAATGGATTCCCTGTAATTGAAATAGTAGGGGTAGCAATAACGATAACTGATAATGAAGTTGATCCAACACAACCTAAGGACGACGAGCCACTAACAATATAGTTAATGGATGATGGAGGCGTAGAAATCACATTTGAACCTGAAGTTGTATTTAAATTTGTGGCAGGACTCCAAGTATAAGTTACTCCACCGTTAGCTGATAAATTAGTTGAAGCAGTTGAACAAATGGTTGCACTAGCTGAAGTTATAACAGGCGAAACGGTTACTGTTACAACTATTTGATTAGTACTTGTACAAGTGCTATTAGCTCCAGTTACATTATAAGTTGAGGTATTTGCTGGAGAAGCAATGACTAATGAACCTGAACTAGCACTCAAGGTTGCAATTGGACTCCATGTATAATTTGTTGCTCCGTTGGTTGTTAAAGATGCAGATCCTGCTGGGCAAATAATAGTTGATGATGTATTAATTGTTAATGTTGGTGTAACAATAACACTAATGGTTGCTACAGCTGTAATAGTACAAGTATTTATTTCACCTGTTACAGTATAAGTTTCAATAGTATTTGGTGTAGCAGTTACTGTATCATTAATTGTACTGTTTAAACTAGCAGAAGCACCCCACGTATATGTTGAAGCGCCGCTGACGGCTATTGTTCCTGAAGTTCCCGAACAAATACTATAACTTGGAGTGATGGTTAATGTTGGAATCGGAAAAACATCTATAAGTGATGTTGCTGTATCAATACACGTATTAATATCCACACCAATAACAGTATAGGTTGTTGTAACAGTAGGGCTTGCAGAAACGCTTGCATTATTAGCACTGCTTAATGTATTAGATGGAATCCATGTATATGAATTTGCTCCACTAACGCTTATAGATGCAGAGTTTCCTGCGCATAATGAATTATTAGTAGTGGATAAAATCGGCAATGAATTAACAGTAATAGTTGTTGTGGTAACATCGAAACAACCATTCATATCTGTACCAGTAATTATATAATCTTGTGTGGTACTTGGCGTACCTGTTACGATAGATGCAGTGGTCGAACTTAATCCTATGCCTGGCGACCAACTATATGTTGACGCGCCAATTGCAGTAAGTGTTGCTGTTTGTTGCCCAATGCAAATTGATGAACTATTAACCGTAACAGTAGGAGTAGGGTTCACTGTTATACTTGTTGTTGCATCATTGATACAACCATTTACATCCGTACCCGTTATGGTGTAATTTTCAGTTGAAACAGGATTTCCGGTAACCGTGGTTCCAGTTAATGCGCTTAAGCCAGAACTCCATGTATAGGTTATTGCTCCATTCGCAGTTAATGTGGCTGTTTGTTGTCCTGAACAGATAGTGGAACTATTTACCGTAATAGTAGGAGATGGATTTACAACAACGTTTGTAGTTGCAGTTCCTATACATCCATCAGAATTTGTTCCAATTACTGAATAACTTGTAGTTACGAGTGGTGCAGGAGTTATAGTAGTTGTATTTGCTCCCGAATTCCACGTATATGTCGAAGCACCATTAGCGATAATATCTAAAGGTATACCAGGGCAAATTGGTTGTCCTTGACAAACGAAATCCATTACACCAAAAGCAAGATTAATGTACGTTTCATTATTATTATAATCAAATGAAATACAATTGTGAATGCCAGGAAATCTAATGATAGTAAATCCTTCAGCTCCAATTAATGTTGTGGAATTTACATAAGTCATATTAATCCCTGACCATAAAACTTGGTAAGGAACGCCAGTGGTAATGGTAACTGGAAGTGCAGCTTGTCCGATACTAGCAAATGCAATTTGAGGATTAATAACCGGCTGACTAAAACAAAAGTTAAATGTTCCTGCTAAATCATTTCTGATAGTTGTGGCTGCAATAGGTACACTATAACTCACAGGAAATGTAGCGCCACTAAACATAGATGGTGTTGTTGATAAACCGCTACCAGAATGTGTAGCATTAAATGTTACACCAGATGGTAAATTACCTTGAGCTAATCCTGGAGTTACGGAGGTTACGTTTAGCCAATTTAAAATCGATGTATCACATAAACTATTTTTTTGAATGATGTAAATGTTTGGTATCGGATTAACAATAACTGAAGATACAGCGCTTCCCGAACAACCATTATTACCAGTGACTGTGTAATTTGTTGTAACGGTTGGGCTTGCAATGACCGAAAACCCAGTTGCACTATTTAATGTAGTTGAAGGAGTCCAAGTGTAATTTGCCGCTCCAGCAGCTATTAGGGTAGCAGTTTGTTGTCCTGAACAAAGTGTTGCACTGTTAACTGTAACTGTAGGAGTTAAATTGACTGATATGGCTGTGATGGTGCCATTTAAACAACCATTCCCGTCCATTCCAATTACCGTATAACTTTGTGTTGAACTTGGAGTACCAGTGACAACCGCTCCGGTTGTAGCACTTAAGCCTGTTCCAGGAATCCAACTATAAGTAGTAGCTCCATTCGCAGTAAGAGTAGCTGTTTGTTGCCCTAAACAGATTGTTGCACTGTTTGCAGTAATAGTAGGTGTAGGATTTACAGCTAATGATGCAATTGCTGAAACAGGGCAAGAATACCTGTCTTCAGAATAAACTGTAAATGTATTTGGTGCTGTTGAGGTTACAGTAATAACATCTGTATTTCCGGCAGTACTTGTGTTAGTAAATGTTTCTGTGCCTGATTGTATCCAGGTATAAGTATAACTAGGAGAGCCTAATAATGTGCTAGCAGTTAAAACTACATTTGTATTTGGACAATGAATAGGTGGATTAACAACAGTTATTTGAGGACATATATTAACTTCAATTACTGATAAAGAATTATATCCATTGCAATTTAAATCATTCCAACTTCCATTCGGATAAATTTGCGTACAGTTTTCATTTCCTCCAGCATTATTCGGTTCACCTGGTGCCCAATTAGAATAGGTGATAGGAGCCCCATCATACCAAACAAAACTACCCTCTAATAAAGCATCAGAAAATCCAATCCAAATTACTTGCCCTGCAAAACCTTGATTTGTAAGTGCTGTAAGTACGTCTGCATTTTCTGCGGCACTTTGAACCGATATTAAATTTGCTCCAAATGATTGTGCGTAAGCCTGAGCAGCAGGCCCTGACATAAATTGCGGATTAATAAAATAAAGACTACAAGCGTTATTCATGCCTAATAATTCAATATTACCTGCATTAGTAAGGGTTGATCGTATTAATGATAAATTACAAGAAGATGATACACAAGCCCCGATACCAACGGTTATAGTGCCTGTTCCTGTACAACCTCCCGTTATACCAACAACCGTATAAATAGAACTAGATAGTGGTGTTGCGGTAACACCTGCGCCAAAGGGAGAAGTTAAAGTGGCAGCGTTACTCCAAGTATAGCTTGTTGCACCCGCTGCATTTAGCAACGCTGATCCCCCAGGACAAATGGTAGGTGTATTAGAAGTTAAGGTTAAGGTTAAGGCAGATGCCATAGTAATAGAAGCGGTAGCACTTCCTGTACAAGTGCCAGTGGCGCCAATAACGGTGTATGTAGTTGCTGTTATTGGGCTTGCAATTACACTGGCTCCTGATGATGAACTTAAGGTAGCAGCATTAGCCCATGTATAAGAGGTTGCACCACTTACTGTTAATGTTTGGGAGCCACCAGCACAAATACTTGAATTGTTTGGAGTAACTGTTAAGTTTAAACTTGGACTCAATCCAACGTTTATAGAGGCTGTTGCTGTTCCACAAGTTCCAACTGCAGTAACTGAAATTGTTCCAGCGCTAGCTCCAAAATTAACCGTGATGGCATTTGAATTTGTTGGTGCTGATGTAATACTTGCACCAGCGGGTACGGACCATGTATAATTGGTACTCGCAACATTTGCTACAGAATAGGTTACTCCAACTGAATTTGGACAAACCAAAGTCGATCCATTTATTGCACCAATTACAGGAGGAGTTCCTCCAAGTGTTACTTGAACAGTGGCCGTTTGATTACCGCTACATCCAGGAGCAGATACAGAATAGATAGTTGTAGTTACTGGACTAGCTAATGTTACACTATTTGATGTTGATGTTAAAGTTGCGCCTGGAGTCCAAGTATAACTAGAGCCTCCACTAACTGTTAAGGTTGTTGATTGTGCTGGACATATTGTTACCGATGGAGATATAGTTAAATTTGGTGTAGCAGGTAAAACAGTAATTGTAAGGTTTTTACTATTACTACACGTATTAATTAAACCAGAAGCCGTTAAACTTACGTTATAAGTGCCAGCTGATGCATAGGTATGAGTAGGACTAAAATTCGCAGCTGGACTACCCCCTATATAAAAAGCAGTTCCGCCATCACCAAATGTCCATAAATACGTTGCGAATGTACCTTGGTTGGAGGTTGCATTACATAAGAATGTACCGCAAGTGCATTGATTTAATCCTAAGCCACCTGTACTACAAGGATACGTTGAGGTGTTGGTAAATGTAACTACTGTTCCAGCACATACTGTTAATGAGGGCAAGGCGGTGAAGTTAGCGATTGGCGCATCGGTTACAGTAACAGATTTATTTACAGTAGCAGTTCCGCAAGCACCATAACTTACCACTAATTGAAAATTCAATGTTCCAGCACTATTAGCTGTAACTGAAATTGTTTGAAGATTTTGTTGTCCTGCTGGAACAGCGGCTCCTGTCCAAGTATAAGAAACGGCACTTGATGATGATAATGCAAAAGTAGAGCCTTTACATACGGTTGTCGGTCCCGTAATTACCGGAACGGCTGGAGAAACATTAAAACTAATTGTTGTAGTCGGCATCGCATTTCCGCAATTATCAATAAAACTATTTCCATCAGAACCTGAATGAGCGTTTAATACCCATGGTCCACCCCCTGTTAGTGCAGGGGTTATTGTAAAAGTAATTTGAGCCGTCGAACTTCCGCAATTTACTCCACTAGCTCCTGTAATTGTATAAGGCCCGCCAGTTCCAGAAATAGAAATATCGGTTCCGTTGGATGCAATTGACGCACAAGTTACTTGTTCGCTTGTATTTAACGTTAAGACGTTGCTTCCGCAAGGTGCAGAAACACTGGTAAGTGATGGAGGAGTAATATCAAAAATACTTGCCGTTCCAGGAGTGAAGTTTAATTGATAACCATTAGAAGAGGACGAATAATTACTAATAATCAACACATATGTTTGACCAACAGTTGTAGCTAATACCGTACTTTGATTTGGCCCACTTGCTGGTTCTGATGGATTTGTTCCAGAAGCGGATAAACCTGTTACACCTCCAGTAGCTGAGAAATTACAACGAATAGGTGTTAAAGCTCCACTATTTATGGCTGAACAATTTGTTCCTGTAATGTTATATAATGCAAAATCATAATCTTGACTTAAAACATTTGGTGTAATATTAAAAGCAATGTTTCCTGCCGTACTACTAGTAAATGTATACCAAACAGAGTTTAGCTCATTACTACCCAAACAAGAATTTCCTGGAATTTCCTGTGTAGCTCCGAACCCTGAGTACGAAGCTGTAGTAGAATAAATGTTTTGACAAACAGGAATAGCACTATTACAATCTTGTTCTGGAGACGTTAAAGGTATTGGAATTCCTCCGCCACTATTCCGTTGAGCTGCATATAACATGGAGGATTTTTCTTTTGCATCAATAGCAGCCGCTAACTCTTTTGGAGTTTGAGTTTGAGCGGACATTTTTAATAGAGAAAATAAAAAGAAAATAAAAAGAAAATAATTTTGTTTCATTAGCTTGGTTTTATGTAATCGCAGTTGACGAAGATAGTCATTAGGAATCCAATAATTATCTGTTTTTGTTTAAAATGTTCGGAAACCTAAGTGAAATAATCATTTGACTTAGGGAACGAAATTAATTTTTGTGATTCAATCTACTTAAAGCGATTTAGGTAAATTTTAAGCAGTGATATAATTTAAAAATATAGTTTGTATTTTTGGGATGAACTGTTTTATTTTGAATTAAATTGAAATTATTAGTACGTCCACCAAAGTTGATGCGGAGTCTTTATAAAGATTCCATTTGGCGTATGGATAAAAATACACAAACGATTTACTTAACTTTTGATGATGGACCTGTTCCTGAGTTAACGCCATGGGTTTTAGATGTTTTAAATGAATTTAATGTTAAAGCTACTTTTTTTTGTGTTGGAGAAAATATTGTGAAAAACCCGGGAATTTTCAAAAGAATTATTGATGAAGGTCATCAAATTGGAAATCATACGTATAATCATTTAAAAGGTTGGCAAACAAAAACAAAAGATTATTTAGTTAATGTCGAAAAATGCCAAAGCCTCACTAAAACAAATTTATTCAGACCACCATATGGTCGAATCTCAAGAAAACAATATAGAGCTTTGTCGCAAAATTATAAAATGATTTTTTGGGATGTTTTATCTTACGACTACGATAAGTTTACAACTCTTGATAAGTGCTTAAAAAATAGTATAAAATATACCCAAAATGGTAGTATAATTGTGTTTCATGATAATATTAAGGCTAAAAGTAACTTAAAATATACTTTACCTCAGTATATTGAGTATTTTTTGAAATTAAATTATAAATTTGCAAGGCTATAACTTAAATTTTTTATTCCACTAATGAAATTTTCATATATAATTATTATCACATGTATTTTAGGATTAGTTTCTTGTAGTCCAAATTCTCCTGAAAAAACTTCTACTTTTAAAGTATGGGGTAATTGCGAAAAATGTAAGGTAACCATTGAGAAATCTATTTCAATTGATGGTATTAAGGAAAAAGATTGGAATGTTGAATCCAAATTAATGACAGTTAAATTTGATACGACTATTATTGGGTTAGACGCTATTCAGCAATTAATTGCAAAATCAGGTTATGATAATGATTCTTATTATGGCGATGATTATGCTTATGCTAAATTACAAGAATGTTGTCAGTATGATCGCAAGCCTTTTGAAATGAAATAATTTATTTCGTTATCTATTTCCTTTTTTTGTAAATTCAACAGTTATGAGAAACTATTCTTGTGCATATATTTTTGCTATCCTATTAATTATGGGAATTTTTGGATGTACCTCTCAAAAAGTAAATCAAACTACAACTGATAGGCTATACAAAAAAGATAATAATTTACTGAATGCTAAGTACGTTGTTTATCATCTTAATGATTCCATTAGCCAGTTGTTTTATGATATATCTAATGAAACTATAGTTTACAAAAAAACGGACACTAGTAATTATTTTTATTCTGATTTAAAAATAAACCTTCAAATTAGTTTAGAAGATAATATTACAGTAGCTAACGATACAGCTTCAATTATTATTAAAGACAGGCAATCCAATGTTGACGTAAAACAATTAAGAGGCTCACTTTTTTTTAGATTGAAAAGTGGGTTAAATTATTACATTGATGTTACGGCTTATGATTTAAATAAAAAAATAAAATATACCTCATCTGTGTATTCTGATAAAACCAGTAAATTTGTACGTCAAAATTTCTTAGTAACAAATACTTCTAGTGCAATTTATTTTTCTTCATATTTTAAACCTTACGAAACGGTTTATTTATCTTCCATTAGAGTTAAAGAAAATAGGTTTACAGTTGACTATTTTAAATCGAAATTTAAATTAGCGATTCCTCCTTTTAGTTCTGAATCTGCAAGTCGATTTAGTTATAAACCCGATAGCAGTTTTGTTGTTTATAGCAAAGATAACAAGTTCGAAATGGTTATGCCATCAGAAGGATTTTATCATCTTAAAACAAATGAAGAAACAAAAGAAGGAATAACTTTTTTTGTTTATGAACCTTCATACCCTAAAATTAAAAACGCTGAGCAAATGATTTTATCAACGCGATATATAATGGCAAAAAAAGAATTTGATCAATGCATGAATTCCTCTGATAAGAAAATGGCTATTGATAATTTTTGGCTCGAATTAGGAGGAAGTGAAGAGAGGGCGAGAGAACTTTTAAAAAAATATTATGGAAGAATTCAAGAATCTAATAAGCTATTTACAAGTTATCAAGAAGGATGGAAAACGGATAGAGGCATGATATACATTGTATTTGGTGCGCCAAATAAAGTGAGTAAGCGAAAGAATGGCGAAATGTGGACTTATGGCGATATTGGAAATTCCAATACAACCTATTTTCAATTTCTTAAAGTTATTAATCCATTTACGGATAATGATTATATATTGGAACGCAACGAATCTTTTAAAATGCCTTGGTACCAGGCTGTTGATATGTGGCGACAAGGAAGAATTTATTTAGATAATTAAATAAAAATCTCTCTTCATTTATCTTAAATTTAATGCAAGTAAATAGTTGCCAGCAAGCATAAGACAACAACTAAATGGACATTTTAGAAATAGAAATACTATCCGACAATATTGAAGAGACTATTAAATTCTATTCGGAACTATTAGGTTTCAAAATTCTTCACGCAGACAGAAATACAATTTCATTTGCTGTTGGGAAATCTGTTTTAACTTTTATAAAATCAGACAACTTAAATCCTAAATATCATTTTGCATTTAATATCCCGTGCAATAAAATTGACGACGCAATTTTATGGGCTTCTTCGCGGACAACGTTAATCAAAATAACTAATGAGAAAATCATAGCAGACTTTGACAGCTGGAACGCAAACGCAATATATTTCTACGACAACAATGGAAACATTTTAGAATTCATTGCTCGTCACGACTTAAACAACGCATCTGAAAATAACTTTGACATTTCATCAATTGAATCAATTAGTGAAATCGGTATTGTAGCAGAAAACGTATTGGAACTCTCAAACAAATTAATAAACGAAAACAAATTATCTTTATTTGCAAAGGGCTCAAAAAGCGAGGCGTTCTCTGCTTTAGGTGACGACAATGGTTTATTTGTAATCGTAAAGACACATAGAAATTGGTACCCAACAAATTTACTGGCG
The DNA here is from genome assembly GCA_025356715.1 of Bacteroidota bacterium. Next base: position 15,058 of record JANXRU010000299.1, read on the forward strand.
GAAAAATTCTATACAAAAATTAAACTAAAGACAAATAACACAACGGTTTACCTAACTATAAATGACAATAATGCCAGCAGGTAACAGCCTAATGCGGGTAGACAACAAAACTTTTGCAAACAAGGTCGCTTCGCGAAAGACAGTTAAAAAATGAATTATAATAAATCCCTATCAAATAAAAAATCCCTTAACGTAATTGTTAAGGGATTTTTTTTATACCATTTTAACACTATAATACAACTACTGATTTAGCTTGACTACTAGCGCCTTTACCGGTTTTGCTAATTGCACTGTACCTGATATAAATTGTTGAAACGGGTATTTGGCTAGATAACGTGATGGTTGTATTGCTACTAAATAATACCTCTGTCCAAGTGATATTATCAGTGCTGCTTTCAAAAATAAACGCTTTTTCGCCAGTTTGGCGTGGCACACGTATTTTGATTTTGCCATTACCTAAGGCTTCTAACGTTAACTCACTTACTGCATTAGAACCTCCTAGGGTAGCTACTTGCATACCTGCCGATGTAATAATACTAGCCGCATTAGCGCTATTATTATTTGCCACCATCTCTACATGCGATTTAATTAAATTAAATGCATTTACAAGCATGCGTTCTTGTTCGTGCATATAGGCAGTGTCGGTAGGTGTGCCATTAGCGGCTGCTATAATAGCATTATGGAAATCAGTAATTAAGGTTTGCAAAATAAGATAGGTAATAGGCATATTGCTAGCCAAAAAATTACCCGAACTTTGCATACTATCCTTAATGTTTTGGGATTTTATGACTTTATCTGCTGGAGATAATTTACTTAATCCTAAAATTGCTTTCAAAAGTTGTATCATGATTTCTGTTTTTTAAAAGATTATTAATTTATTTGTTATTTTTTAAGTTCCCGCTGATGTCGCTGATGTCGCTGATTTTTAATATTTTTTTTAATCTGCGTTTATCTGTAAGATCTGCGGGCTATTCTTTTTTGTTTTTCAAATCGATGTGCGTTGCTTTTTATCCCGATAGCTATCGGGAGTTAGTTCCGCATCATCCATTTTATAAAATGTGATTACTTTAAATGTATCATCATACTTGCTCCTTTTTTAAAGATGAATTTATAATAGTTGATTTAAGTCTTATAACGAAGCCTTTCGTAAAATGTTACGTCTCTTAACATCCTTTAACAATGCCACTTTGTAACTGGTAACTTTTAGCCCATAACTGGTTTTTTTACGATTGAGGTAAA
>JANXRU010000386.1 GCA_025356715.1 Bacteroidota bacterium
ACCTCCAGGAATCGAACCAGGGACACATAGATTTTCAGTCTATTGCTCTACCGACTGAGCTAAGGTACCAACTTAATCGGGGTGCAAATTTAAGAGAATTATTTATACTGCAAAAAGAAATATTAAAAAATCTTAAAATACCTTGCTCTAAACCAGATTTAACTTACTTTTAGCTCATTGAATTTAGTCATTGATATTGGTAATACACGTATAAAATCGGCTTTGTTTGTTGGTAATCATCAACATTCCGTAAAAATACATCATTCATTTAATGAACTATTAGCTGATTCTGAAATGCTTTGTCAGGCTAATTATGCCATTATTGGTTCTGTAGTAGAGGGTTTAAATCCCTATTTCGAATTATTAAACCAAAAAATACCGACTCTTATTTTTACACCTAATACAAAAACCCCTCTTACTAATTTATACCAATCTGCCGGTACTCTTGGGTCTGACAGGCTTTCTGCGGCAGTTGGAGGATATGAGTTGCATCCCAACCGCGATGTATTAATAATCGACTCTGGGACTTGTATTAAATATAATTTTACAAATCGTCAAAATGAATACTTAGGAGGTGCTATTTCGCCAGGATTACAAATGCGTTTTAAAGCGATGCACCATTTTACGAGTAAACTTCCTCTTATAAAACCTGATTTTTTATTTACGGATTTAGTTGGCACAAACACTCAAAATTCAATATTATCAGGTGTTTTAAATGGTAGTATTGCAGAAGTTGATGGCTTTATTGATAGCTATAAATTGAAATATCCAGAAATTTTAGTTCTTTTAACAGGTGGTGATTCTGAATACTTGGCAAAACGGTTAAAAAATAGCATCTTTGCCCACCAAAATTTAGTTTTGAAAGGACTTAACACTATTTTACTTTATAATCTTGAACTTAAATAAGCATATTTTATCTCTAAAAAAACTTGTTTTATTTATTGCTTTAATAAGCAGTAACTTTTTTTCTGTTGCTCAAATTTTGACCTCTAGTCCTTATTCTCGTTATGGATTGGGCGAATTAAACCAACAAACATTTGCAGCTTCATCAGCAATGGGAGGATGTTTTATAGCCTATCATCAAGATACAATAGCCCCATTTTTTATTAATATTTCAAACCCTGCTGGCTTAGCGGGCTTAAAACTTACGACTTTAGAGCTTGGTGGGCAAATGCAGTTTACAAAAATTATAAGTTTAGAAGCGTCTATTACAAAACGAAACACTAATTTTTCATATGGTTCTTTAGGATTTCCTTTAAGAAGAATTGGTGGTGGTGGCGCTTTTGGAGTGATGCCTTATAGCACTGTAGGATATAAAATTAACTCAACGGATGAAGTGGCTAATGTTGGTACTATGAATTATGTATTTAGTGGTGATGGAGGTATTAATAAAGTTTTTTTAGGCGCAGGCTTTAAACCATTCCGCCATCAATTAACTAAATTCCAACATTCCGATTCATATGATACGATTATTAAATATCAGCAATCGGCAAAATTGAAACGTAAAAAATTTGGTAAGCAATTATTATCAGAATTAGCAATTGGTGCAACAGGAAATTTTTTATTTGGAACTATTAATCAAGTAACTGATGTTATTTATCCTGGCTCTATTACTTATTTTAATGTGAAAAGACAAAGAGCTTTGCAGGTTAATGATTTTACTTTTAATTTTGGACTTCAAACCCATTTTACTATTGACTCGGTGAATTATCATGGAAAAGACCCGCTTAAAAAAGGACATCGTATTGTAAGAAAACAAAAAATAAAAATAGGAACAGGTTTTTATATTAATTCGCCTACAGGTATTAGCGCTAAACAAAGTAACATAATTTATAACTATGCGTTGGATGGATTTGGTGTTGAACGCCCTAAGGATACAGTTTTGAAATCTATAGATAATAAAGGAACCATTACATTACCTTTAGAAATGGGAGTAGGATTATCAATTAAGAGAGGCGAAAAATTAACCATTTTAATGGATGCGGCTGTTACTAATTGGAGTGGTTTTAAGTATTTTAATGCTCCCAGTACTGATTTTAAAAACACGATGAGGTTGTCAGCAGGTATAAATTATGTTCCAAATAAAATCGCATACGGAACAGCAAATTATATAAAAAGGGTACAATACCGTTTAGGATTTACGTATAGTGATGGGTTTTTAGATATCAAAAATACAGGAATAACAAATTATGCTATTACCGCAGGTTTGGGTCTGCCAGTTGGTATAGGTCGTTTTGATGATATTGCTGTGGTAAATATTTCCGCACAATTTGGCCGTATGGGTTCTGTCAATAATAATTTGTTGCAGGAAGATTATGCACGCATTATTATTGGTTTCACATTTAATAAACGATGGTTTATTAAATATAAATATGATTAATACAATCACATGTCAAATTTCAACTACAGAGTTTGTTTAGTTGCATTATTGAGCGTTTCTATTTTGTTTTCAGCCTGCGAAACCAATAGAAATGAAGTGTTAGCTATTGGAAAACAAAATGTGATGCCGTCTCAAACAGGAAAAGACATTACTCTTCTTTATTCTGATTCAACCATTTTAAAAATTAAATTGGAGGCTCCACAAATGCAGGTCTACGATAAAAACGTAAAGCAACGTGTTACCATTATGCCAAAGGGATTGCATGTTATTTTTTACGATGATAAAGGAATTCAAACTACCACTTTGAAAGCTAATTATGGCGTTCGTTACGAAGACTCTAAACGGATGGAGGTGAAGTATAATGTGGAGGTTGTTAATGCTAATGGAGAGAAGTTGGAAACCGAACATTTGATTTGGGATGAACAGAGGCATAAAATTATTTCAGATGCATTTGTAAAAATAACAACCGCTAAACAAATTATTATGGGTAAGGGACTTGAAGCAAATCAAGAGTTTACTCAATATGAAATTAAAGAAATTACTGGAACTATAAATATCGGTGACGATAAATTGTAAATTTAAACTATGAAATAGTTAAGTTTACCGAAAACACAAACACAATTGCAGAGTACTCAACGAAGCATTTATAAAATATAAACGATTGAGTTAAATAACTAAACTGGGTAAACCATATGACAATAAAAAAACAATAATATATATGAATAAATTATTTAAAGCCCTCGAAATATTTTGGTTGATTGCTGCATTGGGTAGCGCAGGTATTGCTGTTTATTTTTTAATTACTGGTAGTAGAGAAGATGCACTTTATTTTTCTTTTGTATTTTTAATTGGATCTATTATGTATTTATTGCGTCGTTATCAACGGATGAATCAGGGAAAGATAAATAAAGGAAATAACGTTCAGCAAAAAAATAAATGAGTAAAACCATTGCCATTATTGGTGGAGGAATAAGTGGGACTCTAGTTGTTTTAAATCTATTAAAACAAAGCCAAACGCCCATTAGTATATTATGGTTTGATGAAAGAAACTCTTTTTGCAAAGGGTTGGCTTATTCTACTACAGACAATGCTCATTTGTTAAATGTAAGAGCTTCTAACATGTCAGTTTTTGTTGATGAACCCGAGCATTTTGTTATGTGGTTAGTTCGTCATAATTTACCTTATGGCGCTACTGATTTTGTACCCCGTTTTATTTATGGCGACTATGTATTAAGCACGTTTAATGAATTAAGTAGTTCAAATCATAAAGTTACTATTAAACAATTTGATGAAGAAGTAAAATCTATTCGTAAAACAGGGGATAAATACCTCGTTTCTTCAATACAAACGCAGCAAGTTCAAAAAGTAGTTTTAGGTTTTGGAAATTTTTTGCCAGCACATCCTCAATCTATTTCTAAAGAATTTATAATGTCTGAAGCTTATTATCAAAATGCGTTTTCACAGAAATTATTTCAAAATTGTAATCATTACCAATCTATAACAATCATTGGGTCTGGTTTAACTATGGTTGATGTGGTTTTGAGTTTAAATAAACATAATTATCATGGAGGCATAATCGTTATTTCTCCCCACGGTTATTTGCCTCAAGCGCATTCCGAAAATCCATTGCCAGCCGTTACTTTATTTATAAATCAACACCAACATTATACGCTATTACAACTGCTTAGTTTGGTTAATAAACAACTCAAATTAGCAAAAGCCAATCAATTAAGTATTCATAGTGTTATAGATTCGTTAAGGCCGCACGTTCAAAGGTTATGGATTAACCTTCCTTTAAATGAGAAAAAACAATTTCTGAGACATTTACGCCATAAGTGGGGTGTGGCAAGGCATCGTGCGCCAAGCCAAAGTATAACTGTAATTAATGAATTACAAAAAACAACATGTTTAACTGTATTAAAAGGACGAATCAGTGATATTTCTTTAACTAAGGAGGGTTTTAATATGCAGTATCTTACTAAAGATAGTCAGAAAAATAGTTTTGAAACTCAACTCATTATTAATTGTACTGGCCCTGAGTCTAATTTTGAAAAAATGGACATCCCTCTGATTAAACAATTGCTAAAAGACGACATGATAGAAGTAGATGCCTTAAAATATGGGTTGAAATGCATGCCAAATGGCCAAATATCAGGTAATTTATACGCAATTGGCCCGCCACTTAAGGGTATTTTATGGGAAAGCACTGCCGTGCCCGAAATAAGGGGACAAGCGCAGCAATTGGCGAAAATGCTTAATTAGTATCTTTTCTGGCGTTTATGATTCTTTTTGGCTATATCATGTATAAAAACACTCAAAAAAATAATTTCAATTAATTTTCCCTATTTCGGCAATAATTTTATCTTTGCAGACCTTAATTTAATTATAGTATATGAGCGTTTTAGAAAAAATCCGTAGCAAAACAGGTCTTTTGGTTGGAATAGTAGGTTTAGCCTTATTAATTTTTGTTTTAGAAAGTTTACTAGGCTCTGGAGGAGCTTTGTTTTCAAGCCAAGACAGATTAGTTGGTAGCATTGATGGCGATAAAGTTGACGTCGTTGCGTTTAAAGCGAAAGTTGATGAGCAAGTAGCTCAGATTCAAAAATCAAATCCAAATGCTCAAATTGACGAAGCTACCAAAGAAAAAATTGTTGATCAAGTGTGGAACACTATGATTAATGATAAAGTAATTAAAACAGAATTTAAAAAAGTTGGCGTTGCTGTATCTGATGATGAGTTATATGACTTAATGTTGGTTCATCCTCATCAATATGTAATTCAGCAATTAACTGACCAACAAACTGGCAAAGTGTACGATCAATTTGCTCGCCCTGATGGCACTTTAGATCCAGCAAAATTAAGCGGATTCGTTAATCAAATGACGGCTGAACAAGAAGCTTTTTGGAAACAATTAGAAAAATCTATCATTGAAGTTCGTACAGCTGAAAAATATAATAATTTATTAAAAAAAGGATTATATGTTACAACTGCTGAAGCGAAAGATGCTTTCATTGCTCAATCTAAACAAGTAAATGCAAGTTTTGTAATGAAGCGTTATGCCTCAGTTTCTGATTCAACAGTTAAGGTATCTGATGATGATATTACAGCGTATTATAACAAACATAAAAATGAATATAAAGTAAAAGAAACCACTCGTAAAATTGAATACATTGCTTATGATGTAATGCCTTCTAAATTAGATTATGAAGCATTGCAAAAAGATGCGATGCGTGTAGTGGATGAATTTAAAACAAAATCGGTTAAAGAAGATTCAAGTTATATTGCACAAGAAAGTGATGGCGAGCAAGTGGTTATTTCTAACTACACAAAAAAGAATATGATTATTTCTGATTCTACGGTGTTTGGTGCTCCACAAGGTACGGTTTATGGTCCTTATACAGAAGGTACCTTTATTAAAATTTATAAATTAGCTGGCGTAAAATCTATTGCTGATTCTGCTAAAGTACGTCACATTTTAATTGGGTTACAAAGCCAAAAAACACAAACACAACGTACGCCTGAAGCCGCTAAGCGTATGGCTGATAGTTTATTAGTATTATTAAAAGCAAAACAAGTATCGTTTGATACCTTAGTAAAAACAGTATCTGACGATGGTGGCTCTATTGATAAAGGCGGAGATTATGGTTGGTTTGATGAAAATAAAGGTTTTGTAGATGCTTTTAAAAATGCAGGTTTAGAAGGAACAGTAGGTAATATTACAGTAGTACCAACTCAATTTGGTTTTCATATTATTGAGGTAATGGGTGTTTCTAAAACACGTCATAACTCCTACCGTGTGGCTCAAATATCTAAGTTAATTGCACCAAGTAGTGAAACTACTCAAGAGTATTTTAAACAAGCAAGCGACTTTGCTGGACAAAATCAAACAGCTGATTTATTTAATAAAAGTGTAGAAACAGCGAAATTAAACAAACGTATTGCTGATAACATTAAAGAAAACGATAAAACGATAGCTGGTTTAGAAAATCCTAAAGAATTAATTCGTTGGATGTATAAATCTAAAAAAGGCGAAGTATCTCCTGTGTTCGAATTTAAAGATCGCTTTGTTGTGGCTAATTTAGTGTCTATTAAAGAAAAAGGAATTGCTCCTTTAGAAGAAGTAAAAGAAGAAGCTAAACTAAAAGCCATTCGTGATAAAAAAGCAGAAGCGTTTATAACAGAATTTAATACCAAAGCAGGAATTGCTAAAACAGCTGAAGAAATTGCTACTAAAATGGGGTTAATGGCTGAAAAAGCGAATAACTTAACATTTGGCGCATATAATGTAGCAGCCATTGGTCGTGAAGATGCTTTAATTGGAACGGCTACAGCCATGAAAGTAAATACAACTAGTAAAGCCATTAAAGGCGATAATGGTGTGTTTGTGGTTTGTGTAACTGGTGTTAATGAAATGCCTTTACCAACAGACTTTAAAGCGAAACAAAAAGAAATAGAGCAAGGTGCTGCAAATAGAGTTGATTACGAATTGTTTGAAGCATTAAAAGATAAAGCGAACATTGAAGACCACCGAGGCAAATTTGATTTCTAATTTTACCTTCGTTCACAAATAAAAAATCCCTCTTCAACTACTTATTGAAGAGGGATTTTTGTTTTCTTTTTATTTCAAAAACTGAAAGGCAATAGATTTAACGGTTGTTACGTTTACATGAGTGTCTTTAAAATGTTGCAACATGTGTTGCGCTTCCGGTAATTCAAATACTTCTTTAAGGTTTCTTATTTTGCCAATAGGGACATCGTTTTGCAAGCAGAGCTTAAATATATCATCAAAGGTAATTTGGTTTATTTTTTCTTTTAATATATCAAATAACCCATCACGATTTGCCACACGTTGTTGGTTGGTATGATATGCTGCATGTTCAAATAAGTTCAATTTTAAAATTAAACAGAGTTGTTTAAACTGCGCATTACTTCCAATAGCAAAGGTAATTTGATGGTTGTCTTGCGTTAAAAATAATTCGCCATAAGGTGCAATGTTAGGATGCAAGGATCCTTGAGCAGTTGGCAAGTGATGCACTATGAGCCAATTAGTTGCCTGATTAGCGAGCGAAGCCAAGGCACTATCAAATAACGATACCGTAAGATGAGAGCCAGTTTGTGTTTTATATTTTTTTAGTAACGCTATTAAAATAGCTTCTTTCAATTGATGACCTGCTAATAAATCAATTAAGGCGACTGGCATTTTTAATGGTTGCGAATTTTTTTCACCATTCATAAACATAAAACCGCTTTCGGCCTGAAGTATTAAATCGTAAGCTGTACGAGGGTTTTCGGAGCCAAAGCCATTGATACTGGCATAAATTAATTGTGGATTAATAGCTTGTAATGATTCGTAGTCTACTTTTAATTTCACATCATCACCTAATTTATAATTAGAAATTAAAACGTCGGCTGTTTGAATGAGCTTGTAAACTATTTCTAAATCAGCTGTTGAGGTTAAGTCTAAAAACAAAATTTCTTTCCCTGCGTTTACACTCCAGTAATAGGCACTAGTAGCACTTTCCTTACATTCTGTAGGCGATTTCCAAGTACGAGTTACATCGCCAGCGGTTTTCGGATTTTCAATTTTAATAACCTTTGCACCTAGTTCAGCAAAAAATAAACCAACTGAGGGGCCGGCTAAAACGCCCGCCAATTCTACAATCACTAAGTCTTTAAAAGGTTTATTCATTTTATATTTATTTTAGTCTAACCACAAAGACGCAGAGTTGTTATAGTTCGGAGAGTTTAAAATATAGCACTTCATTTAAATAATCTCTGTAAACTCCTAATTTTCGATAACTCTGTGTTAAAAATACATATCAATCTAAAAAGCTGCTTGAACTGGTTTATTATCTACAATCATCTCTATTTTTTCAATCACGTCATTTGTTAGTAATGGTAGCACTTCCAGAGCTTGTAAGTTTTCTATCAGTTGTTCTTTTTTAGAGGCACCTAAAATAGCAGTGCTTACATTTGGATTTTTAATTGTCCAGGCAATGGAAAGTTTTGCAACAGAGGTTCCTAATTCAGTTGCTAAGAGTGTTAATTTTTTTGTTTTTTCAATTCGTGAATTTTCCCCAAGCGTTTTTTCTTTTAGCCAGTCCATACCTTCAATATGTAAACGGTTATCTTCTGGCATTGCATTATTGTACTTGCCTGTTAAAAGTCCTGATGCAAGAGGGCTCCAGATGGTTGTTCCTAAGCCAAAATCTCTAAATAGTAATAAATAATCTTTTTCAATTTTAGTGCGTTCAAATAAATTGTATTGTGGTTGTTCCATAGTTGGCCCAATTAAATGGTGTCTTTCAGCAAAAATAAAAGCCGCCATAATCTCATCATTTGCCCATTCGCTGGTTCCCCAATATAATATTTTACCTTGTTGTATAAGTATGTTCATAGCCCAAACCGTTTCTTCAATGGGCGTGCTTTTATCAGGACGGTGACAATAAAATAAATCAATGTAATCAACTTGCAAACGTTTTAATGCAGCGTGACATCCTTCGATAATGTGTTTGCGAGATAATCCAGTTTGATTTGGTTTCCCTTGTTCGTAGCCAAAATATACTTTACTAGAAACTAAATAAGAACTTCGCTCCCAGTTTTTTTTCTTTAATATGGCACCCATTACCTCTTCTGATTTACCTCGTGCATATATCTCTGCATTATCAAAAAAATTAATACCGTTATCATAAGCTGTTGTTAGTAAATCATCAGCCGTATTGTTTTCTATTTGTTTTCCAAAGGTTATCCAAGAACCAAAGGAAAGTGTACTTACTTGTAATCCTGATTTTCCGAGTCTTCTATATTCCATGGTATCTTGTTTTTTTAATAATTAGTGATGATAAATTTAAGAAATTGTTTCTAGTAATATAACTAACCGTTCTTTTTGTTTATTGCATAAAAAAGCCCTCGTTGTTATTACAACGAGGGCTTTTAAAATAAATTAAAATTATTCAGCAATTACTTCAAAATTGATAGTTGCTGTAATTTCTTTGAATAAACGAACTTTAGCAGAATAAGTACCTAAAGTTTTGATTGCATCTTCGTTCATTTCAATATTTTTACGTTCTACATCAATACCAGCTTTTTTCAGAGCTTCAGCTAATTGGATGTTTGTTACCGAACCAAAAATCTTTCCAGATTCTCCAGCTTTAGCACCAACTTTCACCATTACATCAGCAAATTTAGCTGCAGTAGCAGTAGCTTCATTACGTAATTTTTGTTCTTTAAATGAGCTTTGTTTAATTTCTTCGGCTTGCATTTTTTTGTTACTATCAGTAGCTAAAACTGCAACTCCTTGAGGAATTAAAAAGTTACGACCGTAACCGTTTTTTACTTTAACGATGTCGTTTTTATATCCTAACCCTTTA
>JANXRU010000409.1 GCA_025356715.1 Bacteroidota bacterium
CACGAAATTTATTTCTGAAGATTTTTTTTCGCTTTCAAAAAATTGCTCTCCAATAAATAAAGGATATTGCCTGACTGGCTTTTCAATTAATTCCCAAACATCCGAATTGTAAATGATGCCAAGTGTTCCAGGGATTTCAAAATCAATTTGATGATCTCCTGCAAAAATAAAATCACAAGCCATATCAGTTATATTCCATTTATCTAATGGTACAGAATACTGATATCCTACTGCAAATAAATTCGCCGCAGTAATGTTTTCACGCATACTAAAATCAGCAATCACACGTGGTACATGATGTGCGCCAATAGCTGATACAGCAATACTTTCGCGTCTTTCGTATTCGTATGGATTATAGGATAATAGAATTTTATCTCCTTCAGTTTTTAATTTTTCAATTTCCTGATGCGAATGTCTATGCTCATAACGTTTAATTAAATCTCTGGCAACGGGCATTTCAAATTCAGGATCTTCTGTTAACGATACGCGCACCGTATCTCCTAATCCGTCTTCTAATAAAGTTCCTATACCAACGGCTGATTTGATGCGCCCATCTTCTCCATCTCCGGCTTCTGTTACTCCTAAATGCAAAGGATAATTTCGATTTGTTTCCATCATTTTTTGCACTAGCAAACGATAAGCCTCCACCATTACTTGTGTATTACTGGCCTTCATTGAAATAACAATATTCTGATAATTCAAATCTTCGCAAATACGTAAAAATTCAAAAGCTGATTCTACCATACCTAATGGCGTATCTCCATACCGACTTAAAATTCGATCACTTAAACTGCCATGATTAGTGCCTATTCGCATAGCAGTGCCGTACTCTTTACAAATATTTACCAATGGCGTAAATCGATTTCTAATACGTTCCAATTCTTTTTCGTAAGCAGAATCGGTATACTCTATTTCTTCAAATTTTTTCTTATCAACGTAATTACCTGGATTCACACGCACTTTTTCAATCACTCGAGCCGCAAATTCAGCAGCGTTTGGTGTAAAATGAATATCAGCAACAAGCGGCGTATCAAAACCAGCTGCTCGTAATTCTTTTTTTATAACTTCTAAATTTTTAGCTTCATTCATACTCGGTGCCGTAATACGAACCAACTCACAACCAGCTTCAATCATTCTGATACTTTGAGCAACAGTTGCCTTTGTATCCATGGTATCAGTGGTTGTCATGCTTTGCACACGAATAGGATTTGTGCCACCAATACCAACATTACCACACATTACTTCGCGTGTCAAAAATCGTTTATACTCCGTTAATGAATTTGAATAGGGAAGGTAGGGTTTCATTGTTTTTTAATTTGTTGTTTCTTATTTAATTATCGTGATCTGCTCTATCCCCCTCTCCTTTATAGAGGGGCTAGGGGGGTGAGGCTTTTAAAATATCTTATAAAGTATTGGTTTACTCGGACTCGCATCATTTTCGAAACTTGCTATTTGCAAATTTAAAATATAAGTGCCATCTATAATTTCATTTGGTACATAAATAAGTTCAGTAATTGTTTTTTGAAATTGTGTATTAGTTGGATATTGCCAAAATGCATGATGCGCCAATAATTTCCCCTCATCATTTTCTCTGTCAATCGATGGCATATCAATTAACAAATGTTCAACACCTATAGAGTTCAAAAATAAAATAGCATCTTCTAAAATATAAGGTGGATTCGTATTAGAATATTGCATAGTTAATTTATTTAATCCATTGGATAAAGTTCTAATAACAATAGCTTCTGGTTTTAAATTTTCTAACGATTCTTCTAACTGTTTTTTTGTAATCACATAATCACCATTTTCTAATTCAGTAGGCATGATAGTAACAACTTCTGCTAAAAACATAAATTGTTTTAAGCATTTATTGATGGTTACAAACTCCTTGCTAATATGACCAACACACTCGGTATGTGTCCCATTCCCATGTGGATTAAATGTAACTTTTCTGAAATTTGTGGAACCACCTTTACTCACATCGCAAATCGTATTTCCGTATTCCAGAGATTCTAATTTCATAGATTCTACATACCATGCACTTGCACAATTTTTATCAGTACTCAATGGCATCGAAATGTCAATAGGTTTAAAAAAATCTATCTTATAATCTTTTCCTTTATGAAAAATTGAACCTATCATTTGTTTTTATTATTGGATAAATGTAACAACTGTTTCTATTTAATAAACTACTCCATTTATAAATTTTCAAAACAAAAAACTTTTCAAAAGTTAAAATATCAGCTTAAGTTTTTTACCTACTTTTTTTGTTTTTGCTTAAAATTACGCCTAAAGACTTTTTGTAGAAAAATGCATGTTATTTTTACAGAATTTCTACAGAATTAAATTAAAACCAATCTAAAAAACATCTTTTTAACAAAAAATAGTTCAAAAAGTTTGATTTTTTAAATTTTACCCCTATCTTAGTCCCCTAAGTATATTGGATTATTTTAAAATTAAACTAAAATTGGTATAACCATGAAGAAAATTTTTACCACCCTAACTCTTGCATTCTCAACAATAACAAGCGTTTCATTCGCTCAGCAAGATCCTCAGTTTACTCAGTTTATGCATAGTAAATTGATTTATAACCCTGGTTATGCAGGTACAAGTGAGGCAATTTGTGCTAATGTTTTAGGTCGTCAGCAATGGGTTAATTTTCCAGGAGCTCCAAAAACTGGGTTATTAAGCTTTGATATGCCTATTGGACGATTACCATTAGCAATTGGTGTAAACATCATGAGTGATCAAATTGGTTTTGATAAAACGATATTTGCTCGTTTAGCAGTAGCATATAACCGTCATATTGGCGCTGGTGTTTTAGGTGTTGGGGTTGATGCGGGTCTTATTAATAAGCAATTTAATGGAAATTGGATTACTCCTGATGGAAATTCAGCACAAGATGCTTCTATCCCAGGATATCAAGCAACTACATCTAATACATTAAACGTTGGTTTAACTAAAGCGGCTTTTGATTTAGGTTTTGGTATTTATTATGGTATCGCTAATAAAATGTATGTGGGTATTTCTTCATCTCACTTAACTGCTCAAGACATCGCTCAATCTAGTTCTGTTAAATATGCAGTTGCTCGTCACTATTATATAATAGGAGGTTACACTTTTGAAATCGGTCAAGGCGGAAAGCATGGCATTAATCCTAATGTAAAAGTTAAGACTGATGCTGCATCTACTCAATTGGATGTTAATTTAACTTATATATTTGATAGAAAATTATCTGTTGGTGTTACTTACCGTATGCAAGATGCTATTGCCCCAATGTTAGGCTATAAATTCCCAATGGGTCTTCGTGTAGGTTATTCTTACGACGTTACTTTGTCTAAAATTAAAGGTTATAGTTCTGGTACTCACGAGATTTTAATAGGTTTTTGCTTTAAAACAAAGAAAACTCCTAAAGTTTCTTCATACCAAAACCCAAGATTTTTAGATTAATTGTAACCTTTTTAAAAAAAGCACGTTTAAGCCCCTTACAAACTATATTTTAAATTGTTAATAAAGTGTTAATAAGTTAAGATGTCACTTAGTAGAAAGTTTGGGATTATAAACAACAAGAACGCGAGGTAAGCTTTAATACAAATCTTATTAAGCACAAAACTAAACAAACAGCACTATGAAAAAACTAATTTTATTAGCTTCGTTTATTGCAATTGTTACAGGCTGTAACAAACGCGTTGGAGAGTTAATTGGCGCTCAGGGTAGAGAACAGTGGTTTCAACCCGATCCTTACGGAACGATGTATATCCCAATGGGATCTTATCACATGGGGCCTAGCGATGAGGAGGTTACAATGGCTCATACAGCACATTCAAAAATGGTGTCTGTTCAGGCATTTTACATTGATGATTCTGAGATTTCAAATAATGAATACCGTCAATTTGTTTGGTGGGTTAGAGATTCAATTGCTCGTAAATTATTAGCTAACGGAGGAGGGCCTGATGCTGAAGAATTTAAAATTGAACAAGCAGACTTCTTAGCAATGTATCCTATATATACAGGTGATAATAATTTACAAGATCCATATATCAACTGGGATTCTAAAATTAATTGGGGTAGCGATAATGAAGATTATCGTTTGGATTTGCAGCCAATGTATTTACCAGAAGGCGAACGTTTTTATAATCGTAAAGAAATTGATGCTCGTAAATTAAATTATGAATATTATAGAATAGATATTCGTTTAGCAGCATCAAAAACCAATCGATTTTTACCTCAAAAATCATTAGACATACAAGATGCTTCTCACGAGTATAAGAAAGCAGATTACATTAATGGTGTACACTTAAATGATGGATTAAATGGAACTCCCGGCCAGCCTTCAACAGCTGTTGGCGATCCAGGCAAAGATCCAAAAACATTAGGTACATATAATGTTTCTGATCAAGTTTCAGTAGGACAAGGAAATTATGTTCCTCGTGAGCGTAAGGGCGTTGACCGTTCAGTATTTATCCTAAAGGATGTTATTAATGTATACCCAGATACGTTGGCTTGGGTACATGACTTTACATATTCTTTTAATGAACCAATGACTAACATGTATTTTTGGCATCCAGCTTACGATCAGTATCCTGTTGTTGGTGTGACTTGGAAACAAGCGCGTGCATTTAGTATTTGGCGTTCAAACTTATTAAATAACTACTTAATTGGAACAGAACAAACTATTGTTAATGATTTCCGTTTGCCAACAGAGTCTGAGTGGGAATATGCTGCTCGTGGTGGAAATGATTTATCACCATATCCTTGGGGTGGACCATATATCCGTAACTCAAGAGGTTGTTTCTTAGGTAACTTTAAACCTTTACGTGGATCTTATATTGATGATGGTGGATTCCATTCGTTATACGTTTATGCTTATAACCCTAATGATTATGGTTTATATTGCATGGCTGGGAATGTTGCTGAGTGGACAAGTAATGCTTTTGATGAATCTGCTTACGACTTTGCACATGATTTAAATCCAGATTATTTATATGAAGCGCAAGATAAAGATGCTAACGTTTTAAAACGTAAAGTAATTCGTGGTGGTTCATGGAAAGATGTTGGATATTATTTACAAGTAAGTACTAGAACGTATGAATATCAAGATACAGCTAAATGCTACATTGGTTTCCGTAACGTTATGACTTATTTAGGTCGTGATAAAAACGATGAATTTTAGTAAATTTATTACAACAACTTAAATAATTTAATGACTTGATTGTTTTTAAATTATATAGATAATAAACACAAAAACACAAAAATAAACACAATTAACTAAACTAAACACTAACTAAACAAACGAAGAGCTATGAGCAAATTACCCAAAGTAACCGGTTTTAAGAAGTATTTACATTTAGCATCATGTTTTGGTGCGTCTATTGTTATCGTTGGAGCATTATTTAAAATTATGCACTGGCCAGGATCAGGACCTGCTTTAATTGCTGGTTTAGGAACTGAAGCTGTATTATTTATTTTATTTGGTTTAGATATTCCACACGAAGAATATGATTGGACATTAGCATACCCAGAGTTAGGTGGTATGGGTGGTCATGAAGAAACTTCTCATGAAGTTGATAATAGCTTACCTATGTCAGCACAATTAGATAATATGTTAGCTGATGCAAAAATAGGCCCTGAATTAATTGAAAGTTTAGGTTCAGGCATGCGTTCATTAAGCGATACTGCTTCTAAAATAGGAGATATCAGTAACGCTACTTTAGCTACTAATGATTATGTTTCCAGTGTGCAAAGTGCATCTAAAAATGTGTCTCATTTAGCTGATACATACAGTAAAGCAGCCGCTTCAATTTCTAGTTTGGCTGAATCTAACGATGCTGGTAGTTCTATAGGAGAATCTTTAAACTCTGTTTCTAAAAATTTAGGTGCTTTAAACGCCACTTACGAATTACAATTACAAGGATCTCGATCCCATTTAGAAGCTACTGAGAAATTTTATGGTGGCTTAGGTGAATTAATGAAAAACTTACATGATTCAGTTGAAGATACTAAAAAATACCGTGCTGAAATGTCTACATTATCAACTAATTTAACTGCCCTTAACAGTATCTACGGAAACATGTTAGGTGCTATGAATTATAATAAATAGATACATAACCACTATTACAAAATGAACTAAAGTTTTTCTTTAGTTCATTTTGATAAAAAAACTAAACATAAACTTAAAAAAAATATTATAGCACTATGGGAGGCGGTAAAGAAACACCTAGACAGAAGATGATTGGTATGATGTATCTCGTACTAACAGCACTTTTGGCAATGAACGTATCAAAACAAATTTTGCACGGTTATGTATCAGTAAATGAAAGTATCTTAAAATCTAAAGAAAATTTAGAAGTAAACAATGAGCGTGTTTTTAAATCTTTTGAGGATATGGCCGCAATCACTGCAGCAGCAAAACCTTATTTAGAGAGAGCGAAAGAAGCCCAAAAAGAAATATCTGTTATTTATAAATACATTGATGTTTTAAGAAACAAAATCGTTGAAATTACAGAAAAACCTGAAAATCCAAAAGCAGCTGATACGATGCAATTAGCTGTATTAGAGCATGTAGGACAAATTGATAATTATGATATGCCAACGAATCAATTAATTGGACCAGAAGCAAAAACACCTAAAGCAGGTGAATTTACGGCATCTGAACTAAAAGATAAATTAAATGGCTTATATAATAAATTAGTTGGGATCTTAGATGCAATGCAAAAAGATGACAAAGCTAAATTACCTAAAGATGATTATGAAGGTTTAAAAAAGAAAATTGGGTCAATTAAACCAGATGATAAACCAATTATGGAAGATGGTATTGCGATGGGTTGGGAAGCTCAAAATTTTTACCATTTACCTGAGGCGGCTGTTGTTACTACTTTAAATATGTTTCAAGCAAATTTAAAAAATGTTGAAGCGGATATTTTACAAGTATTTTCTGGTGCAAGTGGTAAATTAGCAATTAAATTTGATCATTTAGAGGCTAAAGTAATTGCTCCTTCTTCTTATATTCAAGCTGGACAACCATTTAAAGCTGATATCTTTTTAGCAGCCTCTTCTTCAAAATTAGGAGCTGGTGATTTAGAGGTATTAGTAGGTGTGGATTCTGCTTCTGCTTCAAAAGGAGCTAAAGGAAATTCCCTTACAATTGAAAATGGTATGGGTAAATATGAAGTTGGAACTGGTGGACAAGGAGAACAAACTTTTAATGGAGTAATTAAGTTCAAAAAGCCAGACGGTACTTTCGATTATTATCCATTTGATGGATCTTATATGGTAGCTGCTCCTTCTGTTGCGGTTTCAGCTGATCAAATGAACGTGTTTTATGCTGGGGTTGAAAATCCAGTGACTGTTTCTGCAGGTGGAGTTTCTCCAACTAATTTATTAGTTAATCCTACTGGTTGTGGAGTATCTAAAACTGGTGGTGCTGGAGGTAAGTTCATTTTTAAATTTACTGGACCAGGCGAGTGTAATATTGCTGTTTCTGCTAAAACAGCCGATGGAACTAAGCCTCAAGGAACTGTTAAATTTAGAGTTAAAGCATTACCTCCTCCGGTTGCTTCAGTAGGTGGCAAAAGTGGATTTGTTGATATGCCGAAAGCGGGTTTAGCGTCAATTGGTGGTATGGGAGCAAATGCACCAGGATTTGACTTTAAAGCAAATTACGTTGTATTATCTTTTGATGTGACAGGTACTATTAAAGGCCAAACAAAGTTCACTAGCTGTCAAGGTAATAATTTAAATTCTGATGCTAGAGCTATATTATCTGGTGCTGGCCCAGGAGCTAAAATTTTCTTTGATAATATTAAAGTTAAAAAACCAGATGGAGTAGTTGTTTCTGGTGTACCAGGAGTTACCATTAAAGTAAAATAATATAAAACTGTATTGTTGATTTTACAAACAAATATATTTTATAAATTAAATAAAAGTAATATGAAAAAAGTAGCGCACATCTTGTTTTTTGCAATCGTATTTTTAAGTTCGCTTAATATATATGCTCAGCCAGCTGGTGGTGTATTTCAACCTGGCGATTATAGAGATGGAATTTATGATAAGGAAAATTCTGTAAATAGACGTTTTATACCATATACTCACCTTCGTGAAGGAGATGTTGTGTGGGAAAAACGTGTATGGAGGGAATTGGATATGCGTGAAAAACAAAATCAACAATTATATTATCC
>JANXRU010000009.1 GCA_025356715.1 Bacteroidota bacterium
GTGGAGAATGTAAATGCTTTTGTACGCGTTGTATTTAAAAAATCCTGATAGGGTTTGTAAACAACGATTTTGAAATTTTCTTGAGTAGATAATAGTTGTTTACAAACCCTATCAGGATTTTTTAAATACAACGCACACAACTCCATTTACATTCTCCACTTTTTCAAATTCGGAAGAATTAATTGCAAAAGCAGATGTTGTTATTTCATTGGGTGGAGATGGTACCATGCTCGAAACCCTTGAATACGTTCGAAAATCTGGTATTCCTGTATTAGGCGTTAACACAGGGCGATTAGGTTTTTTAGCAACGGTTTATAAAGAAGATTTTGCGAATGCCATACAATTATTAACCAAAGAGAAATACACACTTGATAAGCGCGAACTTATTGAATTAGATAATGCCACCGATTGCTTTAAAGGCGTAAATTATGCGCTTAATGAATGCACCATTCATAAAAAAGAATCGAGTGCTATGATTAATATTGATACCTATGTAGATGGCGTATTTTTAAATTCTTATTTTGCGGATGGCTTAATTGTATCAACTCCAACGGGCTCTACAGCTTACTCGCTCAGCTGTGGCGGACCAATTATGATGCCTGATTCGGATAACTTTATTATCACGCCTATTGCACCACATAATTTGAATGTAAGACCTATTGTTATTTCAAATAATAAAACCATTAGCTTTAAAGTAAGTGGTAGAAGTGAAAGTTTTAATGTATCCTTAGATTCTCGTTCTCAAACCCTTAAAAATCAATCGGAGTTAGTGATTAAAAAAGCGCACTTTAAATTTCACATGATTAATTTAGAAGGACAACACTTTTTTGAAACCCTTCGAAACAAGCTTCTGTGGGGCATTGACAAGAGGCAGTGATTTAGATTAATAAATTATTTCAATAATCTAAATTATGGGTAATAAAAAATCAAAAAAAATAATCAATATACTAACAACACTTTTAGTTTTAGTAGGTATTGTTTTGATATTTTTATCTGTATATATCTATCACAAAACTTTTATTCCAATGGTTATTCCAATAGGAATATGGATAAGTACAGGGCTAATTTCAACTATACTGGTTTTTAATCTTTGGAACGAATATTTTTTGAGGACGCATTTCATATTACAATTATTATTCAATATAATCTCTGTAGGAAGTATCTTTTGCTTTTTATTTTTGTCCATTAACTATTATAATAAAAGTCATATTTCAAAAAATAATATCTTTAAGATTATTGAAAAATCAAGCCCTATAACAAGCAGGAAAGGAGATGGTCAAAGCTCAACTAAGTTACCAATAATCACTATAGAGCATTTAAATAATACAAAAGAATTGATATTCAATTATTCAGAAAAATCTAATGTTTATTATGGAGATAGTATTGAACTTACTATAAAAAAGGGGCTACTAGGTTATGATGTTATTGATAATTATAAATTTATCGTAGATCAAAACAAAGATATTATTAATGAGTTAAAATTGCACTAATTGTGTCAAATCGTTAAACCACCGTATTATAATACTCCAGCGCTTTCTTTATTTGAGCAGATGTAATAGCCACATCTATTTTATAATCCCCTACTCCATTTAATAGTACACAACGAATTTCATTTTTCTCGTTTTTTTTATCTTGTTCTGCCATTATAATCATCGCTTCAAAATTGGAAGTGTTCAATTTAGTACAATTAAATGTGTGTGTAAAAACCTCAACAATCTCATTCAATTCTAATTTTGTAATTAGCTTCTTTTGGTAGGATAACCAAGCTTCTGCAACCATTCCAATAACGATAGCTTCGCCATGTAATAACTCATTTTTAGTTCCTAATAACACCGATTCAATGGCATGCCCAATGGTATGCCCAAAGTTTAATGCCTTACGAATATTTTTTTCTAAAGGATCTTTTTTGACAATGTTATTCTTTAACGTCACACTTTTTGTTATCCAACTTTCTAATTCTTTTGGTTTAGATGAAACAGATAATTTTTTCCAGAATTTAGCATCACTAATCAACGCCATTTTATAAACCTCTGCTAAACCATTATGAATGTGTCTTTCGGGAAGCGTGCTTAAAAAATCAAAATTAATAAATACACCTTTAGGCTGTGTTATCGTTCCAATTACATTTTTAATAGCTCCGAAATCTATGCCTGTTTTACCTCCAACACTTGCATCGGCCATCGACAATAAACTAGTTGGAATATTAATAAAATCTATGCCTCGCTTATAAACAGATGCCACAAAACCTCCTAAATCAGACACAACGCCACCACCTAAATTAACAATGAGTGTTTTTTTATCAGCTTTTAACTCTATTAAAGTTTGCCAAATATGTGAAGCTATTTCAATGTCTTTAGATGCTTCACCACTTTCCAATTCAATAACCTCTGCATTTTTTAATATAGCACAAGATGCTAAAAGGCATGGTAAACAATGCGTAAGCGTGTTTTCATCACAAATGATAAGATAAGAGCTATAAGATTCTTTTTTTAAATACTGATTAAAAGCATCTAATGCAGAAGAACCAAGCTTTATCGTATATCCTATTGATTTAATTTGTGACATGCCATGTTTTTAAGAAATTATAAAACTTAGCCTTCCATCAAGCCTCTACCTGTTTTCTGAATTTTATTATCGCGTTTTAAGTCAGCAATAATCTTATCTAAAACTCCATTAATAAAAATTTTACTGTTTGGTGTACTATAATCTTTAGAAATATCGATATACTCGTTTAAAGATACTTTTACTGGCACATTACTTACATTCAAAAACTCTGCTAAGGCCATTTTCATTAGTAATACATCCATTGAGGCTATACGCTCCAATTCCCAATTTTTTGTTTTATCATCAATTAATTTCTCGAAATCCTTATTACCTGCAATTGTTTTTCTAAATAAGGTTGATATAAATTGTTGATCATCTTCTTTATCTTTATACAACGGTGTTAAATGCAAAGTCCCAGAAAAACTCTCAAACGTACGCGCTACCATTGAAAAAGCCCCAAAAGTATCATCGGCCCAATGCAAATTTTTCTCTTCAAATAAATGATTTAATAAATCATGCTGATATAAAAATTCCGTTGCTACAGAAATCAAAAACTGCTTATCTTCTTTAGCAGATGGTGTTGGCGAAGACATATACTCTTTGTACAAATCTGTTTGCTTCAATTCGGCATATAATTTACGAACCAAATCAAAATCATTTTGCCAAGAAATTTTACGGTTAGCAACTTCTTTTTTTAATTCATCGCTATTAACTAATCTTACTAATAAGCTATTTTCAATGAAACGCATGTTAGGCTCTAAATCTTCTTTAGATGGCAAACGCTTATTTTTGTTTTCTTCTAAAACCAACAAGGCTGTATGATGCATATCCGTAAATAATACTAATACGTACACATACAAGTCGTAAATTTTATCTAAACTTTTAAATAAATCTCTTTCGTGTGCAACTATATCAGCGGAATCTTGCTGAAAATAAGAATACAACGATTGCATGGTTTTTATTCGGAGGTAACGTCTGTTTAGCATAAAGAACGATTATTTATTAGTCAATTTGTAAATTATATAATGGGATAATAGAAGTACAAAAGTATTGAAAGTTTATGAGAATATTTTATAAACATTTTAACTTTATAAACTTATAGTACGGCATTAATACGAGCAATACTTTCTATACGTTGTTCAGCTATTTTATTAGCAGCAGCATACGTTGGTATATTTTGTGTTTTTGCAGTTTGAATGATATTCCAAGTAGTATCGTAAATTTTTTCGGCATGAGCCATAGCGCGTTCTCTGTTATAGCCTTCTAATTCATAATACACATTGATGATTCCACCAGCATTTACTACAAAGTCAGGGGCATATAAAATGCCTTTTGCTAAAACTAATTCGCCGTGTTTTTTTTCATCAGCTAACTGGTTATTAGCTGCGCCACAAATAATTTTACATTTTAATTTAGAAAGTGTATCATCGTTAACCGTTGCGCCTAAAGCACATGGAGCGTATATATCTATATCCAAATCAAACATGTTGTCGACAGAAACTAATTCTGCTTTGTAAGTATCAACGGCATGTTTAATACGCTCTTCGCTAATATCATAAATATAAACTTTAGCACCTTCCTTCGTTAAGTGCTCTACTAAGTGCATGCCTACATTACCAATACCTTGCACTAAAACTTTTTTTCCAGATAAGCTATCAGTTCCAAAAGCTTCTTTAGCACTTGCTTTCATACTCACATATACACCATAAGCTGTTACTGGAGAAGGATCTCCGCTTCCACCCATATTTACAGGCAATCCGCTTACGTGATCTGTTTCCATTTTAATAATTTCCATATCACGGCTACTCATTGCTACATCTTCAGCAGTAATGTATTTGCCACCGAGGCTATTTACAAATTTACCAAAGCGACGTAATAACGCTTCTGATTTTATTTTTTTTGAGTCGCCAATAATAACCGCTTTTCCACCACCAAGGTTTAAGCCTGCTACAGATGATTTATAAGTCATGCCACGCGATAAACGCAATACATCCGTTAATGCCTCCATTTCATTGTTATAATTCCACATACGCGTACCGCCTAATGATGGACCAAGAACGGTGTTGTGTATAGCAATAATGGCTTTAAGCCCAGTTGCATTATCATTACAAAAAAAAATTTGCTCGTGGTTATATTGTAACATTTGTCCTATTACAGGATTTTGAGCTAAATTGGAATCTTTGATATCTTTTACGTCCATAACTAAAAAGGTTAAATTTCGCGGCTAATTTAGGGTTTATTTTGTATTGTAGGACGTATACCATCACTTAATATAAATTAGCCCAAAAACTCACCTTTTTTTCATTTAAACCCCTTCAAAAACAACCGTTTTACAAACTAATGACTTGTTTTTTTTCAAGCTTAACTATATAGTTTTTCTTGCATTGAGCCAATCTTGTTTTTGGATTAATAAACTCCGCCGTAAGTCCAGATACTTGGAAATCATAAAATAATTTACATTCCTTAATCGTGAAAACAGAATCTATTTGCATTTTTCCAATGCTATCTGTCATTACCCAACCTGAAGTGCTTGGAGAGTCTAAATTAATTTCTTTTGGCGAACCTAATTCGTTTATTTTACCATTAAAATAAAAATAACCTGAGTTGGTAATTTCCGTATTGTAAACACTAAACTGTTTCACGTTCAATTTATTCATGAATTTAGCAATTTCCGAATCTGACTGATAGTTGAAACAAGGGGCGTATAATGCTGTATTTACCATAAAATTAGCCGCACAAATAATCAACACTCCACTAACTATAATCCTATTATATAATTCCGATTTTAATTTAAATAAGGTAATAATACCAATCAGAAATAAACTGTACGTAATAATTTTAATTAACCAAGATGTTTCGAAAGCCACAAACATGATGTAGGTACTTATGATAATACAAATAATCCAAACTAAAACCGATAAATATAGCAATACCGATTTCCATTTTAAATTATCTAACACATTTACTAAAAAGTTAGAAATAATAACTGCCGCAAAGGGATGAATAATAAAGGTGTAATGAGGCAATTGATAGGATGAGGCTGACAACATAATAATAGTAATGATAAAACCTGCAGTAGTAATTACCTCAACGTTATTATAATTTGTTTTAAATGCTTTTAATTTAGTTTTAACATCGTATACCATGGCTATGATAAAAATAAGAGGCCAAGGCAATAAACTCCATAATAAACTATGATATAGAAAAAATGGATCAGGGAAATTTGAGGGTAAAGGGTTGTCGCCAAAAATACGCCCGAAGCTTTGAGTCCAATAAAAGAACTTTACACCCGATGGACTTTGTATAAAATAACTATTTATTTCGGGATGTAAATCGAATTGTAAGTATAAACCATAAGTCATAGGTGCTAAAATAACACCTATGATAACAAGTACTAATAGATACTGCCATTTTAAGAAAGCTTTCCAATGGCGCTTATAAATAAAATCACTACCAAAAGCAATAATAGGTAACATTAAACCGATGGGGCCTTTACTTAACATAGCAAACCCAATACCTATGGCTCCCCACACAATATACTTTAATTTACCAGTTTGATTAAATGCAGCTATTTGCCATAAAGAAAATAAAACAAAGCCCGTTAATAAAGTATCTGTCCTTACATCGTGGTGCATTAAAAAATAAGCTTGGCAGCCAGCAGCTATTAAAGCAGCATTGATTGCTACCTTTTTGCTATAATACAATAAACTAAAGCGGTATAAGGAGTATAAGCCCAAAATAGAAACTAAGAAAGAAGGCAATCTGTAAGCAAAATCATTAATACCAAAAACATGAAAACTCAATACAGCCGACCAAAACAAAAAAGGTGGTTTATCTAAATAATCATGGCCCTTATCATACACTTGCAAATAGCTTTTTGCAGCAAACATATCCTTAGACATATTTGCATATTGAGGTGCATCAAAATCGATTAAATCATTAAAAAAACCAGTGATATAGATAATGAAAATAAGGGCAAAACAACCAAAGGTTATTAAACTGTTTCTGTTTTGAAAATTAAGCTGTAATGATTTCATTTTAAATACTAATACAAGCTACAAATGTATTGTTTTTATCGGTTTAATTAATAAACCTATTTTTCACAAAAAAGCTCCTTCAGTATCAACTAAAAGAGCTTTAATAATGGGTTGTTATTTAATTATCTTTTTTTATGACTTACTTCGGCATTTTCTTTAATAAATACCATATCACTACCCGCCATTAACTTAGTAATACTAGCAACAAATTCCGTTTGTTCAGATTTTGATAACTCCGTTAAGTTAAAACAATAATCAGACTCTCCTTCTCTACCCCAATGTTCCGCCTTGTAGCTGGGCTTTTTAGCGTGAGCTTCAACAAATGCAATTAAGGCAGTTGTTTTCTCTCTGTCGGGTCCAGAACCCTTGCTAATAAAAGTAACTACTAATCTATATTTAACAGGTGTCGCATCTTCTGTTTTTGGAGTGCTTGCTGTTTCTTGTTTTGCTTTACAAGATATGGCCGAAATAACTAAACAACTAATTGCTGCTAAAAAGAATAATTTTTTCATAATATTAATTTATTGTTTTTTAATTGTCTTATAGTTTACCCAGTTTAATTATTCGTTTTTGTACTTAATGCAAACATGGGTATTTCATGTGTAAATTTTACAAGTATTTTATTCGTCAAAAATAATATTTTTTATGGGTTTTTCATTACTATGGTAGTAAATAATTTATTAAATAAACCTAAAATGTATCTTTTTTAAGAAGTAACACTTATAAGTTTTAACTAACCACTAAAACTTATGAATCATGAAAAATCAAATCCTTCTTTTCTGTCTACTGTTATTTAATGGTATTATTCGTTGCTATGCGCAAGACCAATTACCTCCAAATTCTAATACTAATCCTGATAACCCATGTGGCATTTATAATAAAGAAAATAGTGTACAACGACGCCAAATTTCTTACACACACCTTAGGGAGTGCGATGTCTCTTGGGAAAAACGAATTTGGCGTGATATAGATATGCGCGAAAAGCAAAACCAACCTCTCTATTATCCCATCGAACCAAATGCTTGTCGCACATCCCTTTTTCAAGCACTTACTAAACAAATACTCAATAATAAAATTAAAGCCTTTGCTGATGAAGATTTTTTAATTACCTATGAGCTTTCGGCTATTCGTAAAAAACTCATATTGATTGATACCGTAGATCAAATTATTTATGATGAATTAGGAGAACCTATTACTGTTCGTTTACCAGTAATTGATTCCACTAGCATTTATGCGCGTATATTAAAATATAGATTAAAAGAAGATTGGTTTTTTGACAAACAAAAATCGAGTTTAGAAGTTCGTATTATTGGCATTGCTGCCTACGAATACATTGAAGACAAAGAAGCCTACAAAGAACTATTTTGGGTTTATTTTCCATCTTGCCGCCCCTATTTTGCCGTTAATGATGTATATAATTTTAAAAACGATGCCGAGCGAAGGAGTTTAGATGATATATTTTGGAAAAGACAATTCTCTAGCACCATTGTTAAAGAAAGTAACGTACACGACAGGTATATTATAGAGTATGAAAAAGGTATTGACGCCTTGGTGGAATCAGAAAAAATTAAATTAGATGTGTTTAAATGGGAACACGATTTATGGAATTATTAAATTTAGAAGGAGCTCCAGCCCTATCCAAAGGAGATGAAGCTAGAACTATCAGATTGTTTTTTTATATTTGAGGATATAATACCATTAGCCAATATAAATTAGAGTCTAAAAACCACATATGAAATACCCATGTTTGCCTCAAGCACAAACACAAATGATTAAACTGGGTAAACCATATGATAATAAAAAATATGAAAAAGCTATTTTATTTTAAATTATTTGGCTTCTTGTTTATAAGTCATAGTGTATATGCTCAAAATATTGATTCTTTAAAGCTAGCGCTAAAAAATGCCAAGAACGACACGACTAAAATTAATTTATATATCGCTATTAGTGAATGGTGCGACTTAAATGAAATTATAGATTATGCAAACCCAGCGGTTGAGTTATGCGAGAAAAATTTAAAAAAATTTACTACTAAAACTAAACTAACAAAAGGAGAGTTATATTTAAAACATTTTTATATGATAAACCTTGCCGCATCATATAATAATCTCGCCTATTTTTATGGAAACTATGATGGAGAGAAAATCAAAAACTTAGTCTACTTTAAAAAAAGTATTTCTATTTTAGAAAACCTATTAAAAGATAACCCTACTGGAAATGAGGCTATCAATATTAACCAAGGACTTAGTTCAGGATTAAGCAACATGGGAGTACTCTACGATCAATTAGGAGATACTCCAAATGCATTAGAGAACTACTTTAAAAGTTTAAAAATACGAGAAAAAATAAAAGATAAAGAAGGTATTGCAATAACTCAAAGTAATATAGGAGTGGTTTATTATAAACTAAAAGATTATAAAACCGCTTTACTTTTTTATTTTAAAGCTTTAAAATTACAAGAAGAAATCTCGGATAAAATAGGCATTGCACAATCACTAAATAATATTGGCGCTTTATATGAAAATCAAATTGATCCTTCTTGCCACCAATCTTCCGAAGAATGCTTCTTAAAAGGAAAATTAAACGCTTTAGATTATTATAGAAAAAGTTTAAAAATAAATGAGGAAATAACAGAAAAATCAGGAATTGCACAAGTGTTAGGAAATATTGGGTTCTTATATTATAATTTATTTAAATTCAACAAAAAAACAAATAACAAAATTGCTTGTGATACGCTATACCATAATGCAATTATGTATTACGACAAGAGTATTGCTATTTATGAGAAATTACATGAAATACGCAATCTTAGTTTTACCATAAATAATAAAGCCACATTATTATTTCATAACAATGAAGTAATCCCTTCTAAAATTCTAGCAGAGAAATGTTTAGAAATGTCAAAAAAAATGGGAAAACCTGAAAACATCCAAAGAGTTAGTTTATTACTTAGTAATATCTATTCCAAAATGGGAAATTATAAATCCGCCTATGAAATGGAAATTCTGTACCATAATATGAGCGATAGCATTAGTAGCGAAAACAATCGAAAATCTTCAATACAAAAAAGTTTTCAATATGAATATGATAAAAAAGTTATTGCTGATAGTATAAGAAATTTTAAAGAAAAAGAAGTATCACAAGCTAAACTATCAGCCAGTGAGGCCAGTTTAAAACAAGAAAAAACACAACGCTTTGCTTTGTATGGAGGCTTATTATTAGTATTGGTATTTGCTGGTTTTATGTTTAATCGATTTAAAGTAACTCAAAAACAAAAGCAAACCATTGAGTTAAAAGAAAAAGAAACACAATCCCAAAATCTAATCATTTCACAACAAAAACACATAGTAGAAGAAAAGCACAAAGAAATTACGGATAGCATTAACTACGCAGAGCGTATACAGCGAAGCTTGTTGGCTAGTAAAGAATTGCTCAACAATAATTTAAAAGAACATTTTGTTTACTTTCAACCAAAAGATGTTGTTAGTGGGGATTTTTATTGGGCTGCAAATTTAAGTAATGAAACCTTTGCATTAGTAACAGCAGATAGTACAGGCCACGGCGTACCGGGAGCCATTATGAGTATCCTTAATATATCATGTTTAAAAGAGACCATTAAAGAAGGCATTTTAGAGCCTTCCAGTATATTAAACAACACCCGGAAATTGATTATTGAAACTCTTAAAAAAGACGGAAGTGCGGAGGGCGGAAAAGATGGAATGGATTGTTCCTTAATTTCTTTTAATTTTAAGAATCAACAAATGACTTATGCAGCTGCCAATAACCCAATTTGGATAGTTCGAGAAAAGCAATTATTAGATTTTCCCCCAGATAAAATGCCTATTGGTAAACATGATAGGGATTCTGTTTCATTTACTCAACATACTATTGATTTGCAAAAAAACGATGTGGTGTATTCCTTAACGGATGGTATGCCCGACCAATTTGGCGGGCCAAAAGGCAAAAAATTCATGTACAAACAACTGAAAGAATTGTTAATTTCCATTGCGCATTTACCTATGCAAGAACAAAAAGAAAAACTGTCTACAGCATTAAATAATTGGAAAGGTGATTTGGAACAAATAGATGATATAACTTTGATAGGAGTGAGAATTTAACAAATGAAAAATAACATCCACATAGTTTTTTTCATTTTCTTATTACTGGTAGGAAGTGCTTTATATTCACAGAGTATAGATTCTTTAAAAATTGAGCTCAATAATGCAAAACAAGATAGTAC
Source organism: Bacteroidota bacterium (assembly GCA_025356715.1). The sequence goes on from JANXRU010000009.1 coordinate 10,822, forward strand.
ACGCTGTAAAATTCTAAACACGATGATTGAAATAGAGGCTGATGATCAAATTTGGCCTAAATACAATGATCAATTAAAATCCATTTGTGAAAAAAATTTAGTAAGCAGCCCTACTCTTAACAAAGGAACACTTAATTCCACTCGCCTCTTCTACTTAAAATACTTAGCATCTGCCCTTAATAATGTTGGGTACTTTTATAATACACAAGGTAATACTACCAAAGCTTTAGATTACTTTCATAAGAGCTTACTAATTCAGGAGGAAATTAAAGACCAGAAAGGTATAGCCGAATCTTTAAATAATATTGGGGTAATTTATCAAAACCAAAGTGACATCCTTCAGGCGTTAGAATGTTACCATAGAAGCCTTAGAATTCAAGAAAACATAAAAGATAAAGGAGGAATTGCTTCTTCCTTAAACAATATTGGCGCTATTTATCAAAATCAAAACAACAACGATAAAGCGTTAGAGTTTTTTAATAAAAGTTTAAAAATACAAGAAGAAATAAATGACAAAATTGGTATAGCCTATACACTAAATAATATTGGGAGAATATATGATTCGAAAAACGACATACAAAAAGCATTAGAATATCATTACCAAAGTTTAAATGTAAGAAAAGCTATTAATGACAAAGTAGGAATAGCAAACTCTTTAAATAATATTGGTGCCATTTATGTAAAACAATCAGAATCAAATTCAACCATTAAAACTGATTCATTATTAAAGAAAGCATTAGATTGCCACGAAGAAGGTTTAAAACATCAAAAAGAAATTGGTGATAAAAAAGGAATTGCCTATTCCTTAAACAGCATCGCTGGAATTCAATTAAAACTTAATCAAATTGAATTAGCTTTACAAAACGCCAAACTAAGCTTACACATAGCGCAAGAATTAGGCTATCCTATAAGTATAAGCGTTGCCAGTAAATTATTAAGTGAAATATATGCTCAATTAGGTTCTTATAAGGAAGCTTTTGAAATGCAATTATTATATAAACAAATGGCTGATAGTTTAAACAATGAAATTAATAGGAAAGCAGCTATTCAAAAAAGCTTCCAATACATTTATGGCAAAAAATCGGCAGCTGATAGTGTGAGGGTAATAGAAGAACGTAAGGTTTTTGATGTACAAATAAAACAAGAAAAAACCCAACGAACAGCACTGTATATTGGCATAGGATTAATTGCACTATTCACAGCGTTTATATACAATAGATTTAGAATAACCAGGAAACAAAAAGAAATTATTGAACTACAAAAGACAGAGGTTGATAAGCAAAGGGAGTTAGCTGATAGTAGACGAGATATTGCAGAATCGCAAAAAGAAATTATTGAGGAAAAACAAAAAGAAATTTTAGATAGTATACATTATGCTAAACGCATACAACAAGCCATGCTCACCAGTGAAAGTTATTTTAATGACCACTTAAAAGCAGACTGTTTTATTTTTTATAAGCCTAAAGATATCGTAAGTGGTGATTTCTATTGGGCAATTGCTCAAAATCATAAATTTTACATTGCTACGTCAGATTGTACTGGTCATGGAGTACCAGGAGCCTTTATGAGTTTATTGAACATCAATTTTTTAAATGAAAATGTAGTTGAACGAGGCATATATGACCCAGCCAAAATATTAAATGAACAACGTAAAGAAATTATTAATGCACTAAATCCGAAAGGCACTGAAAATTCAAAAGATGGAATGGATTGCGTTCTTTGCGCCTTTGATTTAGAAAACCATAAATTAGATTTTGCAGGTGCAAATAATCCAGTATGGTTAATTAGGGATAATAAATTAATAGAATATAAAGGCGATAAAATGCCAGTTGGTAAACACAATAGAGATCAAGAATCCTTCAATCTAAAAACCATCGACTTGCAAAAAGGTGATGTTATTTATACTTTAACAGATGGTTTCTCTGATCAGTTTGGTGGACCAAATGGTAAAAAGTTTATGAGCAAAAACTTAAAAGCACTATTATTAACTAACGCTCATTTACCAATGACTGAACAAAAAATCTTATTAGAAACCACCTTTAAAAATTGGGTTGGTAATTTGGAACAAGTGGATGATGTTACATTAATTGGGGTGAGAATTTAAATCAAAAACACTATCAGTACAGTATATTATCTAATAATAAGCATGTAGCCTGGAAAATCTTTCTGATTGTCTTTATTATCAACCACTTTAATAATATAAAAGTAGGTAGCATCGGGGCAATTTGTTCCATTAGATGCTTTCCCATCCCACGATTTATTTAATGCATCCCAACTAAATAGCAATTGTCCCCATCGGTTATAAATATATCCTTCTGCTGATTTTGCACCTGATATTTTAATATGAAATGCGTCATTAACCCCATCTCCGTTTGGTGTAAATACATTTGGCACTTCTATAATTAATTCATCATCCACAATAATTGTTAAGGTTGTATCATCACTACATCCACTCACCGCATCTGTTACCGTAAATACAACATTAAAAGTGCCGCCAGTTGTAAATATATGGTTTGGATTAATAACTGATGTGCCAGTTCCATCACCAAAACTCCAATTATAAGTATCAGACAAACTAACCCCAAAACTACTATTTGTAAAATTTACACTCAAAGGAGCGTGTCCTGTATACACATCGGCGCTAGCTATTGCATGTATGTTATAATAACCCGCCGTTACAGGAGTAATAATGCTTGTGCAACCATTTAAAATTGCTTGTGCATAGTAAGTATATAAGCCATTCCCTGAAGGATTTGGATGATAAATAGATGAATTTCCTAATAATAATGAACTTGCAGACTGGTCGGAATACCAATTAACAGTAGCCCCTGCTCCAAAATTAGCAGTAAGAGTTAATGTTCCTCCAGTACAGGTATTGTCACCTGAGTTAAAAATTAAAATAGGAGTCTGGTTAATTAATACAGCAACTGTACTTGATGCCGTGCAATTATTTGAATCTGTAACAGTCATAGTATAAATACCAGATGCTGTTAATGTCGCATTTGTTATGGTTGGATTTTGAACACCTGAAGAAAAACTATTAGGGCCCGCCCAAATATAACTTCCACCACCAGTTCCTAATAAACTGAATGTATTTCCAGTACAAACCATTGTTGCACTTGATGACGCATTAATAACTAATGGCGCATAAACATTAACAGGAACTATGTCTTGTAACGAAGAACAACCATTTCCATCAGTTACCGTTACACTATAATTTCCAATATTAACAGAAGATGCATTCGTAATAGTTGGATTTTGATTATTAGAAGTGAATGTATTTGGGCCAGTCCATGTATAACTTGTTACACCTGTACCTCCAGCAATTAAATTAATTGGACTTCCATTACATACATTAGTAGCTGTTGCTATTGCTGTAAATGTTGGTAAAGCATTAACCGAAACACTTGTTACTGCATTAGAACTACATCCTGTTAAAGAATTGGATACCGTTACAGAATATTGACCAGCATAACTGGTTCCTGCATTAGTAATAGTTGGTGTAGCTAAATTAGAAGTAAAACCATTTGGCCCTGACCATGTATAATTTGTTCCACCACTAGCTGTTAGATTAATGGCAGTATTTGCACAAATAGATGCAGGATTAGCAAATGCTGATGCTACTGGATTTGAATTAACTGTAACTGCTACAGTAGTAAAGTTTGTACAGCCATTAGCATTCGTTACATTTAATTGATAAACACCAGCTACACCGTTTGGTATAACAGGATTTTGAACATTAGATGCGAAAGAACTGGGTCCACTCCATGTATAAGTTATTGCTGTTGATGCAAATAATTTAATTGTGTCGTTAGCACAATAACTAATTTTAGAAGCCGTTGCCGAAGGGTTAGGTAAAGGATTAATTGTTACCGTTACATTTGTTGCTGGCCCACTACATCCTGCGGAAGTTGTAAATACAGAATATACTCCTGACATAGGAGTTGTTGCAGGAGAAATAATTGGATTTTGTATGGTAGTGGTAAAACTATTTGGCCCATTCCAATTATAAGTACCACTACCATTTGCAAATAAGTTAATAGTGCCTCCTTGACATAAACTATTAGCTGTGGCACTGGCTGTTGGCGCAGCTGGTGCGCCTGGATTAATAATACTATAAGGGCCAAATAAATTAATACAACCAAAGCCATCTTTTACCTGCAAATTATAAGTTCCAGCTGGTTGACTATTTAAATTAGGAGTTGAACCAACATTAACGTTAGAACTGTTAGTCCAAGTGTACGTTAAAACAGGGGCTCCCGTAACATTGACACTTGTGATTGAGCCTGTAGATGCGCTACAATTACTTGGTGCTATTGTTGGCGTAACAGTCATTTGAGGCAAACTGCGAACCGTAACGGTTGCTGTTCCAACATTAGTACATGTAGATATCGCTGTTCCAGTTACGCTATAAACAGTAGTTAAAGTAGGTGTAAC
>JANXRU010000030.1 GCA_025356715.1 Bacteroidota bacterium
GAGTTTTATGATAAATAATGGATTTAATTATAGAATTACAAAAAACTTTGGAATGTGCTTAAATGCTGCTATAGGTTATAGAACGAGTACTTACCTTATTAACGACCCAGCATTACATGAACAAAATATTACTACCAAAACCCAATTCCCTTTAAATGCCTTTAAAATCGGGATGTCTTTGGGGTATCGGTTTTAAGTATGAAAACTATTATTCTATTATTTTTAGTTTTGTTTGTTGCGCAAGGGTTTTCGCAAGACCTATTATTTAAAACAGATAGTACTAAATTGGAGGTTAAAATTGTAGAGATTAATCCTACAGAAATTAAATATAAATTATTTAATTATGAAGATGGTCCAAAGAGCACTATTTTAAAAAGTGAAGTAGCGGTTATTATTTTTAAAAATGGAGACCGTAAAGTTATTTCTCCATTTATAAAGCAAACAGAGGCTGTAAAAGGCGCTATTGTGAATGTACCTATTGATGATACCCTTTGGAAAAAGCGAGAAGAAGCACAATTAAAATATCAAGAAAATAAAAAGGCAGAACTAGAAATGGTTTTATCTACTAAAAACTTAATTGGTTTAAATTTATTTGAGCTGTTGAATGGCTGTATTGGTATTACTTATATACGTGAATTAGCTAGTCATCATGTGAATATTTGTGTCCCAATAAATATTGGATTTACTGCGCCAGCAGTTAATAATTTAATGGCTAAGGGCATAATTAATAATAAATACCACGAGGTAAAGGATTATATCTATACACGCAAAATAATAGAAATAGGTTTAGGGGTTAATTTTCAAACCTCAAGCAAGAGATCTACCACTTATTTTGTTGGTCCATTGGTTAATTTTGGGTAGTATGTAGGGTCATTTTCAGGATACACGTATATAAATGGAATTTCTCTTAACCACTATGATTTTACCTTAAATCGTTGGAGTATTATGGGGAATAATGGTTTTTGTTTAGGCCTTCAAAAAATGTGAATATTATGATCAATGCAGCCATTGGTGTTAGAATGGATACTTATTTACAAAACGACCCTGTTCACTATAATTCTGACAAGGATTATACATTGTGGCCATTTAATGCCTTTAAATGTGGAGTTTGTATGGGATATAAATTTTAAGAAAAGAAAAAGTAGTTACAAATCGTTTGCGTTTGCAATTAATTCAGCTACATCTAGTACTTGAGTTTTATCTTCCTTATTAAAATGCTTTACGCCATCCGTCATCATGGTGTTACAAAACGGGCAACCAACCGCAATGATATCTGGATTATGAGTTAAAGCCTCTTCTGCTCGTTCAACATTTACTTCCTTACTTCCTTTTTCCGCTTCCTTAAACATTTGAGCGCCACCAGCACCACAACATAACCCATTGGCTTTGCTGCGTTTCATTTCAGCTAATTCTACATCTAATTTTTGAATAACATCACGAGGAGCTTCATATACATTATTTGCTCTGCCTAAATAACAAGGGTCGTGAAAAACAATTTTTTTTCCTTTATAGGCACCACCTTCAACTTTTAATTTTCCTTCGTTAATGAGTTGTTGCACTAATTCCGTATGATGAATCACTTCGTATTTACCACCTAATTCGGGGTATTCATTTTTGATAGTATTAAAACAATGAGGGCAACCCGTTACAATTTTTTTAACATCATAACCATTTAAAATAGTGATATTTTGCATAGCTTGCATTTGAAATAAGAACTCGTTTCCGGCACGTTTGGCAGGATCTCCAGTACAAGATTCTTCAATGCCTAATACAGCAAAATTTGCTCCAACGTGATTTAATATGCGAACAATTGCCTTTGTGATTTTTTTTGCTCGATCATCAAAACTGCCAGAACAACCTACCCAAAATAAAATATCTGGAGTTTGCCCTTTTGCAATCATATCTTGCATGGTTGGTACTTTTAAATCGCTCATGATAATATCTTAATTTTCATTAATCCAATTTGCTCGATCAGCAGGGCTAAATTGCCATGGAGCCCCATTGTTTTCGAGATTTGTAAACATTCCATTTAATTCCGTTGGAGCCGAACTTTGTTCTAACACCAATTGCTGTCTTAAGCTAACAATGATAGATAAGGGGTCAATATTGATAGGGCATTCTTGCACACATGCATTACATGTATTGCAAGCCCATACCTCTTCGTTTGTTATATAATCGCCTAAAAGCGATTTGCCATCATCAACAAAAGTCCCATTATTTAAATCTATATTTTTCCCAACCTCTACTAATCGATCACGCGTATCCATCATTATTTTTCGCGGAGATAATGTTTTGCCAGTTATATTTTGTGGACAGGCTGAGGTACATCTACCGCATTCTGTACAAGAATAGGCATCTAATAAATTTTTCCATGTTAAATCAGTTACATCTTTTGCTCCAAATTTTATTACCGCATTAGGATCTAATACAGGTTGATAAGCTGGATCAAAATTTGGTTTTACAACATCGGTCACTTCAAATAAATTATTGAATTGCCCTTTTGATTTAAGATTTGAAAAATAAGTGTTTGGAAATGCTAATAGAATATGCAAATGTTTAGAAACTGGCAGGTAGTTTAGAAATCCAAAAACCATAAAAATATGTCCCCACCAGCCAATACGCTCAATAACGTGTAATCCCGCTGTTGGCATATTTCCGTAAATTAATGGACCTAAATATTGACTAATTGAAAAGCCTAATGATCCTTGGCCATGAGCGTGAGATTCTCCTCTATTATATAATACTTCGTCAGCTCCATTCATCATGAAAATAAAACAGATGAGTGTAATTTCCATAATTAAAATAATATTCGCATCTAATTTTGGCCAGCCATTTAATTCAGATTTTACTAAGCGCGGAAGTTTTAATAAATTACGTCGAGCTAAGAACGCTATGGTTCCTATGAATGCGAGCACTGATAAAATTTCAATGAAGCTAACCATGCCCGTGTAAAACCCACCAAGAGATTCTCTAAAAGCACGATGATGGTTAGTAATACCATCATAGATAATTTCTATTAATTCAATTTGAGTAATAACAAAAGCGACATACAAACATAAATGCAATAAGGCAGCAATTGGACGGGTGAACATTTTCTTTTGTCCCAAAGCAACCAGAACCATCGTTTTAAGTCGCTCTGATTTGTTATCAGTAATTGAAATATCTTTCCCAAGTAAAATGTTCCGTCTAATTTTTTTTGCGTTTACATAAAACAAAACTGATGAGCCAATTAATAGAACACTAAAGAGTATCGAAGAAATCATATAAAGTCGGTTTAATCTTTTGGTTTACTTCTGTCTTTTCTGCCAAAAACAGAGAAATGAATGTAACGTTCAGGGTTGATGCGTAAATCTTTCATCAACTTATCTAAATCATCACTGGCTTTATTTAAATTATTATATAACGAGTCATTTTTCGCTAATTTACCAAGAGTTCCTTGTCCAGCGTTTATTTGAGCCACTAATTTATTTAACTCTTGTAATGTTTTATCAGCTTCAGAGATAGCGCTTTTTAATTCTGACTTAGATAAGCTGTCAGATAGATTAGAAAAATTACCAATGATGTTATCAATTTTACCTGTGTTTTTTTCGAGCATACCAGCTAATGAATTTAATTTAGTAAGTATAGAAGAAATTTTAATTTTTTCAGTTGCCATTAAATCATCTAATTTATAAGCAGTTTGCTCTAAACTTTGAATGGCTTTTTTAATGCTTTCAAATGATTTATCTAAGTTGTCGCGGGTTTTGGTATTTAATATAAATTGAACAACTGTCATAACAGAGTCGATGGAGGATAATAGACCAACCGCTTTTGCCTGAAGAGGCGCTAATTGCTTACTTACAGCAGATTTCAAGCCTTCTTCATTTTCGGCAAGTAATGTGTCGCCTGATTTTACAAATTCTGTTTCTGAGCTATAAACAATTTCAACAGCTTTTGAACCTAATAAGTCGGAACTAACTGCTCTTGCAACAGAATGTTTTGGGATTTGTACATCTTCAGTTAATAAAAATTTTACTAATACAGCATATTCTCCATTTACTTTTGTGAGTGTAATCTTATTAACTTGCCCTATTTTAAATCCATTTACTAAAAGTGGATTTGCTTCAATAAGCCCATCAATTTTAGGGTAAACGGCATATAACTCATATTTTTGATTGAAGATGTCATTGCCTTTGAGAAAATTAAATCCCCAAAGAAATAAACCAATGGCGGAAGTAACTGTTATCCCAATTTTTAATTCTTTAGAAATTTTCACAAGTATTTTTTAATTTTATTTTTCTATTTGCTTTTGTTAAATAGCCTTATTTTTTTTGACTTTAATAAATCAAGACGAACTCTCGTCTCAAATTTCGAAGCACTAATATACAGTTTTTCTTTAAAAGAAAAGCCTATAAATTTTACCAAAAATAACGATAAAGATTACTGTATAAGGCATTTTGAAGTTTATTTTTTAGAAGGGAGCATTGATTTAATAATCCCTTGAAAAGAGATAATATTTAGTGGAAATTCTAAAAAAACATGCAAAAAACTAATAAAATAGAGAACTTTTAGCCCTAATTTATAGTTATAAGCATAAAGTGCTACAGAAAATATCCAAAGTAATATCGTAATTATTAATGTCTTTTTTGGTACGTTATGCCATTGTATGATAGATGTTTTTGAAAACCAATTAAGGTAATGATAAGTATAGGAAAAGGCAATAAATCGCATGACTATAAAACCAGCATTAGATTCATAAATTACCGCTTGGGAATAATCTTTAGTGGTAGAAAGTCCAAAAAACTGAATAAGATAATTATTAAGTAAACTAAATAAATCATAGCTTTTGCCAACATATTCTGAAACTTGATATTGTAAGGATGGGGCTTTAATAACAAAGAAAGAGACAGCGCAAATTACAAGAACGATGATTGATAAATAGCCAGAAAATGATTTGTTTTTTAAAACGCCAAATAGCATAAATGCCCAAGTAAAAAATAAGACATGAATAATGGTTGGTAAAAAAACGCCAACCCATATAAAGTAATTTTGTTCTACATGGGATAGATATAATCCTATTAAAATTAATAGAATTAACGCTATTCGGTAAAGATTATCTTTAATAAATACAAACACGAAAGAGCTTAGTAGTCCATACAAAATAATGTGGGGGATCTTAGTGTTTGTATCAGCAGGCTTTATAAACGAAAAATAAAAAACAAGCGCGCAAAGGAAACTTAAAAACAAAAAATCATATTTTCCTTTGGTATAATAATTTTTTTTATGCAACCAACCTATTTCAGTTAGATAGTGAAGAGGACCAAGCACTGCATAGGAAAATAAAAACAACTCGAATGGCAATATAAAAGCTAATATAGCAGACATCAACATTAATATAATGTTGATGTAATTTATTTGATTGTTATTGATGCTATTTAGTTTAAACAAAATACAACTATACTTCTTTAGGTAATCAAATATAAATAAATAATTTATTTTAGTGGAGAATCAAATTTTCCTGTTTTTTTGTTATAATTATAGGGGCAATGTTTGCACCCATTTTTACAGCAATAACCTCTTTTGAGATGATATTTCTCAGTAAAAACAATGTAGCCTTCTGGACTCACATAAAAATCTTCTGGATTTAACTCTTTTTTAAACATGAACCGTAAAGGTATGGCTATTACGGTCAAAATAAAAACAATATATTTGATGTTACGCAATGAGACATATATTCTTTTTAATGTTTTTTATTCAACTTTTTAGCTTAGGCTTTAGTCAGGTTGATACGACTAATCATAAACGTTCGTTTATAAGCTTTGCAAATGATACTTCCGTTTTATTTCAATCTAAAAAATTAAATTCTGATGACTTAACAACGGAACCAAAATTGGTAATTGATGCTTATTTGAGTACCTATTATGCGTCTTACATGGAAGATAACACCTCTGAGTTTGTTAAATACCCTACGATGGCGCCTAGAAATAATCAATTTGGATTGAATATGGTAATGATATCGCTAAGCTATAAATCAAAAATAGTGAGAAGTACAATTACCTTACATTATGGCGATATTGCAGCAAGTACATGGCCCGTTAAATATAATTTAATTCAAGAAGCAAATGTTGGCGTAGAAGTAGTTAAAAATTTATGGTTTGATGCAGGCGTTTTTAGAACACATATAGGGGTGGAGAGCTCTCAGCCACGAGAAAACATTACATCGAGTATGTCGCTAGCCAATGTGTTTGAGCCTTATTATTTATCTGGCGCTAAATTAACATACTTAATTGGTTCTAAATTAAGTGTTCAATTAAATGCCTTTAATAGTTTTGCATCGATTGTAGAAACCAATAAAAATAAGCTTTTTGGCGCATCAGTGGTTTATGCTCCGAGTAAATATGCAACTATCACATACAACTTTATAACTGGTGATGATACACCAGATTATTTAGTGTTAAAACATCAGCGCTATTATCATAACTTATTTTTAACCTATCAAAAAAACAAAATCAGTTTGGGTGCTGAGGTTAATTATGGTATACAAAAATATACCAAGCGTGTTAATGCCACTACTATTGGCACGGCTTATATGAATAGTTCTTTAGTTGTATTGAAGCACCAATCGTTTAAGAAGGTAGCATTTTATGGACGCGGGGAATGGTATAGTGACAAGGATGAAATATTAAGTGTGGGAACAGGAATGGGAAATTATACTTGGGGAGCAACAGCCGGAGTAGAATACAAACCTTTGAAAAACATTGCAATAAGCCTTGAATCAAGACAATTAAATTCGGACAAAAGCAATGTGATGTATCAAGGTAAATTGATGCATCAACGCTGGGAAGGAATTTTTTGTATGGATGTGTGGTTTTAATTCTTTTAAATGATAGCTTATAACCCTATAATTACATCTATTGAGTATAACGGCTATCAACTAAGTGTTTTGCGGTTAGATGAAATTCATCCTGAAATTTCTGGTAATAAATGGTTTAAATTAAAATATAATTTAGAGCAAGCGCAATTAGAAAATAAGAACACGATTCTAACCTTTGGCGGCGCCTATTCCAATCACATAGCGGCAACAGCAGCAGTTTGTAAATTAGGAAGTTTTAAAAGTATAGGAATTATTAGAGGAGAAGAATCTTCTGTGGCAAATTCAACGTTATCTATAGCAAAAGAAAAAGGAATGCAGTTTGTGTTTTTAAGTAGAGAAGAATATAAACAAAAAACAGAAATACTTTATTTACAAAACTTACAAGAGCAATTTCCTCATGCGTATATGATTCCTGAAGGAGGAGATAATGCATTAGGACAAAAGGGCTGTGAAGAAATTTTATCAAATTCAACAATAACTTACGATTTTATTTTTTGTGCACACGGCACAGGCACTACTTTTAAAGGCATTGCAAAATCACTATTGCCTTATCAAGCATTAATGGCTATTAATGTATTAAAGTATAAGGCAACGTGTGATTTATTAAATGCGACCATCAATAACGAGTATCATTTTGGGGGATATGCCAAACATACTAGTGAATTATTGGAATTTAAAACATGGTTCGAAACAACGTATCATATTCCGCTGGATTATGTGTATACTGCTAAATTATTTTTCGCAGTATTTGATTTAATGAATCAACAACAATTGCCAAAAGATAAAAAAATTCTTATTATTCATTCCGGTGGATTACAAGGAAATATAGGATACGAGGAACGTTATCACATTCGGTAAATCCAAGTTTTGTATTTAATCCCTTTAACAACATCTCTTTTATCTAACCATTTTAATTTAGATTTTCTTACTTTAGTTTTTAATACAGATATATCAATGTCTGACGGAAAGCAATTGAGTTGTGTCCAAAAATTAACAAATCTCGAATCGGTTAAACTGGTGTTAATTAATTGCTGAACAGCATTTGTAAATAAATGAATATGGTTGGTTATGATAAAGGCTAATAACCTCGTGTCTGGCTCTGAGCAGTTAAATTGACTAACTAGGGTGTCTGCAAGTACTTGCGTTGGTTTTAAGGAATCTTTAGTTATGCTTTTGCATCTATCTTCTTTGTATCTATATATGGAATCTAGGCATCGTTCTGCTTTTTTTACTAAAATAGTTCCTGCAATTTTAAACTGCTCATGACAAGTAAATTTTATGCTTGAGTCGCTAAATTTTAAACCAGAATAATTATAATTATTACCAATTTTGCTTCCAGTACTTTCCCATATTTTCTGCATTTCCCTATTTGCATAAGCCTCATTTCTAATAAAATTTATACCATGAGAATTACATTTATGATAGGGTACATATGTTTTGTTAATTGTATGATACCTTAATTGATTGTATATTTCTGAGGAAAGAGTGTCAATTCCGTTACAAACGTAGTGATGCTTGAAATGCGAATAGTGTTCAATAATTGTTTTATCGTTTTCAACGAGCACTATCTCAATTTTACGATCAAGCCTTCTCCCCTTATCACGCCATAGTAGCACAGTGTCTCTATTTTGTGAAAAGCAGTGGTGTAGATGAAATATAAAGAATAATATAATGAGTTGTTTAGTCATGTTATGACACTATACTATTTTTCTAAGCCTCTTAAATGCTTGTCGTTCTATTTCTGAAATTTCATCCAACATATTAGCACTTTCTTCATAATCTTTTTGATCATTTAAGCGGCCTTTAAAAATACGACCCATATTTACAGCACTAGTACGCCACATATCTCCCGCTTTGGTAAACTCATCTGATATTTTTAAAAGCTCATCCTTAGCCACATAATTACTTGCTTGCTCTAAAAAGGCAGCATATAAAAAACGAAAACCGCCACCACCTGTTCCAATTTCTTCTTGCATGCGCACGATTTGCCCCAAGTATAGAGCAGCTTTACGGGGACCTAATTTTTCTCGCCACTGACGAATTTGTCTGGCGGTATATTTAATGCCGTCAACGCCACAAATAGAACCTGGAATATTTAGCATATCAAAAGCAGAACGCTTAATGGCTTTTGGAATTATTTTTTGCAAATGTTCTTTTGTAACTGGCTTTATATTTTTAGGATAATATACTTGCCCTTTTGGTGCTAATGCGCCTTTAGCAAAACGAACCTTTAGCATTTCTGCTTCTGTTAATGTAGTTACGGTTTCCATAACCGGATCGCTTACTAAATAAATACCATTTTCTTTTCCATAAACAACAATATTATGAGCGTTAAAATGAAAACGATATTCTGTTGGAAAATATGGAAGATTGTAAACACCCACTTGGCAACCAACAGGATTGCCTTTACTTAATTCAGAATCAAGATATTCAATGGCTTCTTTTTCAGAACTAAATTTTTTGCGATTTACTTTTAATCCTAGTAATTTACTAGCTCTGCTAAATATCCAACCGGGCATGCTTCTGTACGAAATAGCTGGCCCGTTATTAATCATTAAAAAAGGAATATGTATGTAAAAGATACCAGAACCAAGACCAAATACTAAAGGCTCTGTCATAAAGTCTAACCCATGATGTCTTAATAACCCAGTGGCAACGCCATTTTCGCAATGGGCTGTTTGTAAATGTTTATATGGTATAATAGTATTCATTAATTAAGTATAGAATTAATTACTTCGAGTCTGTAAATTTTTTTTGGAGGATAAAGGTAATAGCTTCTTGTACATAGACGCGCTAAAGACAATAAAAATAGGCGCACTTATAAAGGCACCAATGACATCAACTAAATAATGCGCTTTTAAATAAACGGTGGCAAAACAAATGCCAATCACAAAAGGTAAGCTGATGTAAAAAATTAATCGTTGATGCTTGAAAGCTACATAGCTTAAAATAAGAGCAATGCCTACGTGGGAGCTTGGAAAAGCGCCAGTTGGCTCTTCTACGTTCAATAAAATGTAATGCATTATTTTTCCAAAAAAGTAGGGTGGTTCTATATCCGAATAGCCATAAAAAAATTGTGGGCCAGCAACTGGAATTAATGCAAATAGGATATAGTATAAATAAAAAGAGAAGATAACGATAAATATACTTTCGTATGATTCAGTTTTGTTTTTAAAATAAATTGCTAAACACACAACCGTTGTGATGAGGTAATAAGAAAAGTAACAAATATTCATAAGCTCTGCAAACCAATCCTGAGGCATGTTTTGAGAGAATACTATACTTGGTTGACAGCCCCATAAATAACACTCTAAATTAGTTACTTGTGCATCGAGGTTCGTATCAATTAAAATATTTTTAAGATAACTTGTTTCCGTATAAAAGTAGCCTATAAAAACAAGGGGGTATAAATTTTTTAAAAACGAAATAATAGAATTTGGATATGTTGTATGCAAATAAGCTAAGCCACCAATAAGTGCTAAAATAGATACTCTTACAAATATATGAGACGACATGTCTTGAAGCTTAGAAGCTCCGATGAACATATATAAAGTAGAAATAAGAATGTAAAAAACAGTTGCAATATCTAAAGGAGATAAGGCTTTTAAAAGATTAAAATTGGTTTTATTTTTTACTTGTGTTGATATTGTCATTTTCAAAGCCTTATTTAACGGCCATTTCGTATAAACGAGATGTTTTGTAAACTTCGGCATTAATGTTTTTTAGACCTTGATTCATCATTTCATTATTTTCTAAAATCAAAGATGCTTCGGCGTATTGCATATTTTTTGCTTTACCGTTAGTAATGATTTTAGAATAAAAAATGGCTTCAATACCTAATTTTCGATAGCCTTCAATTACGCCTAAAACAACTACACGCAAAGTGTTTATTTTTTTGCGCTGAAACAATAATTTGAAAATACCAAATGGCAATAAACGCCCACGTTTAATTTTTATTAAGAGTTGATTAATGTTAGGTAGTGCAAAGGCGAAGCCCACCATCTTTCCTTCGTGCTCAGCTACTAAGCATAAATCAGGATCAACAATCATTTTCATCTCTTTACATAAGTGCATAAATTCGTTATGCGTCATAGGTACAAACCCTAAGTTTTTATCCCAAGCAGCATTGTATACTGCCGATGCACTTTCTGATTCTTTGTCGTAATGCTTCATTGAAATTGGGCGAATGGTAATGCCTTTTGTTTTTAAACGAGCTTCAAAAGCATCCGATAATTTAACTGCTTTTTCAGATACGCTAGAGGCCTTAATCATATAAGCATACAAATCTACTTTTTTTACAAAACCATATTGTTTGCATAATCCATCATAGTATGTTTTATTATACGTTGTGCTAAGCATGGCGGGGGTGTCAAACCCATCTACTAACATACCAAAGGGTTCATTCGTTGAAAAATTAGTTGGACCAACAATGCTGGTTAATTTTTCTTTTTTCATCCATTCCATAGCCGCATCAAATAATTTTTTAGCTACTTCAAAATCTTCAATACACTCAAAAAAACCAAAAAAACCTTCTTGCTTTCCAGTAGCAGCAATATGATTATTGTTTCTAATAGCGGCAATACGGCCAACTATTTTTTGATCTTTATAGGCTAAAAATAAATCCAATTTGGAGTGTTCAAAAAATGGATGCTTTTTAGGATTTAATAAATCTTTTTGTGCTAAAAAAAGCTCTGGAACATAGATAGGGTCATTTTTATATAAATCGTGAGGAAAATCAATGAATTCCTTTATTTTATTAGGAAAAATAATTTTTTCAATCGTTATCATGTGGTTGTTTTAATTGATGTTTACGCAAAAATATGCATTCTTTTTGCTTATACCAATTAGAAAACCAATAATATATCTTTAAACACTTATTGTTATTGACTTTGAATATTCGTTATGTTCGTCCTATTGTCAATAACTTCAAAGGTAATGTCATCAAACCATATTTGTCCAGTGCCATCTAACAAAGCTCCGTACACAAAATTGGTTGCGTTGCTTGGAACATCTAACACAATTTCGTATTTAGTCCAGTTAGTTGTACCTTTAATACCTCTATTATACATATTATCAAATGCGAGTGAATTTGGAGAATCTTTTCCGTCTATACGGAGCCATAAACCAGCCCAATTGACAACATCTTTGGATTTTACATAAGCCCACATTTTTACTCTTTTACCTAAAAACAATTTAGGGTCAAGCTTGTTAGCTAGTGAGCCAAATCCTTCGATTGATGTTTCAATAGATTTTATAGTAGCCGAGTTCTTGCCTATTTTCGCTGTAGTTACATCTAAACCCATAACATAGCTTTGTGGCTTACTGCCGCATTTTACCCAATCATCAATTTTATCAAATGAAAGGGAAATAAATCCAACACAAATAAGTGTGATTAAAATAGATTGCCTCATATTATTTTTTAAATATAATGTTAGAATAGTTTTTAGATACAATTTAATTACAAGATTTATTAACATAAACCCTTATCTTTATAGGCTTGTTTACATCCCTATATATTTCGTTTATTAGTTTCGGTATTGCCGACGTAGTGGATATTTTATTAGTAGCCATTATGCTTTACCAATTGTATAAAATGGTAAAAGGAACAGCTGCTGTAAATGTATTTATTGGTTTGGCTTTAATATATATCGTATGGATAGTTGTTAGGGCATTTGAATTGAAATTATTGGGCTCTATTTTAGGTAAATTTATTAATGTGGGTGTTATCGCTATTATGGTGGTATTTCAGCAAGAAATTCGTAAATTCTTATTATATATAGGTTCAAACGAATTTTTAAAAAACAAGAATTGGAAAACAATTTTTAATTTTTCGGCACAAGAAAGCACGGCTTCTAAATTTATGTTAGATGCTGATGCTATTATTAATGCTTGTTTTTCGATGAGCGACACCAAAACAGGGGCTTTAATTATTATTTCTAAAAAATCGGATTTGAAATTTTATGTAAACACCGGAGAGCCTATAGACTCAGCATTAACAGACCGAATGCTTGAAAATATTTTTTATAAAAATAGTCCCATGCATGATGGCGCTGTTATTATTAAGGATAATCGAATTATGGCTGCGCGATGTGTGTTACCTGTTACGGAGAAAGAAAATTTTCCTTCAAATTTTGGAATGAGGCATAGGGCTGCCGTTGGAATAACAGAAACGACAGATGCTATTGCTATAACCGTATCTGAACAAACGGGTTCAGTGTCATTAACAGTAAATGGCGACATAAATTCAAATCTCACGAAAGATAAATTACGATACTTAATAGAAAAAAACCTTAAAAATTAATTATAAATGATGGGTTATAAGTTTTATTCGGAACTTAAAATTTCTTAAAAAATGACTCTATACTCATCATTCAAAACTCAACACTTATAACTAAAAAATGAATCTTCTCTCAGTAAATCAATTAAGTAAAAGTTTTGGCGATAAAGTCCTTTTCAAAAACATTAATTTCGGTATCAATTATGGTGATAAAGTAGCGCTCATTGCAAAAAATGGATCGGGTAAATCTACATTATTTAAAATCCTGCAAGGCATCGAAATTCCTGATAGTGGCGAAGTTGCGTTTCGTAAAGAATTACGCATTTCGTTTTTAAGTCAGGAACCGGAACTTAACGAAAATCACACCATCGAACAAGCGATTTATGCGGGCGATAGTGAGATGGTAAAAACCGCTATTGATTATACGCATTTGGTAGAGTCGCATTATGCAAATCCAACCGACAAAACAGAAAATCAATTGGACGTTTTAACCAATAAAATGAATGATTTAGAAGCATGGAATGTGGAAACACAAATTATGTTGGTTTGCTCTAATTTAGGATTAAATGACTTAACTCAAAAAGTAAATACGTTAAGTGGCGGTCAAAAAAAACGGTTGGCGTTAGCGCAAGTTATTTTAAATGAACCTGATTTATTGATTATGGATGAACCAACCAATCACTTGGATGTAACGGTGATTGAATGGCTTGAAGATTACTTAAGAAGCTATAAAAAAAGTATTTTATTAGTAACGCATGACCGTTATTTTTTAGATGAAGTGTGTAGTAAAATTATTGAAATTGACGACCATCAATTATACGAATACAAAGGAAACTTTGCGTATTACATGGAAAAGAAAGCGGAGCGTATGCTGATGGAAGCGTCTGAATTAGAGAAAGCAAAAAACTTGTATCGCCGAGAGCTGGAGTGGGTGCGCAAACAGCCACGTGCACGAACTGTGAAATCAAAATCGCGTGTAGATGCCTTTGTAGATGTAGAAAAAAATGCTCGTAAAAAAAGCATGGATAAAAAAATAGAA
>JANXRU010000039.1 GCA_025356715.1 Bacteroidota bacterium
CTTACAATAATACAAATATCAGAATATAAATAATGATCTTTTTGTGCTTGACCTATATAATTTTGAATGTAAGATAAATTAATTCCGTCTTTATCATCTTCATCCAAAACAGGAAAATCAATACTTACATAACCTTCATCGGTCTCTTTAAACTCCTGTAGTTGATTATGGTATATTTTTTTATTATCATCATTTAAAATACTATTTGATAAATAATCAAATAAGGAATTATTAAATTTAACAATGATTGATTCGCTGCGGTAATTTTTATTTAATACTTCAGGTTTAAAATTTCGAATCAATGATGCTTCTCTTTCTATTAGTAACTCATTTTTAGTTGCAGAATTTACATAAGGTAAATTCACAAATTGCTCTACATCCGCATTACGCCATCGATAAATAGATTGCTTGCCATCACCAACAATTAAATTCAATTTACCTTTCCCTAACGAATCATCAATTAAAGGCAACATATTTTTCCATTGCATACCAGATGTATCCTGAAATTCATCCAGCAAAAAATGATTGTATTTATCTCCTAATCGCTCAAAAATAAAAGGCGTAGGCTCTTCGTTTACAACTTCCGAAATGCGTTCGTTAAACTCCGAAATAAATAATATATTCTCATCTAACTTATATTGAGCTGTAAGCTTTGCTAGTTCATTAATTAAACCCATGGCATAAATATTTTTAGCTATAAGTTTAAAAACGTTGTACCGTTTTTCATTATTAGTTAAATAATCATCAACAAATAAAGCAATGTCCTTAAGTTCTTTTTTAATTATATCAATGGAAAGTTTATCGTCGCTTGTTGCTTTAGCCGAGTGCCATTTATCATCCTTTAATACTTTATCGACAGTTGATGTAAACAAATCACTATGAGAGATACTTTCTAATTTAATTAATTTGACATAAAAATTATAAATTCCTTTATCGCCACTAGCTAAGCTTTCACTTTTTAAGCCTTTGTCAGAAATTAATTGCAATGCTTTTTCACCGTTTAGTTTCAAAACCTGTTCGTGGCTATTAATAACAGTCTTTAATTGCTTTTTGATGTTTTCAAAATCTGAAATCTCAAAAGTGCTTAATTGATTAATTAATTCTCCGACCCCTTCTTTATTTATTTCTTTAATAAATTCAATTAATGATGCTTCTGGATCCCAATTTTTATTATCTTCTACTTGAGCCAATGAAAAAGCCACTAAGTAATCAGTCACTAATTTATCTTTTCCTAAATTATTAATTAATAAAGAAATTACTTTTTTAAATACTAATTCTACATCTAATTCTATCTGAAAATTAATAGGCAATTTCAAATCCAAAGCAAAAGTTCTAATAATACGATGCGTAAAACTATCAATAGTGCCAATAGAAAAATCGGAGTAGTTATGTAAAATATCAGTGAGAACACTATTGGCTCTTTCTTTTAAATCAGTTGGTTTTATGCTTAATTCTTTTGAAACCAAATCAGATAGCATAACATTGCTATCGGTACTAATTTCTTTTAGTGCTTTAATAATACGCCATTTCATTTCTGAAGCAGCTTTATTAGTAAAGGTAATAGCTAATATTCCTTTGTAATCTTTCGTTAAATTATCTTTGTTTACTAAAGCGAGTTTCAAATACTCTTTTACAAGTGTAAACGTTTTACCGCTACCTGCAGATGATTTATAAACAACGAAGTTTTTGACTGACATAAAAACTAAAGATACAAAAAAAGCGCCTTCTATCAGAAGACGCTTTTAAATTTGATTAACTAATTAAAACTTAGTTTATAAATATTTTTTTAGTTGTATTTTCCTTAGCGGTTGTAACTCTAATAATAACTACTTGGCTATGAACATCACCTATATTTAAATACGTTGTTAATTCAGTACCTTCAATTTCTTTATCAGCCATTAATTTTTGACCCATTACATTAAATGCACTAATGGTTGCTTTAGTATTAGTTGCAAAATTTGTTTTTACATAAGCACCATTTACATCTTGATTAATTAAGGTATTACCTGAATTAATTACACTTGTGTTATTAATACCAGTTGCAACAGCAGAAGCACAAATGGTTAATTCGAAACGAGGAGCATTAGTTGTGTCACTAATCGTACAAATATATGAACCTGTTCTCAAATCGTGAGTTATATTTAATAAGTTATCCTTTAAAGTTACACAAGCAGTAGCAGGCAAATTAGCAATATCTACTGGGGAAATAGTAAAAGTACCTGGGTAAGAAACTTTTGCTCTAATAGGAATAACGGCATCAGAAGTCGTGTTGTAAGGTAAACTATTAATAGCTAAGTCGCCGCCACTTGCAGGATTAACAGAGCAAATCGTTGTGTAATGATTATAAACCGGAGCTGTACCATAATAGCCTGGAGTTACATATATTTTATGTGCATCTAATAAATCATCATAGGCTGCAGTTGCTGAACCATGAAAACGAATATATGTTTTATCTAATTCATTATAAGCGCTTTTAATATCTAGTTCAAATACAGTACCTACTGATGCAGGGTATGAAGATGTACTCGTTTTTTTTATGTTAACAGCTCCTGTCGTTTTGTGACTTTCTAGCAGTGTAAAAGCAGTCGTTGCATAAAATGATTGTCCTATTGCAATTTCAGTAGTCCCTATTCCACCACTCATAGCAGTGAACCCACTACCATTCCACACAGTTATAGCTCCTGCGCCACCCGCTTGCATTAATGATGCAGATATTGGAGAAGGATATGGATTTGCGGAAAATTTCCCCATTGCTTGACTTCCTTGATTTATTGAACCGGTTACAGGTAAAGTTAATCCTGCAAATGATGATGCTGTTGTTCCGCAATAAATCCAAGAAGGATTACTAATAGAGGAAGTTGGAATTAATTCCGTAAATGTTGCATTATCTCCGCTAGGATTACCCTGAACCGAAATAAAATAGGTACCTCCTGCTGAAGTTGGGCCATTAGTACAGCCTAAGCATGTCATTGG
>JANXRU010000064.1 GCA_025356715.1 Bacteroidota bacterium
TGCCAATCTTCAGGCTTCATATTAATTAAACGACCGTCGCGTGTGATACCCGCATTATTAACCAATACATCAATATTCCCAATTTTTTCTTCTATTTCTGCAATCATTTTTCCAGCACTTTCGTAATCGCTTACGTCGCCATAAAATAATTCGATATGCAAGCCTTCATCATTCATTTTTTGCATCCATAAGTCTGCTTTTTCTTTGGTATGATAATTACCAACTACACGATATCCATCACTATGCAATTTTCTACACATGGCAGTTCCTAATCCACCTGTTGCGCCAGTAACTAATACAACGCGTTTATTTGCCTTATCCATTTTATTTAATTTTTAAAATTAGTACTAATTAAATTTTATCGGTATTCATTACTGTAGCTTCGCCACTTGTGCAAACTTTTCCAGTTGATTTATCTTTTATAATTGTTTCGATAATAGCGCGATGTTTTTCTGCATTAACTTCTTTTACTAAAAACGTTGCTTCATAATCCACATCAACAGTCATTGGTCTTAAAAAATTTAGAGACTGATTTAAGTAGATAGTTCCCTCGCCTGGAAACAATACACCAAATACCTTACTAAATAATGCTGCGCCAAGCATGCCATGCATAA
The DNA here is from genome assembly GCA_025356715.1 of Bacteroidota bacterium. The sequence goes on from JANXRU010000064.1 coordinate 615, forward strand.
TTGGTTTTTTAAAAATTGTATTTGCTGCAAATTCAGCATCTGTATGAACAGGGTTTTTATCGCCTGTTACTTCAGCAAAACGGTTTACTTCGTCTTGAGAAAATTTGAAATCGTGTGAATAGGTTTGTCCAAGTTCTATCATAAATATCCTTTTTTGTAAAATTCAATAATTTATTTGACATTGTCAATTAAACACAAAACAAAATCCTATTTTATTCAAAAGCCTTAATAAACCTTTTCAAAGAAAGGTGAATCAGAAAATTATCAAATCAATAACTTATTGTAAATTAAACCTTAAACTGAAACCAGCATTGGTATTAGCTGTTGGAAAAGACGTGGTTGTTTGAGGCGTGGTTTTAACCCAATCATAAAATAATCGTAAATTAATATTAGGCGTTAACTGATAATCCAACGCTGTTTTTAAAGAAATAATATCTTGGCCACCTGTTGGTGTACTGTATTCATCAATAATTCTGCGGATGATCGTTGAATTACGACGGTACGATAAATCCATTTTAAAGTTCAAATCGCTAACTACTGGCTGACCTTTAATTTTAATGGCATTAATTTTTAATTTAGGATAGCGATAGCCAATACCAATAACATATTCCTGACCTTTGGTTTCAATAATTTGCGGACCTGTGATATTTAAATTCACCGTTTTATCTTTCTTAATTTCGAAATTGGCGCTTAAGCCTGGCTTATTAAATTTAAAATCAAATTTAATTAATGGACTAAATCCTTCGCTAATAGTGGCGCCATTAATGGTGTATCGTGGATTAAAATTAGAGGTTTGCTGTACTCCACCTATCACGGAATTCGCTACTGGAACGCGTGTTCCTTGACCTTCAATAAATAATAAGTTATTACTATAACCACCAACCGTATAAGTTGAGCGGTAGGCATGACGAATCGTAATAGAAGAAAACCATTTCTTCATCATTTTTAATTTCCCTAAACCATCCCAAGTGATTGTCCAGTTTGGTAAAGGAATTTGATTAAACATTTTTTCGGTGCCAACACCGTTGAGTTTAGTTCCTGTATAAGTTTTGTAAAAAGCACCTAATAATACATCCTGTTGAGTTCTACTATAACCATCTTGATACGTTCTTGGATTACCATCTTTATCGGTACCTGGTAATTCACCTTTAGATAAACCATTTGAATTAGCCGCTAACTCCGCAGCTACACCATCTCTATTTGATAAAAATTCATCAAATAATGTAGAAGCACCCGTTTTGTTATTTTTATCTGTAAATGATTTTGCTAAACTAAAAACACTCACGTTGTAATTACCAGTATTGGTAGGTGTTTCAAAACGGTAATGATTATTCTCCGCAGAACCGGTAGCTGAAGTATCATACCTTACGAAAGTAGATTGGTTATAACTATGAGTTCTAGATCCATTAAATTCTATTTTTAAACTACCATGAGGCTCTACATTAGCACGGTAAGTAATAGTGGTCGATCTTGTATTTGTATATGGCAAACTTTGATTTGGGTTTTGAACCAACCAATTATTATTAATAGACTTACGTAAAATACTATCATTTAATCCACTAACGAATCCTAAACCAGGCGCCAGACCTTGTGCATCGTCCATCCCTAAATACCTCGAACTTGGCTTAAATCCAGGCATTCCAGTACCATTGGTTTCGTTATAGCTAAACGACACTTGCTTAATCATCATAATGGCACGTGCAATAAAATCACCAACATCCTTGATGCCTGTTCCTGATTTTTTAGTGCTATCTGACTTAGGAGTTGTACCACTTTTCAAATCTAATCCTCCACTCTTTTTATTTACTTCTGGTTTACTTCCGCCATTATTCACTCTCCTGAAATAAGGAATTTTATTATATAAGGTCGTCATATTTAATGAGCCTGTTAAACCTTTGGTATTCGTATTTTGTATAGTATTTCCAATACTTTCTTGGGCAAATGGTCGGCGTGTCCATGTATAAGTTCCTCCATACTTAGCACTAGCTGTAATAAAATCAAAAATGGGAATTTTGTTAATTGGAATTTGGTAATTCAGATTCGCTGATTGCCTATAATTTGTTGTTGAACCCAAACCAATAATATTATTATTAATAGTATCTCTTTGTTCTTTGGTTATTATCTTCCCTCGTGGCTCCATAATACGCCCATCATTATTAGCCGTAAAATCAAACTTAAGATTTTTAGTTAAACTCCATTGAAGGTCGTAATTACGAGTCATTAAAAATGTTTTATTAAATTGTGCTTGCGTGAAATTATCATTACTACCTGTATAGAAGCTTGTAATATCTCTATTTAGTAATTCACTGTAACTTCTATTAATATCTATATTAAATCCAAGCTTACTTGGCAATAAGCCTATATTAAAATCTTTAATTAACGCCATCCATTTATTATTCAAAATTTTAGAAGTTGTTTTTTTAAATGGCGACCAAGGCTTTACAGTTGGAGCATAATTATATTGAAGAGATGCTCGGTATGTTTTTATAATACTGTGATCAATGTTTACATTATGTCTTGTAATTTCGTTATAAGCATAGGTTGCAGAAACATTAGATATATCCCAAGGCATAGGTTTCCGTCCTTCTTTTTTAAAGCCATCAATACGAACGTTAGAGAAGTTATAGCCTCGTCGAACAGTTACATCTTGCGAATTTTTTTTGATTTGACTTTTTAATTCAGGACTAATGTTATCATTATCAATTTTAATATCTGGGTCGTAAGGACTAAATTGCGGTGTAATACGTGTTTCGCCGTAGGCATAATAAAACGGTAAATTTATTTTCCACTTGGTTGGAAAAAATTTACCTATTTGAAAGGTAGATGTATAATCCCATTGAAAGTTAGTTTCACGATTTCTTTCAGATATTTTTTTTTCGATACCTCCAAAAAACGGTTTGCTGTATGTAGCGGCTAAAGACACTTGTCCTAAATCGGCTAACTTAGCTTGTATCCTGCCGGTTGTAGCCCAACCACCCTGATTTGTAAAATCTGTTAAGCGCAATTCGTTTACCCACACTTCCACACAATGCGGCAAGGCTCCATTATCCTTTGGATTACGAATACCAATCATCAAACTTCTAACCGTTGCTAAATTTGGATTTCCAACTACTGTAATCGTATTTGTACCATCAGCTGCATGATATGGCTTAGCAAAAGCTGCTAAATCAATGGTTTCATTAGGCCCGTTTCTATTTAATTTAGCAGTTGTTAATTTTTCAAAATCAATAACAAATTCATTGTCACTAGGCCAAACCGTTAATTTATCATTATCACTATTTGGGTCGTAATTTCCTGGTGCCGTTAATTTTACTGGTATTTCATATTCGTAATAGTTATTATTAAAATCAGAACCCAAACGAATAAACACCGAAACATCTCCATCATTTAAGGGCTGGTTATTGTATTTTTCAGCATGCATAAATAATTTCATTTTTTTAAATGAACGCACATCTAATTCTACATTTTTAGTAATAGCACGACTATCACCATCTTTTAAATTACAGGTTTTTAAGGATAATGCTTGTTCGTTTAATAAAACAAGGTTAGTTGTTTGCACATTTTGTTGCTGATTTATCCCAGGAGGAATCACATAATTAACAGGAGTTTTAGATCCATTTTCCTGTAAACTAACGGCTGATACGTCAAAACTAGTTGTGTTATCGTCATTCGCAATATACTCTCCAGGTTTTTGTAGATCAAATGCATAACGTCTCCAATCACTACGTACAAGTTCTAATCGAGCTAAACGACAAACAACTGGTTTATCAAAACCTTTCATAAACATACGCATAAAACGTATAGAGTTAAACCCTTCTATGGAACCTACAGACGTCTTAAAATCTGCTACCGGAATTTTAAATTGATACCATTTTACGGTACGTGGCGTTCCTCCTGTTGGAGTAGTAGAAGTTCCATCGGACACGTTAACAATATAATTTTTACCAACCATACTTGGATTAATATCATTCGGAGAAATCTTTAATTGATATTGGTAATAATTTTCAGTTTCGCTTAAAGTGTTATCTTTATTAACATCTTCGATATTTGGACTAGTACTTGATGAACTTGGAATTCCCGCATCTGGATATTGATCTGGTGTTGGCGAGTTCCCTTCTGAGTTATTATATTTTTTGTAACGAATTAAGGTATTGGCTTCACTTTCAGTTAAGGCATCATAATAGGATCCACGGTGAAAATGATATTTGTCAGAACTTGGATCATCAATTGCATTTTGGATATCAGGCGTATTTGAGTAAGTAGGGTTAGATATATCATTTACAAAATTAGAAAATTTAGTTTGTTCAGCAGCATTAGTCAATCCATCATAACCAACATCTTGAAAAGGTCTGTCGGTATTTACATTTACAAACGAGTTAGATATAGGTACCGGAACTGGCACAACTGCTAAACTAGATGATGTTACACCTAAATTAGCATTGGCTCCAAGAGGAGCACCAGGTAATCCATTTTCGTAACTCATTTTCCCATCCTTAATAATATCTTCACTTATATTACCTAAATTGAAATACATATCTCCACTTGGCAAACTGCTCGCATCCATATCGGGATAAGTCGTAGAATTATAATCTTGATTAAATGGATCCATCATCCAAAATTGAATATACTCCACATTTGCTGATTGGAAATCATTGGTTTCAATACGTCGCATAATACCACCCCAACGAGATTCAGGGCTTGCCAAACGGCCTGTTTTAGAGCCTGAAGTAATAATACCTGCTGATTTACTTGTAGGTAAAACATCATAATTATATGGGCCACGTTCTCCAGGATAAAATGCTAAATCCAACACCGATAATACAACTGGCTGACCACTTGGCGGAGTTTTACTTGGGAATAATTCTGTTTCTAAAACCTGACGCATGAAGTTATTGGAAAACGAAAGTGGTGTTATATTCCCAGGCTTGGAGGATGTATTAGTAGAGCCATAGTACAAAGGATCGATGGTGTACCAGTTAAATTGCGCTCTATTAATACCAGCCAAAATATTATTGGATTCCGTTGACTCTGGAAACAATGATGGTTGCCCTTGAGGAATACTGGCTATTTGCCAAGCCGATGGGCTTTTTAAATCGATTAATGAAATACTACCTTCAAAATCATCTACATAAGAATTACCAGCTTTACCAATTGCTGAGGCATTTCCGGGCAATAACTGTGCAAACTCGCCTTGAGTAACAATAGTACTCATTTCCTTAGTATTAATTAATGGTATCTTATCTATTAAACGGGTTAAAAATGGAGCATCTGTTCGGTAATTATAATCTAAACCCCAAATAGTATTCGATACTGGCTCATCTCCTATATTCACTTTTTGAGTTACTGGTTTTTCACTCAAGTGCATCACTGTACCTCCAAACGTTAAATCTTTATTGACCTTAAAATCTAATCGCGCACCATATAAACTTTTCTGTTGAACATTAAACAAGGAATTACTTTCAACACTTACCTTAATATTAGCACCAGAGTTTAAAATACTTTCATTAATAATTTTAACTCTACCTAATGTGTAATCAACGGTGTAATCAGTGTTTTCGACTAATTTCTGACCATTAGCTGTAACGGCAACTGCACCTTGTGGAATATTGAGAGCATTCAACGAAATTTCAGAACCACCAGAAGATTTATAAGAGCCTTTAATTTTAAAACGATTTTTTTCAGGCAATTGAAGAGCTACGGTTCTGGTTGAATCATATAATTCTTGATAAATATATTTATTAGCCGTTGGATAATCCGCCGCAGCAAACTTAGACCGTAAATTATTTCCAAAAGGTTCCTTCGATGATAAATAAATCCTACCATTAACAGGATTAATCGTATAACCATTTACAAAGTCATAAACGCCATCAGAGTATGGATCTCCGTTAACACTCAATTTATCAAGCCCCATCACTTGCACCATCAACTTCCCATTTAAACTTCCGTAAGGAATATAAGGAATGTCAATACCCGTTTCAATATTGTTGTAATAAATATCACATTTGAAATCAGCGGGTGTTAAATTATAAGCACCAAGGGAATAAACATTCTTCATCATCAAATCCCAAGTACTAAAATTAGGATTAACCACACTACCACTTCTTAATAATTTTAAATATAAAGGCCCAGTCGTAAACTGATCGCTAAACTCACCCACTTGGTACACTATACCATTGTAGGTGTATTGGTATGCAACAGCAACTGTCACATCATTATTAATGGATTGATTGATGGACACAAAACCCAAACGATTGTTAAATGTAAACTCATTCGCATTTAATTTACGAGCATTAGAAATATATTCGTAATCGCGTGAGGATTGCATGAACTTATTACCATCGTTTATTGAATTAGGCGCAAGCGTATTACTAGATAAAGAAGAGTTAATGTTAGAAACACCCGCCGTTGAACGAGTAGGCATAACACCCGCAGTAGAAGTTTCGGAAATAATTGAATATAAACTATTTGCTCCATTATGCGGAATAACATCAGCACTATCTACAATTACATAATTAGGCAAAGGCTGGTAATTAGTGGTTCCTTTGTTATTATTTAAACTTGGATTTACGTGAGCCGAATCTTCTCCTAAATCAGAGAAGGCTACAAAACTTCGGGTTTGCTCAGTACTACCTGTTTGGTTGGTAATATAAACTTCCAATTTAGTAATAATGATTGGTGTAGCGGGTATAGGAAGGGTTGACATCCATTGGTCATAATTATCTCTAAAATAATGGCCTAAGAAGTAATGTTTATTTACCTCGTAATTATCGCCGCTTACATTAAAATAAGACGTTTGGGCACCACCTTGAACATTAACCTCTTGCTTTTTTCCTCGTTGTTGCGAAAACAAGGCTGTAGCTGATAAACGACCGAATTGCAATTGAGTTTTAACACCAAATAAACTTTGGCTACCTGTAATTAATGAACTATTAAGTGGCATACTAACGTTACCAGCCTCAATCTTTTTAATGATTTCATCCTCATAACCAGTGTATTCTAATTTCATTTGATTTTCCCAATCAAAAGAAGCCTCCGTATTATAATTTGTAGAGATTTTTAACTTATCACCAATTTTTCCAATTAAGTTTAATTGGATACGCATATTGAAATCGAAATTGGTAACTTTTTGCTGACGCTGAGGAATAGCAGGGTTTTGAGTTTTATTAGAATTTAAAGCAAATATTAACTCCGCTGTTCCGGTAGGTTTAATTTCTACATTACTACCACCAAAAATCCTATCAAATATTTCGTTATTGATTTGAAGTTTAGGTAGCAATCCTTTTTTAGTAGGATTCTTCAAATCTTCAGCTTTAATTTTGGTTTTCCAATGACTTTTTACAGCTTGCTTAAACAGTTCATCCTGATAATCTTTGAATTCTACATAGGTTTCAGGGCGATAATCCATATCCCCAATTTTTTGGGTTATATCATAATTTCCTGTTTTGGGATTGTAATTCGTTTCCGTTTTAATATTGGAAGGATTACTAAGATACAAACCACTTTTTTCGTCGTAATTTGGTTGTGATCCGTTATTATCATTAAACTTATAAGGTAATTGATTGGGAACATCTGGTGAGTCAACAGCAAGAGTAATATCTTTTTCATAATAATGCGGCTTGCTTAATGGCGCGTCGCTGGCTTTGGAACCAACGATTATACTCATTAAACCTACTGAGGCAGAACTTACAACTAAGAATTTGATAAAACCTTTTGCCACGCTTAATTACATATTTTTTAATGCTGCTTTTACCAGCAATTCCACATTATCAGTAGCCACGCCTTGTTGCTTAATAGCTTTTTCAATAGCTTTTTCAGCCACCACCTTTGGAAATCCAAGTGTAACTAATGCCATTAACGTTTCATCTTTGTTTTTATTGTATGAAGGATTCAATATTTGTGATATTCCTCCTTCATGCTTACCCATCTTTCCTTTTAAATCAATAACAATTCTTTGAGCTGTTTTTTCGCCAATACCTTTGATACTTTTTAAAAGCGCCACGTTTGCGGTATTAATAGCTCCAGATATTTCTGGAGCACTTAATGATGATAGCATTAAAAGGGCACTACCACCACCAACACCCGAAACCGAAGTTAATTTTTGGAACAATTCTCTTTCTGCTATATCAGCAAACCCATAGTATTTTGGATTATCATCACGCACATAGACACTTTCAATAAATAATTTAGCCGTTTGCTTGCCCTGAATGGCTGAATATGTGGTAAGAGAAATTAACAAACCATAACCAACACCATTGGTTTCAATAACTGCCAAAGCAGGATTTAATTCGGCTATTTGCCCATTTACATAACTTATCATAAAGAGGTGTGAAAATAGCATATTTTTTGGAAATAGGGAAAAAATAGTGGCTATTTATTATGTTAATTATTCAATTTCACATAAGTTTTAAAACTGTAAATTTCATTTGAATTTGATCGTTTTTAAAACTTTTAAAATTACAGGCGCTTTTTATTGTTTTTGGCTAATTAGTCTAGCTAATTCATCAGCAATTAATAATGCTCCATAAGGCGACCAATGGGTATCATCATAATAATAAATATCATTTTTTCGATTAATTTCAGCGCCTAAAATTTGTTTAGCATTTAGGAATAAATAATTTTTGGGCATTTTCATTAAATTTTGAAAAAACAATGGCTTAACGTATTTTTCCTTATTTACGATATAATCATAATACATATCAAATTTATCTGGGCAAGGCAACACGATCAATTTAATCCCTTTATTTTTAAGCTTGTTTGCTAAATAATTTAATTCATTATTTAATTTAAACAAAGAATCTACATCATTATTTATTTTAGCTTGAGGCAAATCATCTGTATAAAACAGTAATTCGTTTTTATTTCCAGAAAATAAATTTTTAGTTGTTCTTACTTTATAAGTTGGCGAATCATAGGCATTATCATCAAAACAATAAAGTAAATTATATAGAGGAAATTTAAAAATTCTATCTGTAAAAAATTTATCCATATTACCTTCCTTCTTAATGTGATTCTGTTTTTTCTTAACTGAATTATTAATCGCTTTTAACGGTCCTCTTCGAGCATTAATTAATTTCATCAATGAATCACTATATACTTTTTTGTTAAAATCAATGCCTTTTGCTCTATCTACAAAGGATCTTTCGACTGATTGAAGCACAATATAATTCACATTTAATGAATCTAATAAATCTCCATTTAGAATTCCATATAAAGTTTGAATTGGATTTATATTTAAATAATCTTCGTAGTGTAACACAGAAATAGAACCATTTTTAGATAAATAATTTTGATAACCTATTGCTTCTTGTTCCGAAAATGAATCACCAATAGTTAATACAGTAAACTTATTTTTCTTGCTTAAATCAACATCAGAAATTTTAGTGTAATATACCTTTTGCTCATATTCTTTTTTAAAAATTTGACTATAATCAGAGATATAAGCTATATACCCCATTCTACATAAATCACCATTATCCGTTGAATAAAATAAAAAGGTGAAAACTTCCAAAAACATGATCGGGGATAGGAATAATACAACTTTAATTATTAATTTTTTCATAACCCCTTAAAATTGAAAATAAATAAATTGTTGTTCCTTTCCTCCATACATAAATAAAGCAATAACAATAGCGTAATACATTAAATACCTATAAGGTCTCTTCCATTTCAATCCTATATTTTCTATGGCATATTGGCTCTCTCTACCCGCCCACTCTATAAAGAAAAACAAAGGAATAACGATCAAATTGGAAAGCCCAATTCTATAAAGCAATAAATATGTTTGAGAATAAGACTCTATATTTAAAAGACCAATAAACATATTTGAAATAAACTGAAAAGCATGATTTAAATTTTCTGCTCTAAAAAATATCCAAGCAAATACGGTTAAACTAAAGGTGAGAGTCATTTGTCTAAATTCTTTAAAGGATGGCAAAAATTTACCCTGTGCCACTATATCTAAATTATTTCTATTTGTATTAAATACGATGGAAGGCATAATATAGAGCGCATTTAATAACCCCCAAATAATAAAAGTCCAATTTGCGCCATGCCAAAAGCCACTCACCAAAAAAATAATAAATGTATTTCGCACTTTTACCCACATTCCACCTTTACTTCCTCCTAATGGGATATACAGATAATCTCTAAACCAAGTTGATAAAGAGATATGCCATCGCCTCCAAAACTCTGCAATATCTCTTGAAAAATAAGGAAAAGAAAAATTCCTTAATAATTCTATTCCAAATAATTTAGCCGTTCCTAAAGCAATATCTGAATAGCCAGAGAAATCACCATATATTTGAATCGTAAAGAATACAGCGCCTATAACTAGCGTACTACCTGAATAATTAGTTGAATCATTAAATATACTATTTGCAAATTCAGCGCATTGATCCGCAATGACAATTTTTTTAAAAAGACCCCATAAAATTTGCCTTAATCCATTTACTGCATTTGAATAATCAAACGTTCTTTGCTTTTGAATTTGTGGCAAAAGGTGGGTCGCTCTTTCGATAGGGCCTGCTACAAGCAAAGGAAAAAAACTCACAAATACAGAATAATCAATAAAATTTCTTTCAGCATTAATTCTGTTTTTATAAATATCAATTACATAGGATAATCCATGAAAGGTATAAAATGAAATCCCTACTGGTAATATTACTTTTAATGTCCATGGATTTATATGCAAACCCATATGAGACATTGCTTCCTGTAATGAGGCTGCAAAAAAATTATAATATTTAAAAACACCAAGAAACCCTAGGTTTACAATTATACTTAACCAAAACCAAAATTTTTTAATAGTTTGGTTTTTAGAATCCGACATTTTCAACCCTGTATAATAATCTAAAAGTGTAGAGAAAATTAATAAAAATAAAAATCTCCAATCCCAACATGCATAAAAAAAATAACTAGAAACAAGCAGTAACCCATTTTGAAGTTTGAGAGATTTATTTACCACAAGCCAATAAAATGCCAATACTATTGGTAAAAATATCGCAAAATGGAGAGAATTAAAAAGCATTCCGTTAACGTAGTCTATTAATGTTTATGTTATTTGTCATTACCTAAAATGATAATATGTGCCTAAAAACAAAGCTAAATGAATAATATTCATTTACAAAAAAACATTACATTAAAAAAGGAATAGTTAGTTTATGAAAATCGTTTTATTCTTTGTAATTCCATGGGCTTAATTATGACTCTTTGAAAAACGATAGCCAATAGCAAAGAGGCGATAACAACCGTATAACCATAATATGAAATCCAATGAAAATGATTGTAAAAAAAACTACGAAATATACTGACTATTAAATGATGACTAATGTATATTGAAAACGATAGTTCGCCTATGTACCGATCAATCGTATTGTCTTTTAATGCTGTAAAGATAAATGGAATAGAGCAAAAAATAAGTATGTAAAAAAACAAACTTTTATACTTTAACTGGATATCAATTTCACCTACACCAAAAACTCCAATGATACAAAGTACTAAAAACACATAACCTATTTGTGGAGAAAATTTTAAATTATAAATAATTTTATAAAATTGATACGCTATACTACCAAGTATGAAAAAGCCTAATTCGAAAGGGAAAAATCGATAAGTCCAAGGATCGAAAGCTAAATTAAACTGAGTAGCATACATTATTTTCGCTCCAATTGACAATGCTACTATCGTTAATTGCCATGGTAATTTTTTTCGAACTATAAAAGGAGCCATGCAATAAAATACTAATTCTAAACTAATAGACCAAGCTTGAGGCACCAATAAATACTGATACCCTGTATGCTTATACGTTAATACAAAATAAGTCAACTTAGGATTGCACCACTCATCTAATCGTAAAAAATATAAAACATCTTGTCCTATAATTATCAAATTTTCGAAAATAAAATAACCAATCGTTGTATACGACAAACACTCTTTATTTGAAATAAATCTTGTTAAATAAAAAGTGTTATTGAACCAGGCATATCCAATTACTGATAACAACAGAGCCGATAATAGAACTATCCAATATACAGGAAATATTCTATAAAAACGACTAAGTATAAATTTTCGATAGCTTCCTACTCCAATATATTTTTCGTTTAAAATAAGTGCCATATAAAACCCAGAAATCATATAAAAAGATTCTACAGCTATTTGTCCACCACATAATCTTAAACCAAAAATGGTAAAGGAGTGATAAACAACAACAGCTATGGCTAATATGGTTCGGAGGGTTCCCAATTAAATTTAACTAATAAAAAAGCTGATAACAGATTCTGCTATCAGCTTTTATGTTTTTGTTACAAAAGATTATTTCACATTTTCAACTAATTTTTTTGCTTCCTCAACTGCTTTTTTTTGAGCTTCGATAGCCGCTTTTTTAGTTATTTGATTCGCTTCATTCTTTTTCACATCGTCTTCTGCTTTACGCGTTTTTTCTTTGTAAGATTCAATATCAGATTTTAAATTCTTATTATCTTTTTCTAAATCTTTTTGCTCATCTGCAAATTTCTCTAACACTTTATTAGCATCTTTTACTTTATTCTCTAATGGAATTTTAGTCATTTTTACGGCAAAATCTTTGATCATTTTTGTAGCATAATTAAACTTATCTCTTTGATCTACTGATTTTAAATAAGCTCCGCCCAAATCAAATGCTACATGCATTTTAACTGTTTTAGTTTTTTTATCTTCTTCAAAAGTCGTATAAATATCAACTGTATTATTTCCCCATTCTTTAATAATAACATTATCAGCAAATAATTCTCCTTTATCACTTTTTACTTTTTCATTTTTAAAATCTTTCAATAAGCTTTTCCATTCGCTTTCTACATCATCTTTAGAGTTTTCTAAAATGGTTGCAGATAATGAGTTTTGGGTTCCAGTAGAGAATTTATCTTGCCCTTCTTTTACCTCAATTGTTTGAGCTGTAAGAGTTCCTAATGAAACTACTGTAGCTACAGTTAAAATTATTTTTTTCATCTTAGTTAGATATTATAGTTAAACATTTTTATTTATTGTTAGTCTTTATCTATTTCGGTTACTCCACCCGAAACTATAAATTTCATAGCTTCCGATCCTTCAATGTTCAAAATAGTTACCTGCGTTTTTGGTACAACAATTAACCTACCCGAAAACGAATACGACATAGGTAAATATACAGCAATTTTATCTGAAATGCCCCAATCGGTTAAATCATTTTGAGTAATAAATCCAACTTCTTGAATGTTAGCTTGAGGATTTGTTAATACTAATACAGGTTTTGTAAACTTTTTTTTATTCCCCATAAAAGCATTCATAAAATCTTTTATAGGCGAATAAATGTGTCTAATAAATGGAGCATGCTCTAATCGATCTTCTAAAAAAGAAAACAATTTTTTAAAGATAAATGAGGATGCTAAAATACCTATAATGGTGATGAAAACGATTAGGCACGAAAATGAAATAATTGTATCAAAAAATGGATTACCTGTTAATCCAACAAAAGAAAATAATCCTTGAAAAAACTGAAAAAGTTTTACAAATACAATAATGGTTATTCCTAACGGAATAAATAAAACCAATCCTTGCAAAAAATATTTTAAAATATTATTCATGATGATGTCCAGTTAATTCCCTTTTTTAGCTTACCTAATGTTTCTGTTTCCGGCGAATTTAGTTTAGTTTGGAAATTATACAGCCAACTTGCATTTGCAGGCAAACTCATTAATATAGATTCAATTCTGCCATTTGTTTCTAATCCAAATTTAGTTCCTTTATCATACACTAAGTTAAATTCGACATAACGACCACGACGCAATAATTGCCATTGCTTGTTTTCGGGAGTATACAATTTAGTTTTATTTTTAGAAATCAAAGCTGTATAGGTTGGAGCAAAAGCCTTTCCTACATCTTGCCAAAATGCAAAATTTTTTTCAAAATTTAAATGCTCATTTTCGTTTAAGCGATCAAAGAATATACCTCCAATACCACGAGTTTCGTTACGATGATTGATATAAAAATAATCATCGGCCCAAGTTTTAAATTTCGGATAATATGAATCATGGTGTTTATCACAAACCATTTTTAATTGCTGATGAAAAAATTGAGCATCCTCATCTACAATATAATGTGGGGTCAAATCAATCCCACCACCTAACCATCGTGTTCCATTACTCATTTCAAAGTAACGAATATTCATGTGAATAATAGGAACCATTGGGCTTTGAGGATGAATCACAATAGAAACTCCAGTTGCATAAAACTGAGATTTTTCTTGAATAGTTCCTGTAGCATGTTGCTTTTCTGTTAATAAAAAGCTAGGTGTATCGCCATGTACTGCAGAAAACTTAACTCCTCCTTTTTCAATCACACTTCCATTTTCCATTACTCGAGAGCGACCGCCTCCACCCTCTTCTCTTGTCCAAATTTCCTCTTTAAATGTGGCTTTACCATCAGCAGCTTGCAAAGACTCACAAATCTCGTCTTGTAAGGATTTCAGCCACTCGGTAATATATTCTTTAGAATGATTCATAATGTGATAGACTAACTATTTAAAATCAAAAATATTACCAACCTGTTTTTACAAGTTTGTAGTTATCGTATTTGTATATTGACATAGCTCTATTTTCAAAACCTGTATAGGCATCTGGTCTGTAAAATTTAAAATCAATAGAATTACCTTTACTGATTGTTTTATCTAAGTTTAAAAAGAAAGAAGGGCCTTGTGCTTTTAAATTAGTTAAATAATAATGCGCAATATCAAAGGCTTGAAAATAAAAATTATCTAATGGCGGATCTGCGGAATAAATTTCTCGATAATATTTTACTAATAGCTGAGTTTCGGGTTTTTCATAATCTACATGACTTGCTGTAGCAAAATGAAAATGCAATTTATTTAAATACTCTTGATCTAAATTATCAATATTTGCCACACTATTAAAGCCAATTAAAATAATTTCCTTTTTATCAGCGAAACTGGCTAACTGAGTTATAAAATCCTGCAAATACACATGATTATTAGTAAATACAACAACGATATTTTTCTTATCAGAAATGTATGCTGATTTTACTCCTACTAATCCTTTTACCTCTTTAATACTATCCTTAAGAGTTCTTCCTCGTTTTAACAAATTTTCGTTGTATTTGCTTTTAAAAGCTTTAAGGTATTGCAAATCTTTTGGAACAGTATTTACAATCATAATGTTTGATGAACTCAACAAGGAATCTACACAATAATCGGCTAAACCTTCTATCAATGTATATTGCGAGGGATTAATCTTACTAACTAATGCATTATTATATAATATTTTATTTTGTTGAGTTAAGGGCGATACAACAGGGATGCTTAACGCTTTAGCTCTATTAGCAACTAACTTAAATTCGCTTGAATATAAAGGACCAAATATAGCATCCAATTTTTTGAAATCTGTTGTTTTACAAAGTGTTTCAATTTTCGAAGAATCTTTTTCGTCAATATCAAATAAACTAATAGTAATATCAAAGTCTTTACAAGATAAAGAATCTACAGCCTTTTTAAAGCCTGAATAAAAATCCATCGCTAAAGCTTGTGTTGCAGGAAAGGAAGACTTGGAGCGTGTTAATTCCTCAATATTAATCGCTTCAAATTGGTCTAATTTAAATGGCAAAAATAATCCAATATTGTAGTTTCCTTTTTTTTGTTTATTTAAAACAACAGTATCCAAAGTATTTGAGATAGCAATGTTTGTTGAAGAAATAACTGCAACATATTTTACTGTACTTAATGTACTTCCTTTTTTTTGTGGAATTTTCAAAACTTGTCCTAGCTTAATGCCGTCTTTAGCCGATGGATTGCAGGCTAATATCTGATTTTGCAAAACATTAAATTTTACAGTTAAACCATAAACCGTTTCACCTTGTAATACGGTATACAAAATAGTGTCTTTTAATAACGTAGAAATAGAATTAACATTCGAGTTTTTCTTTTTTTCTCCAACAATTAAATAATCTCCTTCTTTTATTCCTTTACTAATAGAGGGATTATAGCCATTGATTATTTTTTCATCAACACTATATTTTTTTGAAATAGCATAAACAGTTTCTCCTTTTTGTATACGATGATATATGTATTTATTAGTATCAACTACTGTAGAAGATTGTTTTAAGAGAGTTTCAAAAGGAATTTTTAAATCTTGGCCTGCTGATAGTCCATCAATAGCGTCATCATTCTCTGCTAATATAGAATTAACATCCATATTATAAACCTTTGCAATGGCATATAAAATCTGGCCTTTTTCTACTTTATGAATGTAAAACTTCTTGCCGTTAATAATTTTAATATCTGTTGATTTAGTTTGAGCTTCACAGATATAGGATATAAGACATAAAATAAAAGACAACGTCATTTTTATGTTTATCAATTTTATATTACTCATATATCATTTATTTTTCTGCTGACTTTTTCTGTCTACTAATTTCTATCTACTAAATATCGACTTCTCTTTTATTCCCACTCAATGGTAGCGGGAGGTTTAGAACTAATGTCATAAACAACTCTATTCACACCTTTTACTTTATTAATAATATCGTTTGATACTTTAGCCAAAAATTCATAAGGTAAATGACACCAATCTGCGGTCATTCCATCTGTTGAAGAAACGGCTCTTAGTGCGACTACTTTTTCGTATGTACGCTCATCACCCATTACACCAACACTTTGTATGGGTAATAAAATAGCACCTGCTTGCCAAACCGAATCATACAAGCCTGCAGATTTCAATCCTTCAATAAATATAGAATCCACATGTTGTAACAATTCTACTTTTTCTTCAGTAATATCACCTAAAATACGAATCGCTAAACCTGGTCCAGGAAAAGGATGACGGCCAATTAAAGCTTTATCAATTCCTAAAGCTGTTCCAACACGACGAACTTCGTCTTTAAACAAACTTCGTAAAGGCTCTACGACACTCAACTTCATGTAATCGGGTAAACCGCCTACATTATGATGAGATTTGATAGTTGCCGACGGGCCGTTTACTGAAAGACTTTCAATAACATCAGGATATATAGTTCCTTGCCCTAACCATTTAGCATCAGTTACTAATTTTGATTCATCATCAAATACATCCACAAACGCTTTACCAATGGCTTTACGTTTAGTTTCGGGATCTGATACATTTTTTAAAGCATCATAAAAACGCTGTTTAGCATTTACGCCTTTTACGTTTAATCCCATTCCTTTGTAGGATTCAAGTACAGATTCAAATTCGTTTTTACGTAACAAACCATTATCTACAAAAATACAATGTAAGTTTGCGCCAATCGCTTTATGTAGTAAAACCGCTGCAACAGAACTATCTACACCGCCTGATAATCCAAGAATGACTTTATCATTACCAACTTTTTGTTTTAATTCTGCAACCGTTGTATCTATAAATGAAGCAGAGGTCCAACTTCCCTT
>JANXRU010000074.1 GCA_025356715.1 Bacteroidota bacterium
TTAACACCTGCTAATCCTAATGCCCCATTAATATTATCAATAAAAAAATTAGAGTATTTGAAATAAAACAACAATCCTAAATTCATTAAAAGAGAAATAACCAATAATTGCTTTTTACCTTTAGACGTTTTTGCGTCTTGCATTTTATTAACTAAAAAGAAATCTAAAAAGGTAGTTCCTAGTATAACAAAAATAAATTTTGGTCCGCCCCATGCATAAAAAACAATGCTAAATAAAAGAATACAAGCATTTTTAAATTTATTAGGTGTAAGATGATACGCAAATAAAAATATAGGTAAGAAATATATTAAAAAAGTTATGCTGCTAAAGGTCATGAAATGTTGAATGATAAATTATAGATGTTGGATGATTGAAATTTTATTAAATTAAAATTTCTCATTTAAAATTTCTATTGTGTATATTGTTTTTCATAGTAGTTAGCATAAGCTCCGCTGGTTACATTAGATAACCATTCTTCATTTTGCAAATACCAATCAACTGTTTTAGATAAACCCTCTTCAAATTGAAGAGACGGTTTCCAACCTAAATCATTTTGTAATTTTGAAGAATCGATAGCGTAACGTAAATCATGACCTGCTCGATCCGTAACATAAGTAATTAACTTTTGATTGGTCCCTTTTGCTCTTCCTAATTTTTCATCCATCATGTCACACAATAATTTGATGACGTCTATGTTTGTCCACTCGTTATGGCCTCCAATATTGTAAGTACTACCTAATTGAGCATTATGAAAAATCACATCAATGGCACGTGCATGATCTTCTACAAATAACCAATCGCGTATATTTTCTCCTTTACCATAAATTGGTAATGATTTATTTTGTTTGATATTATTAATACAAAGCGGTAATAATTTTTCAGGAAAATGAAATGGCCCATAATTATTTGAACAATTTGATATAACACAAGGTAAACCATAAGTGTCATGATAAGCTCTTACAAAATGGTCGGAGCTTGCTTTTGACGCAGAGTATGGGCTATGTGGGTCGTAAGCTGTTGATTCCGTAAACAAACCAGTATCACCTAATGAACCATAAACCTCATCGGTTGATACATGATAAAATTTAGAAAACAATGCCTTATTTTTTTTGTAAAGTTCTTTTGCTGCATTTAATAAATTTACAGTACCAATAACGTTTGTATAAACAAATTCCAAAGGATTAGTAATGCTTCTGTCCACATGACTTTCTGCAGCTAGATGTATAACGGCATTAAATTCATGTTCAATAAACAATTTATTAATAAACTCCGCGTCTACAATATCACCTTTAATAAAATGGTAATTTGATTTATTTTCGACATCACGTAAGTTGGCTAAATTACCAGCATAAGTCAATTTATCTAAATTATAAATTGTATAATTTGGGTATTTATTTACAAACAATCTTACCAAGTGAGAGCCAATAAATCCTGCCCCTCCTGTTACTAATATTTTCATTATTTTTAGTTTACGAATTTGTTACGAATATACGAATTGAATTTATTTTTCCGCATGTCAACTGAATTTAATCGCCTTACTTTCCTCGACCTTGAATTACAGTTAAAACGGTATGAACCAATATTTTAAAATCAATCATTAAGCTCATATTTTCAATATATAATAAGTCAAAACGAATACGCTCCACCATTTGTTCTATATTTTCAGCATAGCCATATTTAACTTGCCCATATCCAGTAATTCCTGGACGTACCCTGTGTAAATGCACATAATGGGGGGCATGAACCACTATTTTATCAATAAAAAATTTTCGTTCTGGACGGGGACCAACTAAACTCATATCTCCAATAATTACATTGTAAAATTGAGGGATTTCATCTAAACGCGATTTTCTTAAAAAACGTCCAATTTTTGTAATTCGAGGATCATTAGAACTTGATAAAGACGGGCCGAGTTTTTCAGCATCCGTATACATGGTTCTATATTTTATGATTTTAAAGGATTTACCACTTTTACCAATTCTATCTTGTAAAAAAAATATTGGGCCTGTAGAGTCTAATTTAACAAGCACCATTAATATGAGATATACCCAGCTAAAACAAACTAACACAAATATTGAGGCTGTTACGTCTACAAACCGCTTTACTGCCTGCTGCCAATCAGGCATTACTTGCTTATTTAATTCAATTAAGGCTGTTCCAGAAATGGAATTCATTTTTACTTGACCCGATAAAATATCATACATATCTGGAATAATTTTAATATTAACGCCAATATCATTCAACTCATTAATAATTTTTTCAAGATATGTATGTTCCCAAGACTCAATTGCAATAATGATTTCCTCGACATTATTTTTTTGTACAATTTCTTTTAAATCTTTGTATTCGCCTAAGTGTGCCAGTTTTGTTTTTAATTGTTCAGAAAATCCATTTTTTTCATCTAAATGTATAAATCCTATAAATTTGTTCCCTGCAGATTTTTTACTTTTTGTAATTTCCTCGAAAATTTTAAAGGCACGTTGATTAGACCCAATAATGACTGTATTAAAACCAATACTTCCTTTATTTATTTTATAATTGGTAATGGATGAAAGTATAAAACGAAACAACGCTGTAATAAAAAAATGTAAAGAGAATAATACAACATAAACTTTGTAATATGCTTTATAGCTAGAAACAAAATCATCTAATAAAATAAAAAAGAAAATTAAAGTAACGCCTATAATAGAGGTTGCTAAGGTTTGACCAAACTCATTAATTCTTGACTTACGATAAATATTTTTGTAAAAACCGGTTAAGTAATAGGCCAATAACCAAATAAGGGGTAATAACAATATTCCTAAAATGTATTGAGTATCAAAAACAACTTCAGGAGAAACGCCAAATTTATCTGGTTCAATAAAAAACTTACGGTATAAATAAAATAAACTCCAAGCCAAACATGCTGCAGAATAATCTGCTACAATATACTTTAGCCTTTGAAGAGTTTTATTCATTTTTATTCAGTTACAACCTTAATATTATCAATGTAAATTTGAGGATTTGCAATATCCTGTTGTTTAGTGGCTGCTATATATAGATTATAGTAATTATATGTAGGTTGAGTATTTACAGCAGTCGTTAATTCAACATAAATTTTATTCCACTCATCAGATGCTCTTAAGGTTATGGCTGATCTTTCTTGCCCTCCACCTATTAAACCAACCGTAATTTCTTGATTACATTTATAATTCATTTCCATATATATTCTGTATCCTGAAGATCCACTTAATGGAAAATAATAATTACTGGTTGAAATTATTTTAGATGTCGGTTTCGCATCGCTCATACCCATAAATAAAGACTTTCCATTTCCACCAAAAACCACAGCAGGATTAGATGTGATTACAAAAGAAGAATCTCCTGGATTAGTTTCAGGTATAAATTGGCAACCGAACCCTTCAAATTCTTCATGAAACAGAAATTTAGCATAACTGATATACTCAAAAACTGGGGTCATTGAATAAGTTACTCCTGGATCTAATAATTGATTAAATGTTATTGGTTTAAACATCACGTACGGTTGTCTTGTAGAACCTATTCCATTATTTCTAATGCCTGCAAATAATTTGATATCCGCACTACCTGATGCTACAATTGGCATAACCGTATTTATTGGGAAACAACCTTGAAAATTATCATTTACATAAAGCCAAACATCTGTAATTTTATGACTATTAGTTCCCATAGAAGAAGAAGGTACACTTAATACAGGAGTATTTACAACAAGATAGGATGCGGTTGGTGATTTTAAGCTCTCTTTACTGCAAGAAAAAAACAGGAAAAATCCAAGAAAAAGCCCAATAGATAGTACAGTTTTTATCATAATTAACGTAAAACGTAAAGATAAGCTATGTTATTGTATTGACATAGTAAAAAAAACAAAAAACGCTTGGCTTTTAAGTTAATTTGAATTGGTTTTTATTTGATTTTCAATCTCTTGAGCAATAAATAAGGCCGATTCGGCATCTATTAATGACACTACAATTGGAACTTTATTGGTAATGCTTTCATAAAAGCAATCTAACTCCGATTTTAAGGCATTTATTGGTAAAATAATGGGTTCTGTTTTTGTAATTTGATATTTTTGTTTTCCGAAACCTGTATCAATTAAAACACCTTTGTGCTGATTCTTTTCAGTTAAAGATTCTATATTATTGATAGTTGTTGTTTTATTTAATAAATCTATTAAAATGTAGCGGTTCTTTTGAAATATATCTATTTTCCTAACATTACTGAGTGCTACTCGGTTAGACGTTAAATTTGCGACACAGCCATTTTCAAATTCGAGGCGTGCATTTACTTTATCCGCAGTATTACTCACAATTGCTGAACCAGTGGCAAAAATATTCTTAATCTTACTTTTAACAGAACTCATTAATAAGTCAATATCATGGATCATTAAATCAAGTACAACTGAAACATCTGTTCCCCTCACATTATAACAAGCTAAACGGTGAATTTCAAAGTTTAAAGGGTTATTAATAAAAGGTTGTGCAGCTATAAAAGCAGGGTTAAATCGTTCAACATGTCCTACTTGCACTATAACACCAGCTTCTCTCACTAAATTAATTAATTTTTTAACATCATCTAAATCATCCGTAGCAGGTTTTTCTATAAATACATGTTTACCTTGTTTGATTGCTAAGGATGCTAATTCAAAATGAGATGGTGTAGGAGTTACAATACAAACGGCATCACAGTCATTTAATAAATCAGCGTATGTTTCTGCAGATTTCAACTGATATTGAGCGCTTAATTGACGTGTCAAATTTGCATCAATATCAAAAACACTAGTTATTTTAAAGAAAGAACTTTCGCTCAGCAATTTTAAATGAATTTTCCCTAAATGACCTAATCCTACAATTCCTATATTCATTCTAAATCTTAGTTTCTGAACGCAAATATAATTCTATTAAAAGCCGTTTGTTAGAAATACTTTTAAAATATTAATAGTCGATTGTTTATTATTTATAAATTTAAAACATGTTACTAAAAACAAATAAAGAAGATGAATATCTATATCAAGGTAAGCGCAAACGCTTGGTAGAGCAGCTTAAAGAAAAAGGAATCGTTAGCAAAGAGGTTTTAAATGCTATTTTAAAAATACCTCGCCACTTGTTTTTTGATCAAAGCACTGAGCGCCCAGCCCTACTCGATCATGCTTATTCAGATAAAGCACTTAAAATTGGGGCAGGTCAAACGATTTCACATCCCTTTACTGTTGCTTTCCAAACTGAAAAACTCAATATAGCTAAAGGAGATAAAATCTTAGAAATTGGAACAGGTTGTGGTTATCAAACAGCTGTTTTACTGGAAATGGGAGCTAAAGTATATTCCATAGAACGTCAAAAAGAGCTTTTCGATAAAACCAAATTATTTTTACCTGCCCTTGGTTATAAAGGGGCAAAACTAGTTTATGGAGACGGCTATAAAGGATTACCTCAATTTGCACCATTTGATAAAATCATAGTAACAGCTGCTGCGCCATATATTCCTGATGACCTATTAACTCAGTTAACGATAGGAGGCATTCTTATAATACCTTTAGGTGAAGGAGAAGAGCAAGTGATGAATATGATAATTAAAAAATCTGCCACAGAGTTTGAAAAACAAGCCTTTGGCAAGTTTAAATTTGTGCCAATGC
Source organism: Bacteroidota bacterium (assembly GCA_025356715.1). Next base: position 5,648 of record JANXRU010000074.1, read on the forward strand.
TACAAAACAAGAACTAATTAACTCCATATGGCTTGTCGCTATTAACAAGTATCTGTTTATAATTGAAATTTCATTTTGCAACACAACTACAGAAAAGTTACAAATTTGTAATAACAAACAAAAACAAACAAATATGAAAAAATCAATCGCTCTAGTAGCAATGGCTTTCGGTGTAACATCGGCTTTTGCACAAGATTTAACATCAAAAAAAGGAGAACCAGTTTTACCTGAAGCTGGGGATTATGCAATCTCTGTAGATGCTACTCCGTTTTTGAATTATGTAGGTAATTTCTTTGGAAAAACTAACAACAATGCTGCTCCAAGCTGGAATTATTTTACTGCAAACCAAACAATAGTTGGTAAATACTTTAAAGATGCTAAAACTGCATACCGTGTTGGTATTCGTTTAGGATTTGGAGGACCATCTGTTACTAATAAAGTAGCTAACTTATCAGATGTTGCAGTTCATGCTTTCCCTGATGGCCCTACACAAGTTGAAAACAAATGGAAGCAATCTAACACTAATATTGGTATTACTGTAGGTTATGAAAAACGTAAAGGCAAAACTCGTTTACAAGGATTTTATGGTGCTGATTTAGCTTTAAATTTTACAGCTCAAAAAAACTCGTTTACTTATGGTAATGCTTTAGTTGCCACTTCATCTTCTACAGCTGCTCCAGTTGTTGGCGTTACTGCTGCTGATGATTTTGGTGCTGTTGCTGGTAACGTAAGTGCGACTACAGGTATTACTAATATCGTTGGTTCAGCTCGTGCTACTTCTATGAAATCAGGAGTTGGAGTTCAATTTGGTGTTCGCGCATTTATTGGTGCTGAATACTTTATTTTACCTAAAATTTCTTTAGGTGGAGAATTTGGATGGGGACTTGGTTTAAATATTGGAGGAAGAGCTACTAACGTTTGGGAATCTAACGGTACAAATGGAGCTGCTCCAAACTCTACTGCTACTACTACAATTGAAGCTGGTAAAACAACTACATTTATGATTGACACAGATAAAAACACTAATGTTGGTGGTTCTATCTTTGGAGCATCTGGAAATTTACGTTTAGCGTTCCATTTCTAGTTCTAATCAGTTAATACGAAAACCCTTACCACTTTGGTAAGGGTTTTTTTTATGACTTACATTTTATATTCACTTATTATCATTTATCTTTATTGTATGAAGTACACTTTATTAATAACCTTATTAACGTTATCATTATTAATAAATGCTCAAGAAGTTATAAAAATAAAAAGAGAAGATAACCGTTTCTTATTCCATCAAATTGAAAAAAAGAGTGACACTATTAGTGCAACTAACTACAATCAATTTTTCATTAAATTACCAGATAGTTTACGAAATGTCCTTCAAATAAATATTGAAAACGGCTTATTTAAATCTACTAATAAGAATTCTAATAACTATCAACTTGTTTTTGTAAGAGGCATAAAATATTCACATAACAAACCAGACTCTATTTTTAATACCCTACTAGAAGGGAGCTGTGTTCCATCACAAAAAATCAAGATTACTATTTATAATACCTTATCTCAAAAAACACTGCTAACAAATACTTTAATCGTAAAATAATTAATTAGAAATTGGTTTTCTACTAGCCAAGTAAACACCCAGTATAATTAAAACAGCTGCGACAATTTTTATAGGTGTAATTTCATCCTTACCAAACCAAACTGCAAATAAGGTTGCTAAAAAAGGTTGGAAATAAATATACATACTGACTACTGATGAGCTTAATGCTTTTAATGCATACATATTGAGTAAATAGGCTAAAAAAGTAGTGGCAAAAACAATAAAAAATAATCCAAATATAATATTTGGTGGTAGTTGACTCCATTGCACTTCCAATAAATAAGGGGCGCCAATAGGACTGAAATAAATTAATCCAAATAAAAATACCCATTTCATAACTGTTACAGTATGGTATTTTATCATATAAGGTTTAGCCATAACAACAAATACTCCCCATGATAAAGAATTTATTAAAGTCATCATATCACCTGCTATAGTTTCACTACCAAATGAAAAAGAGCCTTTAAATAATAACAACGTAAGTGCGCCTGCAATTCCAAGACAAAGTCCCGTCAATTTTAATGTAGTTATTTTTTCCTTAAACATAAAGATGGTAAACAACATCACAGCGATGGGATTACTAATCATAATTATAGCTGAATTGATAGGCTTCGTTAATGATAATCCATAAATAAAAAAGGCTTGGTTAACCACCACTCCAAATACAGCAAGCAAAGCCATTTTCTTTAAATCAGCTTTATCTACTTTTTCAGTTTTAAGAAAAAAAGATAAAGTCCAAAACAAAATGAAAGCACCCAAAATACGCATCATAACTACTCCAAATGGCTTTACATAATTTGGCATAACATCTTTAGCTATGCTGTAGTTTAATGCATAAATAACTTGGGCTATAAATAAAGAAATATGAGCTTTAAAAGAAGGATTCATTTTATTGACAAATATGCAATATAATTTCCGAAATTAGCATGATGTTTTTTACAGACCAATTAAATAATACAATAGAATTAAATGATTTTCCTAAGCGTATCATTTCATTAGTTCCTTCTCAATCAGAATTACTATGGGATTTAGGTTTAAAAAAAGAGTTAGTTGGCATTACTAAATTTTGTATTCACCCAAAAGAACTACATCGTTCTATTTCACATATTGGCGGTACAAAAACTTTAAGCATTGAAAAAATTAGATCATTAAACCCAGATATAATTATTGGTAATAAAGAGGAAAACGAGCAATCTCAAATTGAAGAATTAAAAATAGAATTTAATGTTTGGATGAGCGATATTTACACTTTAGATGATTCTTTATCAATGATTGAAGGCATTGGTGAGTTAGTAGGTAAAAAAGAAGAAGCGAAAAAATTAACATCTCAAATCAGTAGTTCATTTAAAGATTTAAAACAAACACATCAAACCGTTTTATATTTTATTTGGAACAAGCCCTATATGGTGGCGGGTAGGGCTACTTTTATTGGACACTTACTTGAAAAAATAGAATTAAAAAATTGTATCTCAGATATAAATAGCCGCTACCCTACTCTATCTTTAGACGACATCATCAACTTAAATCCCGAAGTTATTTTTTTATCTTCTGAGCCTTTTCCCTTTAAAGAAACTCATGTTAAAGAGTTACAAAAGCAGTTACCAAATACACAAATATTAATTGTAGATGGCGAATTATTTAGTTGGTATGGCAGCCGATTAACTCATAGTGTAAAGTACTTTAATGAGTTGATTGAAAATTTATAATCGGAAACCAACCATAGGCATTTCAATTAAATAGAATTTTTTAGGCGAACAAATTTTTTAAAGCGTAGTTTTACACCTGTAAATGAGCATTTAAAAAATGAAGTTCAACGACAAAAAGACATTTAAGTAAGATGTCTATCTTAAAATTTAATAAGTTCTTCATATAACTCTTTAACAGGTAATCCCATTACATTATAAAAACTGCCTTCAATTTTATCAATTCCAATATAACCTAACCAATCCTGAACGCCATAACCACCTGCTTTGTCATAAGGCGTAAAATTGATTAAGTAATATTCGATTTCTTCAGGCTTTAGTTTTTTGAAATAAACTTTACTCACATCATAAAAAGTGGTTTGCTTATTACCACTTTTTAAACAAATTCCTGTAAACACTTCATGCATCTTTCCACTTAAAGCCTCCAACATTTTTTTTCCTTCTGCAAAATTAGCGGGTTTATTAAACACTTTACCATCACACCAAACAATGGTATCTGCTGTAATCAATATTTCTGTTTCTTTTAAATCATCCTGATAGGCGTCGGCTTTTTTCTCAGCCAAATACAAGGGAATTTCTTCAGCAACTAAATCAATTGGAAAAGATTCATCTACATTTGTTGGTTTTATAAGGAAATCAAATCCGAGGCTTTTTAATAATTCTTGACGACGTGGCGAGCCAGAACCTAAAATGAGTTGAAATGGAAATTCGTTGATAGTTTGTTCTACTGAATTCATATTAATTTTTCAAAATAAATGTAAATGCTATACCAAATAACATGACGATCTTTAACAATAAACTTGCTGATTTAAAATGCTTAGTTGTTTTTGCTTTTAGTGTTTGAATAACAAGTATAATCAAAGGAACAACAAGTAATCCAATTATATAATAAAAAGCAATTGATTGATTATCTTTATAGTATTTAATACTAACTAACAACAATAATCCAATAGTAATAAGAATGATGAAGAAAGTAACTACTTTACTGGTAATCATTCCCCAAACAATAGGCATTGTTTTACAACCCGTTTGAGCATCGCCTTTAAAATCTTCCATGTCTTTAATAATTTCACGTGCTAAAGACATTAAAAAAGCAAAAATAGCGAAACCAAAAACAATTAATGGGAAGCTGTCAAGATAAGACCCAAGCATCATTTTAACAAATGGATCTAATGGTGCCGTTAAATAATAATCATAAATCATAGGCATTAATGGGATAGTTGCCGTTAAAATTGACACTACAATATTACCAACAAGTAATTGCTTTTTGAAATTAGTTGAATAAAACCAAAGCAACGCAATACTTGAAATTTGAAAAATAATTAATTTTAATTGTTGGCATTTTAGAGCTAAATATAATCCTAATATTAATCCAATGGTATTTAATATAATATGCAATACCATTGCTAAACGTCGTTTAATAATAACATCAACAACAACAGTTTCTGGTCGGTTAATTTTATCTGTTTTTACATCAAAATAATCGTTGATAATGTAGCCTGCTGCTGCAATTAACAAGGTACTAATTAAAGAAATAATAAAAAGTGTAGGCGTGAATTTAGAAAATTCATTCAAAGGCTCAAATACCAAATACTTTATACAAATTTGTGTAATTGCGATAATTAATAAGTTTTCTATTCTTATCAATTTTAAAAAAGCTATGAGTGGGTTTTTAAGCAAAAGGTAATTAAATTTATAATTCAGAAAGTTAATCAATAATTTCGAAAATCAACATTAATAAAAATTTAAATTTTATTGTGTAATAGCAATTTCGATAGCACTATTTTCTAACTCTGATAACTGACAACGGTCGTCCATTCTATAACCTATTACCCAAATGATATGTTCGGCATTTTCTAAAATCCAAACCTGCTCTTTTTCAAATCGAGATAACTTTTTGTCTTTAAAAAAATCACTTAATTTCTTAAAGCCATTCATGCCAAATGGTTTAAATTTATCGCCTTGTTTCCATTTTCGGAGCGTTAAAGGAAATAGAAGAGATTTACCTGACACGCAAATTGTATTATTATTTATATTCATTATTTTATTGGAAACCTCAGTCATTCTTATTTTTATTGGCAAATGAGTAACATCTTCAATAGAAGTAATTACATAAGTTGACTCCTTATTTTCTTTATTGATGGCTTTTACAAAAACATATTGTCTATCAATAACTAACTGAAATGTAGTTGATGAAAATAATTTACCACAATTGTTTTCGCTATTTAAAGCTTCGCACAATTGTTCAATTTGATTGGTTTTAAAGCCTTTTGGATATAACCATTCAAACAATAACGTCTCTTTTTGTGGTTCCAGTTTTAATAAGCTAATATCTATTTGTAGTTGATTATCATCTTCTCTACAAATGTTCTTAAATTTTAAATTTGAGAACTCAGCAACAATTTCTGCTGATTGTTTAAAAAAATGAATGGATGTATGAATGGTTTCTTCAAGCGCAGGGTTTAGCGTTTTAAGTTGAGGAATAATATTGTTTCTAATAAAATTGCGCTTATACTTAGTTTCTTGATTACTGCTATCTTCCCTATAAGTCAATTTATTAATAGAGGCATACTCTCTAATTTCATTTTTAGAAGCAAATAATAAGGGGCGAATAATAGTGTGTTGTTTTTCAGGAATACCTTGCAAACCTTTAATTCCAGTACCTCTTATTAAATTCACAAAAAGAGTCTCAACATTATCACTTAAATGATGTGCAGTTAAAATATAATCAAACTGAAATTCATCCATCAATTCTTTAAACCACTGATACCGTAAATCACGTGCAGCCATTTGAATAGAAAGCTTATTTTTCAATGCATATTGCTTCGTATCAAAATAAGTAACATGAAATGGTTTATTAATAGAAGAGGCAAACGTGTTACAAAAAGCAGTATCACCAATCGCTTCATCCCCTCTGAGTTGAAAATTACAATGTGCCAATTCGAAAAAGTAACCTGCTTTATTGAGTAAATCAATCAATACAACAGAATCTACGCCACCACTAAAAGCAACTAATAATTTATCCGTTTTGCTAAAAAGTTTATTTTTAGTGATATTTACTTCAAATCGTTTAAGCACAACTCAAATTTACAGTTTATTATGGCAAAAGTAAAACATAATGCAAACGCAAGTTTTTTAATAGATGCAGGTATTTCTGAGTTAGAACCTTTTATTCAAATCATTTGCAAGCGCCTTCGCCAACTAATACTCAGCTCTGACAAAGCTATTATAGAAGACTGGAAGTGGGGGCCAAATTATTATTTAAACGGGATGGTTTGTGGATATTGGGGATTTAAAAAACATGTTTCTTTTGTTTTCTTTCAGGGCGCTTTATTAAAAGACAAGAAAAAAATACTACAACAAAATCCGGGAAACGTTCATAACCGACATATCAAATACACTGATGTTTCTCAAATTGATGATGAAACCATCTTAAACTATTTATTTGAAGCTATTGATAATAATAAAAAAGGACACATTCTTAAGGAAACAAAAGATAAAACAATTGAAATATCAACGGATGTTAAAAAACAATTTAAATTAGCAAAAGTCTTTGAATACTTCGAATCATTAGCTTTTTCACATAGAAAGGAATATATACAATGGATAGAATCAGCTAAAAAATTGGAAACACGAACCAAAAGAATTGAACAGACTATCAAAAAACTGCAAGAAAAACAAGGATTACATGGTAAAAACAAAAAATAAAATTGTCAATTACTTTCTCGCAATTTTATCCAAGAAAAGAATAAATTAGTGGCTCAAAAAATATAATTATGATGATGAATTCTCAAAAAAATATAACTGTTGTTGGAGCAGGATTAGTTGGCTCTTTAGTATCAATATATCTTGCAAAACGAGGGTACAAAGTGGACATTTATGAGCGTCGAAACGATATGCGAAAGGAACATATGTCTGCCGGAAAATCAATCAACTTAGCCCTAAGCGACCGCGGATGGAGAGGATTAGAAGGTGTGGGTATTGCAGATGAAATTAAAAAAATTGCTATTCCAATGTATGGTCGTTCTATTCATATGAAGGATGGTTCATCAACTTACCAAGCTTATGGAAAAGATAATCAAGCTATTTATTCTGTATCAAGAGGTGGTATTAATATGCGATTGATGGATTTGGCCGAACAACAACCAAATGTAAACATTCACTTTGAGCAACGTTGCGATAAATTGGACAGAAAAACCAATGAATTATCCTTTTATAACACAAATACCAACAATACCTCTCACGTTAAATCTGACATCATTTTAGGTTCTGATGGAGCTTTTAGTGCGGTTCGTACGCAAATGCAATTTCAATCAGATCGTTTCGACTACCAACAATTTTATATTGATTGCGGTTATAAAGAATTAGTGATACCTGCTACAAAAGATGGGAAACATGCTATTGAAAAAAATGCCCTACATATATGGCCAAGGGGTAGTTACATGATGATTGCTTTACCTAATATGGATGGTAGTTTTACGTGTACTTTGTTTTTTCAAATGGAAGGAAAAGTATCGTTTGACGCGTTAAAAACAAAAGAGGAAGTACTAGCATTTTTTAAAGAAGAATTTTCTGATGCGGTGGCATTAATGCCAACATTGGTTGATGATTATTTCAATAATCCTACATCGAGTTTAGTAACCGTAAAATGTAAGCCTTGGGTATGGGATGAGAAGATTGCCTTAATTGGAGATGCGGCTCATGCTATTGTTCCATTTTACGGACAAGGCATGAATTGTGGTTTTGAAGATTGCGTTGTATTAAATGAGTTAATGGATAAATATGGCGATTTAAACGGAGCTTGTTTAAAAGAATACGAAACATTACGTAAACCAGATGGCGATGCTATTGCCGATTTAGCCATTGCAAATTTTATTGAAATGCGCGATAAAACTGCTGACAAAACCTTTTTATTGCAAAAGAAAATTGAAGCACATTTCAGTGCCAAGCACCCTGAAAAATGGATTCCATTATACAGTATGGTAACGTATAGCCCACATATTAGATACAGTGAAGCTTTAACGTCAGGTAATAAACAACAAGCTATTATGAATAAAATTATGGCAATGCCAAATATTGAAGCAAAGTGGGATAGTATAGAAGTAGAGAACGCGATTTTAAAATCATTACAAATTTAATTTATTTTAAACTGACTCCGAAAGGGTTAAATATGAATAGATAAAGAATTTAATTGAACTGAATAATGCGACCCTAGCGGAGCCGAATGCATAAAATAAAAATATGGATGAACGATTAGTTGCCTTCGAACGATTATTAAATATCATGGATGACCTAAGAGCGAAATGCCCTTGGGATCAAAAACAAACAATGGAAACATTGAGGCATTTAACGATTGAAGAAACGTATGAATTAAGTGATGCTATTTTAAAAAACGATAAAACAGAAATAAAAAAAGAAATCGGTGATATTTTATTACACCTTGTTTTTTATGCTAAAATTGGTAGCGAAACCAACGACTTTAACATTACGGATGTCATTAACTCGTTGTGCGAAAAAATGATTTTTCGTCACCCTCACATTTATAGCGACGTAAAAGTTAAAGATGCAAACGAAGTAACCACTAATTGGGAAAAGTTAAAACAAAAAGAAGGAAATAAAGGCGCCTTATCAGGTGTTCCAAGCAGCATGCCCTCTTTACTCAAAGCATTACGCATACAAGATAAAGCACGCGCTATTGGTTTTGATTGGGAAGACCCTAACCAAGTTTGGGAAAAAGTACAAGAAGAATTAACGGAGTTGCAAGTAGAAGTGGCATCGGTCACCTCAGACATAGATGGAAATAAAAATAAATTAGAATCAGAATTTGGCGATGTCTTTTTTGCATTAATTAACTACGCTCGTTTTTTAAATGTGAATCCAGAAGATGCTTTGGAAAAAACAAATAAAAAATTCATTTCTCGTTTTAATTACATGGAACAAAAAATATTAGCTCAAGGTAAAGCCCTTGCAGATTGCTCTTTAGCAGAGATGGATGTGTTTTGGAACGAAGCTAAAAAAATGGAGAGCTAATGTCTTTTATAAATAACATAGCAAATTGGTTACTAGCATCAAAGGAATCTCCTAAGAGTAACAAGCAATTTTTAAATTGGAATCAACTTTCTAATGTATTACTAATTATTTACGAAAATCAAATTACGGATTGCTCAGAATTCATGTCTGCTTGCAAAAAAGATAACATAACTGTTCATGTAGCCCTTGTTTATGAAGGTAAAGCTGAGCAAGCTCCTAAACCAAATTTTAGCCATACGTTATTAGATAAAAAACAATTCAATTTTTTTGGATTACCTAAGGAGCATATTTTATCCCATCTAAATTCAATGCCTTTTGACGCATTGATTAATTTAGGCAATTCTCAACAAATAAAAGCTTTAGCATTAAGTAAATTAATTTTGAGTAAATGTAAAATAGCTAATTTTCAAAATCCTAATTTTGAGATTACGATAAATGACGATAAATTAATGAAGAGTTCTGATTACTTAAAACAAGTAATAGTATATTTGAATATGATTAAAACAACAAACAACTAATGGCAAAAGCAGTAAATTTTACAGGAACAGGTGTGGCTATCGTTACACCATTTACAAAATCAGGAGAGGTTGATTATCCAGCTTTAACTAAATTAATTGAACACCTTATAAAGGGAAGAGTTGAGTACATTGTTGTGTTAGGAACAACTGGAGAAACAGCTACTTTATCTAAAGACGAAAAACAACAAGTGATTTCGCATATTGTTAAGATAACTAATAAGCGCATTCCTTTAGTTTTAGGCGTTGGTGGAAACAATACAGCCGAATTAGTTGAGCAATTAAAGAAGAATGATTTATCTGCATTTTCAGCGATATTATCTGTATCTCCTTATTACAATAAACCATCGCAAGAAGGCATTTACCAACATTATAAAGCACTTTCAAAAGCAAGCCCGTTACCCATTATTTTATATAATGTGCCAGGAAGAACAGCGTCAAACATAGCATGGGAAACAACCATTCGATTAGCAAAAGAATTTAAAAACATCATTGCCATTAAAGAAGCAAGTGGGAATATAGAGCAATGCATGAAAATCATTAAACATCGCCCAGATAATTTTTTAATTATTAGTGGGGATGATTCGTTGACTTTACCTTTAATTGCATGTGGTGCAGATGGAGTTATATCTGTTGTAGCAAATGCGTATCCTAAAGATTTTAGTGATATGGTTCGTTTTGCTTTGGTTCACGATTTAAAATCAGCACAAAAATTACATTACAAAATGATAGATATCACTGAACAATTATTTGCTGATGGAAACCCAGGTGGTGTAAAAGTGGTATTAGATTTTAAAAAAATAACCAAGCCTTATGTACGTTTGCCTTTGGTAGAGCCTAATGATAGTGTAAAAGTAAGGTTAAAGAAATTAGCGTATTAAAAAATAGTAATCATA
>JANXRU010000113.1 GCA_025356715.1 Bacteroidota bacterium
CTTAATGGGAAATAAAGGTTTTGGAATAGATCAAGTTCGCTTAATGGAATATGCAGTTGAAATAAAAGCAGCCTATGATGCCGGTTGTCAAGTGGCTATTGTTATTGGTGGTGGAAATATTTTTAGAGGCATACAAGCTGAAAAAGGCGGAATGGATCGTGTTCATGGTGATTATATGGGTATGTTGGCAACTGTTATTAATTCAATGGCAATTCAGTCGGCTCTTGAAGGATTAGGTGTGCAAACGCGTTTACAAAGCGCTATTAAGATGGAACAAATTTGTGAACCATTTATTCGCCGAAAAGCAGTTCGGCATTTAGAAAAAGGTCGTGTTGTTATTTTTGGTGCCGGTACAGGAAACCCTTATTTTACAACAGATACAGCTGCTACATTGAGAGCAATTGAAATTGAAGCAAATGTTATTTTAAAAGGAACACGTGTAGATGGTATTTATACTGCAGATCCAGAAAAAGACCCATCCGCTGTAAAATACGAAACCGTTAAATTTGAAGAGGTTTATAATAAAGGCCTTGAGGTAATGGATATGACTGCATTTACTTTGTGTAAAGAAAACAACTTGCCATTAATAGTTTTTGACATGAATAAGAAAGGTAATTTACAAAACTTATTAATGGGAGAAAAAGTAGGAACGCTGGTAGTTGCATAATTGCAGCTACACTCTTACACCAATCACTAATACATCATCAACTTGCTCTAAATCACCTTTCCATAAATTAAAGGCTGTAGATAATTTTTCTTTTTGTTCATTCATCGATAAATGACTAATACTTACAACTAATTCTTTTAATTGTTTGTACATGAACTTTTTACCTTTAACTCCACCAAACTGATCGGGCATTCCATCAGTTAAAGCATAAATAGTATCGTTTTTATGAAGATCAAAATGATGTTGAGAAAAAGATTCAGAATCTTTGTCATGTTTGCCAACAGGCATTTTATCAGGCTTTAATTCGATTAATTTAGAATCTCTAACAATCCAAATTGGATTATTGGCAGCACTATAAGTTAGTTTGTTATTTATAAAATCAAAACTAATTAAACTACAATCCATACCATCTTTCCCACCATATTCACTTCCATCATTAGAAAGGTGTTTGATGATTTTATAACGTGTGTAATTTAAGATATCATTTGGTTGTAATAATTTTTGCCCTTCAACAGCTTCGTTTAAACAAGAAATATTTAGCATACTCATAATGGCGCCAGGAACTCCATGCCCTGTACTATCCGCTGTTACTAGTGTAAATTGATGATTACTTAATTCAGCACCCCAATAGAAATCACCACTTACAATGTCTTTTGGTTGAAAAAACACAAAGTGGTTTTTAAGATTTTTAGTAAGCATTGCATCACTTGCTAATAACGATTTTTGTATACGTTGTGCGTAATTGATGGAATCAGTAATTTCTTTATTTTTATGCTCGAGCTCTTGATTTTGAACAACAATGGTTTTTGTTCGTTCAGTAATTGTTTCTTCAAGTTCAATATTTTTTTGTGTTAAACGTTTCGTGTAGAGTTTAATAATTATAATAACTAAAGTAATTAGTAATACTACATATATTAAATATGCCCAAATAGATCGATACCAAGGAGGATTAATTGTGAATTTAAAAGTAAGCTCTTTGGTTTCGTTTCCAAAAATATCTTTGGCTTTTATGTGAAATATATAATCATTTTCTTGTAAGTTATTGTATTCAATGGTTTGTAGAGCGGCGTAATCTCTAAATTCCATTTCCTTACCCTCTAAGTAATAAGAAAATTCTATTTTCTGTGATTCGTAAAATGAAGTTGCCGCAGGTATTATTTGTAACTCATTATTTTTATATGAAATTGAAATGGCTTTGGTAGTAAAATCAGAAGTATAGTTTTCGAAAGTTGAAATAGAATCGTTACCGAAATTTATTTTTGATAATATTATATTAAACTTTTGTGGTAATTGATATGTATTTAATTCGTAAGTATATAAACCCTGATTAGTAGAAATAAATACTTGATTTAAATCCAATAAAAAATGTTTCACATTAATATTTTGAATTCGATTTAAGTATGTTTTTATTGGGTAATAATGGTTATTATTTCCTCCAAATACAGATATTTCGTCTAAACGATCTTTTATTTTGTCTTTCGTGGAGGACTGGAACCATAATTGTTTTTTTATTTGGATCGCTTTATCTACTACCCAATTCCTTTTTATTGAAAACGCAGACGCAGGAATTATTTTAGTGTAGTTAGTATTAAATTGACAAAAACCATTATTTGTAGTAATGTAAATTAAACCATTTAACGAAAAAACATTTGTTTCTGCTAAAACTGGTAGCCCTTCTTTAATACCAAAATTATTTAAATTATTGTTGTTTAATATGTAAACGCCGTTAACACTTGTTCCTAATGCGCAATTGCCGTCTTTACCAAATGCAATAGATCTTACGGCTCCTATATCATCAAAACGTTTTATAATTTCATTATTATTATTGAGGATTAATAACGCATTATCTGTTCCTATATAAAGTTGATTGTTTTCAAAATTATAATAGCAACTATAAGATGACTCTTCATTTATTAATTTAAATGTTTTGCCATTATACTCATAAGTTCCCTCATCTGTTGAAATAAATAATTTAGTTGATGATTCAGTTAAAACATAACAAGGCGATGTTATCGATGTTGGCAAAAATTTATTTAATAATTTATCAAATACCATTAATCCTTTATCAGTGGCGATAAAAAAGTGATTATTGAATTTGATGCTATTTTCAACTACTCCTCCTATTCCTTCAGGTTTCCCAAAATAGGTAATTGGCGTACTGTTTTCGAAATATGAAATTCCGTTATTTAAACAAAGCCAAATATTTTGATTGGCATCTACAGAAATATGTTTAACTGCTGCATCTTGTAATCCATTTGAAGCATTAATATGATCAGTTATTGTTAGGTTACTATCAATTAATATCATGCCATTTTTTAAACTACCTAATGCAAAACTATTATCGTTAACTTTTTTACTGCAATATAGTTCGTTATCGCTTAACCAATTATCAATGTCAGCCTTTACTTTTATAAATTCACTTTGGCTTGGATGTTTTTCGTTATAATTGAAGAAATAAAACCCACCATTACGTGATGCAATTAAATACCGATTATCATGCATAGGAATAAATGAATACACTTTTTTATCTGCAAAAATTTCAGAACCTAAAACAAAATGTAATTCATTATTTTCAAACACTTTAAAGCCAACTCCAAATTCTCTTACAAATAACTGCCCACCAACATTAAAAAATGTATGGAATTTTTCTTTTTCTGGATTGTAAATTGTAATATTTCCTTCTCTGAATCTAAATATTTTTTCATTAGCGCAAAAGAAAACATCTTGATCTATACAATAGGTTGCCCAAATAGATGAAAATTCATGAGCTGATTTCAATAAACTATCAGAAAGAGATTGATAAACAAATTTACCGTTTGGATTTTGAAACAAATATCCGAATTCATTATCTGCACCTACAAAAACTCGATTACTTCCATTGATGTCTAAAGAATATACATTTTCATCATGAGGTAAAACGATGGTTTGCCATTTTTTGCCATCATAAATTAAAACACCATTAAGATTTGCAAAATACATAATGCCGTTTTTATCTTGCACTGAGCACCAATTTTGATCACTAGCCTTGTAACTTGAAGGATTAAAATTAGTTATATACTTATTTCCTTGCTGGCAATAAATGGTCATTGCACACAACTGTATAAATACTAAGTATATGTATTTGTTATATTTCAAAACAATAAAAACGGATGTTTAAGTTTTAAATCTACTAAATAATTATCAATTCTGAAATCCAGCTATAAATGATTTAGCAATTACTTTTTGTGATGAAATTAAATCCATAACTTCAGTTTCAGTAACAGATTTAATTGGAAAAACTAGTTACAAAATGGAATTATCTTCTGGCAATAAATGGATTGTTCCTTTAAATGAGGTAACTCATGGTATTTATTTTTTTACCATATAACAAGGAAACTTCAGGGTTATAAAGAAATTTATTAAAGAATAGAATTGTTAATAAATTTGCAAATATATTTTCGATAAAAATCGAATTTTGTATGCTTTATGTAATTTTTAGCACGACTATTGATTAATTGTCCAAAAAAATGTAATTTTGAATTTAAACCAACACAACATGAAAAAACAATTATTTTCCATTTTAATTACCTTGTTTTCATTTTCCTTATTTTCTCAATCTATACCTAATGGTGGATTTGAAAATTGGAATACCATTAATTATGAAAATCCATTAGGATATCAAACCTCTAATTTACACGGAAATCATGGATCAATTGGATCTATTAATGTTGCGAAAACGACAGACGCTTTCCATGGTAGCTATGCTATTAAATTAACCACTTCTATATCTGGTGTTGATACAAATTTTGCTTATTTCGCAAATGGAGATCCTGGAAAAACGCCGCCGGTTGGAGGAATGCCTTACACTCAAATGCCTACAGGAATAAGATTACACTATAAAAGTAGTATTATGCCTGGCGATTCAAGTCTTGTTTTGCTTGAATTTAAAAAAAATGGGGCATTGATAGGTCAGTATTTTTGGGCGATCACAGCTAGTCAATCGGTTTATACATTATTTACAAAAACGTTAAGCCCTGCTTTGCCAATGGCTCCTGATACAGTCGTAATTGGTATTGCGTCTAGTTTTCCTTTTGGAGGAAATAGAGGAACACCAGGAACCATGTTGCAAGTGGATAGTATTTCTTTTACAGGTGTTGTTTCTCAGCCAGCTAATTTTAATGGTGATTTGGAGTCATGGCAATCTTTAAGTAATTCTGAACTTGTTGGTTGGAATTTAAATGGTAATAATGTTGGTGGAAATTTTAGAACAACAGATGCTTATAGTGGAACTTATGCCATAGAACTACAAACTCAAAATCCAAGTTTTGGTGGTGGTGGTACTCAATCATCAATGGCTATTAGTGGCCAATTTACAAACAACGGCCCGCCAAAAGGTGGATTGCCTTATAATTTGATAAAAGATACTCTAGTTCTATTTTATAAATATTTACCAGCTGACCCTAATGATAGCGCTAATATTAATATGTCATTTAGTAAAAACAGTTTGTTTGTTCATGGTGTACAAAAGTATTTGCACGTTGCAGGAGGTTACCAAATGGTTCAAATTCCTTTTATGCTTCCATCACCAGCTGATACAGTTTTAATTAATATGTCTTCCTCCTCATATTCAACTTATCCTATTCCTTCATCTTACGTTGGTTCTGATTTAAAAATAGATAATATGTATTTTAAATCTCAAAAAATACCAGTAGCTAATTTCAATTTACCAGTATCTGGCTGTATAGGCCAACCTATTCAGTTACTAGATAATTCTGCGAACATGGTTAGTGGCTGGAATTGGATTATGTCAGGAGCAAGTCCATCAAGTTCTATTTTGCAAAATCCTACAATTACTTATGCGAGTGCAGGAACTAAAACCATTACGTTATATGCTACTAACTTTATTGGAGCAACCAATACGAGTGCAGCTTTTTCAAGAACAATTGCTATTTATCCTATTCCGTCAGTAAATGTTACATCAACCGTTATTTGTGGTGGAGCAAATGCCAATTTAACAGCAACGGGTGCATCAAGTTATTCTTGGAGTTCTGGACAAAATACGGCCTCTATTTCAGTTATGCCTACTTCAAGTTCGGATTATACAGTAACAGGTACTACAAATGGTTGCTCAAATGTGGCTGTTGCTTCAGTTGTTGTTCCTATTGCTTCTATCCCTAATATCTGTATGGTTACAGCGGATAGCTTGTTTGCAAATAATATGATTTATTGGGATAAAACAACGTCAAGTAAAATTGATAGTTTTATTATTTATCGTGAAGTTAGTACAAATGTGTATAAAAGAATTGGTGCTCAACCATACGCATACAATAGTCGATTTAAAGATACAACTCGCAGTGTAGGCCCTGCAAATGGTGACCCAAATATTACATCTTACCGTTATAAATTGCAAATGCGTGATAGTTGTGGTAATTACAGTGCATTAAGTCCTTACCATAATACGGTTTATTTTACAGCTGGAGCATTGGGGAATTACTCATGGAATTTATATAATATTGAGGGTTCAGGCACAACACCAGTATCAACTTTCAGTTTATTTAGAGATAATTTAGCTTCAGGTACTTGGACCTTAGTTGGCAGCACTGCCGGTACGCAAACAACCTTAAATGATGCTGCTTATGCAAGTTGGCCAAATGCGCTATGGAGAGTTGATGCATTAGGCTTTAACTGTAACCCAAGTTATAAAGCTGCTTCTCCTACACAGCAGGTTAATAAATCAAAATCAAATGTGAAGAATAATTTAAATGGTGTGCCTACAAGTTTGAGTAATAGTTTTACGACTGCTTTTTCTATAGCGCCAAATCCAGTTAATACCGATCTAACAGTTTCTTTTTCGGATGATGTAAAAACAAAAACTACTATTTCTATTACAGATTTATTAGGCAAAGTAATTTATAAAACAGACATAAACAATGGATCTAGATGGATTATTTCTTTAGCGGATATTAATTCAGGAATTTATTTCCTTTCCATTGAACAAGGAAATACTAGGGCAGTTAAGAAATTTATAAAAGATTAATAAGCATCTAATATAAAAAGGCGTGTGAATTTATTTCACACGCCTTTTTTTAGTTAATCAAATTTTAGTTAATCAAATTTCTTTTTAAAATCTAATAAGTTTTTCATCATCCCCCAAGGCGTCGTACTTCTATCCCCATCTTGATGAATACGCCCTAAGATAGCTTTTGCTAATCCTACATAATGTATTTTATTTGTAGCTCTTAATGCTTGTTCTGCTTTTTCGTCGCCATTAACCACATTGGCACAGGCAGCCCAATCAAAGGCTTTCGACTCAATTAAAAACTTAAAGGCTTTTTCATCATCCCAAATGGTATTAACAAAAGCCGCTAATACAAAATGTTTCCCATCAATTAAAAACTTAAAGGCTTTTTTATCATCACGCACAGCATCAAGTACAGCAACTAATTCAGGATATCCATTATTTATAAGCCAATTAAAGGCAGAGATATCTCCTTGCACATGATGTGCTAATTGTTCAATAGAGTAGGTAGAGTAATGTTTCATTTACAGTAAAGATAAAACTTATTTTACTGAAGTGCACAATTGAAATATAGAAAATTCGTATTCAATTTATTTTTTTTAATGAGAAGTTTCATTTTTAGTGACATATTTATTCCTAAATTGCAAAGTATATTTTTTGAATGATATTAGAAAACCTGTGAATACCGAAGAATTTGATACCATCATTATTGGCTCTGGTGCTGGCGGATTAGCAGCAGCTATTTGCTTAGCCAAAACTGGACAAAAAGTATTAGTACTTGAGCAACATTATGTGCCTGGCGGTTGGTGTCATAGTTTTCAATTAAATGGCCAACGGTTTAGCCCAGGTGTACATTATATTGGTTTGTTAGATGAAGGTCAATCAACCAGTAATTTGTATAAAGCATTAGAAATTGCTAATGAATTGGTGTTTTTTAGAATGAATCCAAAAGCCTACGAACATTGCTGGATAGGAGATCAAAAAATAGATATGCCAGCTGGAATTAATGCGCTTTACGAAAGTTTAGCTGAACGATTTCCTTTGGAAAGAAAAAATATAAAAAAGTACCTCGATTTATTAGAACGAATAAATTACCAAATACAATTGGTGCCTAAAATGAAAGGCTTTTTGGATCACTTAACCATACCATTCCGAACAAAGGATATGGGTAAATATGGTTTATTTAGTTTAAAAAGAGTGATTGATTGGTACATCAAAGATCCATTATTAAAAAGCGTATTAAATATACAGTGTGGCGACCATGGATTGCCTCCATGCAAATCAAGCTTTCCGGTGCAATGTGTGGTAATGAATCATTATTTTGATGGCGCTTTTTACCCAATGGGTGGAGGTGGTGGTATAGTAAAAGCCATGACCAATTCTTTGAAAAAACATGGTGGAGAAATAAGAGTGAAGCAATCAGTCAAAAAAATAATCATTGAAAATAAAACAGCGAAAGGTGTAGAATTAGAAGATGGTACTAAGATTTTTGCTAAACATATTTTATCAAACGCCGATCCATCTAATACTTATTTAAGCTTAGTAGGCAAAGAAAATTTAAGTTCTGGGCTTTTAAAAAAACTAACTAAAACTAAATACTCTGTAACTTCACTTATTTTGTTTTTAACCTTAGATATGGACGTACGGAAAGCAGGCATTGATTCAGGAAATATTTGGTCGTTGAAGAATGAGAATATTGATGGATTGTATGATGAGTTAAATGAAACTGACATACTTAAAGGAAGTGAATTTCCCGCAGTATTTATTAGTTGTTCTACTATTAAAGATCCATCTAGTTTTAATGGAAGGCATTATAATTTTGAAGCCGTAACATTTATTGATAACAACAGTTACAATAAGTTTAATAATGATGCCGATTATCAATCGGAAGTTTACAAAAAAAACAAAGAAATTATTATTCAAAAAATGCTGAATAATATTGAGAAAGTTTTACCTGGAGCTAAACAACATGTAGTGCAAGCTGAATTAGGTACTCCAAAAACGAATCAATTTTATATTAAAGCAACGCAAGGAAATGTATATGGTACTGAAAAAAGTTTTACTCAAATTGGAGCCTTTGCATTTAAATCAAAATCTGAAATAAAAAATTTATTTTTATGTGGCGCAAGTACGTTATCTCATGGTGTGGCAGGAGCCGCTCATTCAGGCGTAGAAGCCGCTGCACAAATATTAAATGTAAATTCAGAAACATTACGTGTGGTGCCTACTAATCAAACATTAAGAATTTATGATGCCGAAGATGCTTCTACTTGGCCTGAATTTATTCTGAAAAAAATGGAAAATAAAAAAAGAAGATTGACTGAAAAAACGTCTTAATTATAAAATAGTGATGAATCATACTATTAAAAAAGATAAACAATTTGTTTGGCATCCTTTTACTCATTTAAATCAATCAGAAGATCCTATTCATATAGTAAAAGGAGAAGGCGCTTATTTTTACGATGCTGAAGGGAATAAGCTATTAGATGGCATTTCATCGTGGTGGGTTAATTTACATGGGCATTGCCATCCGTATATAGCGCAAAAAGTAAGCGAACAATTATATACTTTGGAGCATGCTATTTTTAGTGGCTATACACATTCAGCTGCCGTTACTCTTGCCGAAAGATTAATAGGGCATTTACCAAATAATCAATCCAAAATATTTTATTCTGATAATGGGTCTACAGCTGTTGAGGTAGCTTTGAAAATGACACTTCAGTATTTTCACAATCAAGGCGTTGTTAAAAAAAAATTCATTGCTTTCGAAAATGCGTATCATGGCGATACCTTTGGAAGTATGAGTGTTGGCGCTCGTAATGTATTTAATAATGCATTTGAAAATTTATTATTTGATGTCATTCATATTCCGTTGCCTAATGCTGATAATATTGATGATTTGAAGAATACCTTAGATGTTTGGTTTAAAAATCATCATGATATAGCTGGTTTTATTTTTGAACCTTTAGTTCAAGGTGCAGCAGGAATGTTAATGTATGAAGCTAAGTATTTAGATGATTTAATGACAATATGCAAACAACATCAGGTTATTTGCATTGCAGATGAAGTGATGACAGGCTTTGGCAGAACAGGTCGTTTTTTTGCAAGCGAGTATTTAACTCAGCAACCAGATATTATATGTTTATCAAAAGGATTGACTGGAGGTTTTATGCCCTTAGGTGTTACAAGTTGTGCACAATTTATTTATGATGCGTATTTGAGCGATGATAAAACAAAAACGTTTTTTCATGGACATAGTTATACAGCTAATGCAACGGCTTGTTCGGCCGCATTGGCTAGTTTAGATTTGATGGAAAAAGAAGAAACAATTGAACAAATATTGATGATTACACAATCGAACTATGATTATGTTTTAAAAAATAAAAGCCATAAATCATTAAAGGATTGCAGATCTAAAGGCACTATTTTAGCATTAGAAATAAATACAGAAGAACACACGCATTATCTGAATAAAGCCTCAGAAAATATCACTACCTATTTCTTGAAACGAAAAATTATTATACGACCATTAGGAAACATCTTGTATTTAATTCCTCCATATTGTATAACTGAACAGGAGTTGAAAAATGTTTACAATGTTATAGACGAATTTTTAAATCAATTGTAAATGAATTAATCAATTAACCCTAACACCATTAATAAAGCAATTGTAATCATAAAAATGGTAACAAACCATTTTAAGAAACTTAAGGTTGTTTTTTTAAGAAGTTTATTTCCAATAAATGCACCTAAAAATGCCGCTAAAACAGCCATTCCAACTACATTCCAATGATGTTCCACTTTTGTGAAATCAAAAGAAATAGCATAAATACTCATTCGGCCTATATCTACCATACATGCTATGGCAGTACCAGAAGCAACAAATGCCTCTTTGGGTAATTCTAGTCGAACTAAAAAAGCGCTTCGTAACGCTCCTTGATGCCCGCTTAAGCCACCGAAAAAACCACTTAATAAACCACCAACTGTAAGTTTATCTTTATTAAAACTTAAGTTTTTTAAATAGGGAATTACTTCAAACAATGAAAAAATGATAATTAAAAATCCTATCAATACATTGAAAAGTGTTATGTGGTGGGTTGATGACGTTATGCCTAAATGATAATTCGCTAATATAATCGGTTTAGAAAATAAGTGTTCAAGTAAAAAGGCTCCAACCAATGCAGCTATTAAGGAAGGAATTCCAAATCTTAAGACAATATTCCAATGGATGTTTTTATAAACTAACCCTATTTTAAAAACATTATTTAAAAAATGGACAATGGCTGTTAAGCCTACAGCAATTGGAGCGTCGTAATATATAGTAAATACTGGTAATAAAATAGTGCCTAATCCAAAGCCTGAAAAAAAAGTTAAAATAGAAGCAATGAATGCTGTAAATGGAATAATAAAAAACGACATTAACTATGAAATTTAATTAACCCTTCTATTGGTGATTTAATAATATTGCCAACTATAAATCCTTTTTGATGAGCTGCTTTAATCAGTAAGTCTTTATAATAAAAACCAATTGAACCAACTGAATTTACAGGTAATTGAGAGGCATTGGTGTATTTAGAAACTTGCGCATCGAAAAAATCTAAGAGGCAATTTGTAATCAGTTCTTTTATAAAAGAATCATTATTGTAATTAGAAAGAAATAAACAAATGCTAGCAAGGTATTTACTAGGCATTGATTTTTTGTACATATTCTCCAAAATAATTTCACGGTGATAGCCCGCTTTTTCAAAAGCTAATTTCAGATGAAGTGGTAATTTTTCATCAAAATAATGCTGTATAAAGGTTTTTCCAATAGTAGCGCCACTTCCATGATCTCCAAAAAAATAACCTACAGACGGTACGTTTTCAATCACATGATTACCATCATACAAACAACTATTTGAGCCTGTCCCTAAAATACAAGCAATTCCTTTTTCTTTTCCACAAAGCGCTCTAGCTGCTGCTAATAAATCATGGTTGACTTCAGAAGTTATATTACCAAAAGCTAAATATAAACCATGTTTTACTACTTGAACTTTATCCGGGGTAGAACATCCTGCACCATAATACGCTATGTTATTAATTGTATCTAATTGGTCTTTAAGTACGGGCAATAACACCGATTTAATCTCAGTACTAATGTCCTCACTGCTTTGAAAATAGGGGTTAAAGCCAATTGTTTGAAATTGAACAATAATGTTATTATCTTTTAATAATACCCAATCGGTTTTAGTAGAACCGCTATCTGCAATTAAAATGGACATAGAGACTGTGTTTTTGTAAAAATAATCATTTTTTTAATTTCATATCAATAAAAGGCTTTTACATATACATTAACCTTTTTATTATCTTTAAACCCTATGTTTAATATCACTTATTTTATTTATCAATTTTTTCAAAAACGAAAACTCGTTTTTATAATTTTGATTTTAAGTGTATGTGGTCTTTTAGGGTTTCTAGCTTCAAACATTAAACTCGAAGAAGATATTACTCGCTTTGTTCCTTCCGATAAAAACTCTAATTCCATTAATTCTATTTTAGATAATTTAAAATCAAAAGATAAATTAATTATTCACTTATCATCAAAAAAGAGTGATAATATTGATCAATTGATTGAGCAGAGTGATTCCGTATATGCTCAATTAACCAATCAATTACAAAAAGAAGATTATACAGATATCACCTTTACGTTATCTGATGATAGAATGCAGCAGGTCTATCAGTTGTTTTATCAAAATTTACCGTTGTTTTTAGAAGAAGCTGATTATCAAAGAATAGCGCATTTCATTCAAAAGGATAGCATTAATGAAACATTAAAGAAAAACTATGACGTGTTACTTTCTCCATCAGGTATAGCACTTAGTAAATACATCCAACGCGATCCTTTAAATTTTACACCCATTGCTTTAAAAAAATTAAAGAACATACAACTCGACGAAAACTTCGAAACCTACAATAACCATATTGTTACTAAAGATCATCAACATGTATTAGTATTTATTACTCCTGCTCATTTACCAAATGATACAAAAGGAAATACCCATTTAATTAATACAGTTGATAGTATTTGTAAAACG
Source organism: Bacteroidota bacterium (assembly GCA_025356715.1). The sequence continues at coordinate 12,740 of JANXRU010000113.1, forward strand.
GTTTCAAAAACGAATCCATCGGTGTTAATTGAGTCATTTGGAGCTTGTGTGGTTTCAGCTGGTAATGCTTCTCAAATTAAAAAAGATAGTATTTTAACCTCTTGTGTTGCCATTGCATTAATTGCGTTGCTCTTAGGGTTGTATTTTAAAAACCCGTTGGTTACGGTATTCATCTTATTTCCTGTGGCTTTTGGAATGGCCTTTTCTCTCAGTTTCTTGTTTTTGTTCAAAGGTGTGGTATCAGCTATTGCCATTGGAGCAGGGGCAGTGGTACTTGGTATAGCCATCAATTATTCGCTTCATTTTTTTACACACTACAAGCATACCCGTAATATAAAAACAGTGTTAAGTGATTTAACTACGCCGATGCTTATTGGCTGCACTACTACAGTTGGGGCCTTTTTTAGTTTGTTGTTTGCGAAGTCGGAAGCCTTACATGATTTTGGTTTGTTTGCTGGTTTTTCGTTAATAGGAGCCATGTTGTTTTCAATTTTGGTATTGCCTCAATTATTGAAATTTAGTTTTAAAAAGGAAACGCATTTGGATAATGAAACTGAGGGATCGCACTCTTGGATTGATAAACTGACGGCATATCGTTTTGATAAAAACAAAGCGATTGTTATTTCTGCTTTTATATTGACAATTGTATTTACCTATTTTGCAGGTAATGTTGGTTTTGAAAGTGATATGAATAAAATGAGTTTCATGACGGATGAAACTCGTCAAGCAGAGCGAAATTTAGATTCTATCAATAACTTTGCAGCTCGTTCGGTGTATGTTTTTAGTAATGGTAATTCGTTGAATGAAGCATTAGAAACCAATAAAATGGTTTCTAATGTATTAAACGACTTAAAACAAAAGCAGCTTATCAAAAAATATTCTTCTGTTAGTGGTTTATTAATCTCTGAAAAAGAGCAACAGGAAAGAATCGACAGATGGAATTGTTTTTTTACGGCTTTAAAAAAAGATTCGATTAAGCATGAATTAATCACGTTAGGTTTGCAATACAAATTTAAACCATCGGCTTTTCAATCATTTTATGATTTATTAGAAACTCCCTTCAAGCCTTTATCTAAAGTAGATTCAGATACTTTAACTAAATTGTTATTTAAAGAATGGATAGGCTCCGTTAATCAAAAGCCCTCTATCATCAATCATGTAAAGGTAGATGCGGATAATCGTAAATTAATTTACGAAGCGTTTAAAGACAATCCCAACATTGTTGTTTTTGATAAACAAAATTTAACATCAAAATTTGTAGATGTTATCAGTTCCGATTTCAATACCATTTTATTTTTAACCTCCATTTTAGTATTTGCATTTATGCTTTTTAATCATGGGAGAATTGAATTAGCCATCATTAATTTTTTACCAATGCTTATTAGTTGGCTTTGGATATTGGGTATTATGGGTTTATGTGGTATTAAATTTAATGTCATCAATATTATTATTTCAACCTTTATTTTTGGTTTAGGAGATGACTACAGTATCTTTATTATGGATGGTTTATTGAATGAATATAAGTTCGGTAAGAAAACATTAGACTCTTTTAAATCTTCCATTTTATTATCAGCACTCATTACTATTATAGGTATTGGTGTAATGATTTTTGCTAAACATCCAGCGCTTCAATCTATCGCATTAATTGCCATTATTGGAATGACTTGCGTTGTCTTTATTTCTTTTATCGTTCAGCCATTACTATTTAATTGGTTAGTTCTAAACCGAAAGCATAGAGGATTACAACCTTATACAGCCAAATACCTTCTAATTACGGTTGTTAGTTTTATTGGATTTATTTTTTGGTCACTTGTGATTATGATATGTGGCATCATTTTATTTACCATTTTTCCTGCTAAAAAAAACACCCGGAAATTAATTTTCCACTATATCATTATGTATGTGATGCGTTTAGCATTGGTTTCTTTTTTTAATGTAAAAAAATCTATCATTAACGAAAACACAGAAGATATTTCTAAGCCTGCGATTATTGTATCTAATCATCAATCTAATATTGATTTAGCACTCGTACTACAATTACATCCAAAAATAATTGTGTTTGCTAACGACAAAGTATTTAATTCTCTCTTTTACGGTAAAATAGTTCGTATGGCTGATTATTTCCAAGTTTCGGAAGGTTATGAAAATAGCATCCCTAAAATACAAGCCTTAGTAAAAGAAGGTTATTCTATTTTGATTTTTCCAGAAGGTACGCGTAGTTCAAATGGAGAGATACGTCGCTTTCATAAAGGTGCTTTTTATTTAGCGGAACAATTGCAATTAGATATCCTTCCCATGTTAATTCATGGAGCTGGAGATGTAGAAACCAAAGGAGATTTCCATTTCAAAGACGGTGAATTAACCATTAAGTTGTTGAAACGAATTAGCCCTCATGATAAAACTTTTGGAAATACTTACCAAGAACGCGCAAAAGCAATTAGCAAATATATGCGTGTACAGTATGATTTAATAAAGGATTTAAGAGAAACCGTTCATTACTTTAGACCTCGTTTATTAAAAAATTATATTTACAAAGGTCCGTTACTTGAGTGGTATTGCAAAATAAAAACTGAACTCGAAAACAATTATCAATTGTTTGAAAGCCTTATGCCAAAATACGGAAAGATTGTAGATGTTGGTTGTGGCTATGGTTTTTTACCTTATATGTTAATGTATAAAAGTAATTATCGCCAAATTTTAGGAGTTGATTTTGATGAAGAAAAAATTGAAGTAGCCGATAATTGTGTGCACAAAACAACTAATATGATGTTTGAAGTTGGCGATGTTTCTAAATACGCTTTTCCTGAAGCTGATGGATTTATTATCAGTGATGTATTACATTATTTACCCGAACAACAACAAATCACCGTCATTCAAAATTGTATTTCAAAATTGAATAAAAATGGCGTATTGGTAATACGAGATGCTGATAAAGACTTGGCAAGCCGTCAAAAAGGTACGTGGTACACGGAGTTTATGAGTACAAATTTAGGCTTTAATAAAACAAGCGGAGGTAAATTACATTTTGCCAGCGGTACGTTAATCAAAAGTACCATTGCTCAATTTCCAAACTTAACGATTGAAATAATTGATAATACTAAACTAACGTCTAATATTATTTATGTTGTAAGAAATAATAAGTGATTTGGTTGAAATTAAAACGTTACTATGAATTTCGTTTCACTATCAATTTTAGTTCCATTAGTTGTAGCTGATTTCCAGTCATTCATTGTATTTAAAGCTTCTTTTAAGAAATCCTTACAGTTACTGTAGTCTTTACTCATAGGATTAATGGATATCAATTCTAATTTGCCATCCTTTTTAATTTTTGCTTTAATCATAAATGTACCTTGAAGTTTATCCGTTGAATTTATTTTTTTATGGTATGCTAAAATATAATCTTTAATAGATCTTTCACCACCAATATAACTAGCTGGAGTATTTTGTATTGGTTTAGTTACTGTTGTGTTTTGTGCAATTGTAGTATACGCTCTTGATTCTGATTCCATTTTATCTCCATCAATACTTGTTTCTTTCCGATAGTTATTGGAATTGGTTTCAGCTAAAGAAACAGGTTGTTTACTGTTTTCTTTTTTTTCATCCATTTTATTGTTTGCAGCTTTCTCATAAGCTAAGCTAATGGCTTCTTTTTCTTCAGATTTAATAACGGCATTTGCATTAGCAGGAACTGAAGCAACTTCATCTGTTATTCCTGATTGATTTTTTGATAAATTGTCTTGTTCTATATCATTAGAGTTATTAGATTCTCTAGTAACATTTTTGAAATCTGTATTTACATTTTTATCTTTATTGATTACACCTGCCGAATTGTCGTAAGCATATCCAGTTGTATTGCTTTGTGTAATTGATGTGTTGACTAATCCGCCGGAAGTTGGGCCAGCGTTTTTAGCACTTTTCCCTGCTCCATTTGAAACAATAGGAAAGGATAATTCATTGCTTATAGTTTTCTGGCTATTTGTTTTAGTTTTCACGCCTTCATTATCCATTTTTGGTTCACCAAGTGTTGTTTCAGGTTTTGTATCTGAAACCGAAGTGTTTGTTAATTCCGAAGGAGTAGGAGATGGTTCTTGCATAGAACTATTTTTATTTAATGCAAGTGATTGTTCTGAGGCAATATCTGATTTTTTTATTAAGAGAACTGATAAACCTATAATTAATAATAAAGAAGCTGCTGCACTAAACCATATTAATTTATTTTTTTTTGAAGAATCTGACGGATTGTTATTTAAAGTATTAGAAACTTTCTTTGAAATATCTAATTGTACTTCATCCATTAATTCTTTTGCCGCCATAGGAGACAAATTAGTAGAAAAGCCTTCGAATGCTTCTTTCTCAAAGTCGGTTAATTCCGATAAATCAGATTCATTATGAGTGTTTAACTCTAATAATTTCACTAACTCTTCAGTTGAAAGTGGGGTATGTTTATGATTCTGTTTCACCTGTTCTTTCTAATTTAATTTTTAAGTTTCGTTTCCCATTTTGGATAAAACTTTTCACTTCATTCATTGAATAACCTGTTATATCAACAATTTCGATATATGATTTTTCTTTGAGGTAAAATAAACTAATGCATGTCTTTTGATCTTCGTTTAATTCCTCAATAGCTTTTTCGAGTGCCGTATATTGTTTTTCTTTTTCTTCAGCTTTGTTAAGATGCAATCCATTTTCGGTTTCCATAAAAAAATCTGCATTAACTTGCAAATCAATTTCTTTTTTTAACCTGGATTGCTGAGTCCTAATTGTCATTAAGCAATGATTT
>JANXRU010000141.1 GCA_025356715.1 Bacteroidota bacterium
TTCTATAGCCGCTGAATTAATAATACGAGCACCACTCATTCCTAAAGGATGGCCTAACGCAATAGCGCCACCATTTGGGTTAATACGAGAATCGTTATCATCTAATTTCCATTGACGAGTGCAACCCAATGCTTGTGCAGCGAACGCTTCATTCAATTCAATAATATCAATATCATTCCAAGTTAAGCCTGCTTTTTTCAATGCTAAATTTGCAGCTTCTACTGGGCCTAGTCCCATAATGCGAGGCTCTACACCAACAACAGCACTACTAACAATACGCGCTAAGGGCTGTAAATTATAATTTCTAATTGCATTCTCGCTTCCTAATAAAATAGCAGCTGCACCATCATTTAATCCAGAAGCATTACCTGCTGTAACCGTTCCTTCTTTTCTAAATGACGCTTTTAATTTTTGTAAACCTTCTAACGTTGTATTTGGCTTAGCAAATTCATCTGTTTTAAAAATGAGTGCGTCGCCTTTTTTTTGAGGGATTTCAACAGGTATAATTTCTTTGTCGAAACGCCCTGATGCAATTGCTTTCCCAGCCTTCTGCTGACTCCATAATGCAAACGCATCTTGGTCTTCGCGATTTATATTGTGCATTTCCGCTACGTTCTCAGCCGTTTCTCCCATAGCATCCACTCCGTATTGTTCTTTTAATTTTGGATTAATAAAACGCCATCCAAAACTTGTATCAAATAATTGTTGATCTCTTCCAAATGCAGAACTTGCTTTACTCATTACTAAAGGGCCACGTGTCATATTTTCTACCCCAGATGAAATCATTAAATCAGCATCACCTAATTGTATATATCGACCAGCATCAGCTGTTGCTGCTAAACCAGAAGCACACAAGCGATTAATCGTTTGTCCAGGAACAGTAACTGGTAAGCCAGCCATTAACGAAGCCATACGAGCTACGTTACGGTTATCCTCTCCTGCCTGATTGGCGCAACCCATAATTACATCAGTAACTTTGGTCCAATCCACAGATGGATTTTTTTTCATTAATTCTTTTAAAACTAAAGTAGCTAAATCGTCGGTACGCACTGTAGATAAAGTTCCACCAAAATTACCAATAGCTGTTCTTACTCCGTTTATGATATAGGCTTGTTGCATAATAGTTGTTTTAAATATAACAATGTAAAAGTAGAAGTAAATTTTTAACTGACCCCTAAAATTGCCTTTTTTATTCGTATAAATAATGTAACAACCATTGGTATTTTTTTTACTTTTGTAATTCTTATGACAGACATTAACATCCACGTTCAAAATAACGATCAAACGATTACAACTCTTCAAGCACCAACCGATATGGGTTTGAGCTTAATGGAATTTCTAAAAGGGAATGATTATGATATTTTAGCTACCTGCGGAGGAATGGCATTATGTGCTACTTGCCATGTAAGCGTGATAAAAGGGTTTGAAAAACTTCATGAAATTTCGGATGACGAATATGCAATGTTGGATACCTTACCAAATATTACAGATACATCTCGTTTGGGTTGCCAATTAAAATTAGCTGATAATATGAATGAGATTGTGGTTAAGATTATGGGCGACGGGCATTAGAAGATAATTCTTTTATTTAATAAGATTTTGTCGTCTAACCTTTTGATTATTAATAATACTTAGTAATATGTATATAAGTATAATAATTGAAATTCCAACAAACTGAAAAACTATTAAAGACAACAAACTTAATCCTAAAAAAACGAAACGAATTTCATTATCTTTCCATTTAAAATGTTTGAATTTAAGGGCAAATAAAGGAATTTCAGAAACAAGAAGTGTACTTAAGAGTATAGATAAAAAACATAAAAAATAGGTATTAAAAATTATTAAACCCAAATTAAGTAAACCTGTATCTATAAAAGACAATGGTGTATTTGTCACAGGCATTACATCTAAATCATAAGTATTTCCTCTTTGAAGAGCATGACGAACATAATTCAACGCCATATTGGAATGACTTGTGAAATTATAGGCAAGAATTATCGAACAAATAAATATAGCATTTGCTGGAGTTGGTAATCCTATAAATGATTCTGATTGTCTTACATCATTATTGAATTTTGCCAATCTTATGCCTGATAAAACGGGAATTATCATCGCTAAATATGGCAAATATCCATAATTAAGATGACCAAAATCACAAACGTAATATTCTGGTATATGCGGATGGAAAACGGAATCAGAAACATAACTATCTAAACTAAATCTTATTAATTGGAACATTAATACCCCTGGCACTACTCCAAATGTAACCATATCCGCTAAGCTATCTAAATCCTTACCAATAGCAGAACTTACCTTTAACATCCGCGCTGCAAACCCATCAAAAAAATCGAAAATAGCTGCTAAGCCTACTAAATAGGCAGCATAAACTAAGTTGCCTTCAAAAACCTGTACTATGGCTAAACAGCCACACAATAAATTACAACAGGTTATAGCGTTTGGGATATGTTTTTTGATGTTCATATACTGCAAATGTAAGTATTTATTGAGTTTACAAATAATAATTATATTAGATAAAAAATTGCCTGAAATTACCATGTCATCTAAACTACAAAAACGCTTTAATGCATTAGTATTAATAGTATTATTCTCAATAAATTGTTGGATATATATACACCGAGATAATGGTTACGCTTATACATCCTATTTAAACCAAAATCAATTATACACCATTTCCGAAAATCCACATATTACAGGATTTACAATAAAAGGTCGAGATAGTTTAGAAATAAAACTTACACCAAATTCAACTAATTGGCAGTCAATAAATGGTCTTACAAAAACAAAATCTCATCCAATTATCGAATTACGAGAAGGCAAACATCTTTACAAATTATATTATAATACCGATACCATTTTTCTTGGATTTGATTTTGTAAGCTCCACAACTTACAAAAAAAATGGACGAACAAGGGGTTCCGTTATTGAATTATGCTATTCATCTGTACCAACAAATAATGAGGAATTAAACTCTATTAGTCATTGGCAGCAAATATCTCCATTTACAACCGAAAAAGAGATTAATGAAGGAAAGCAATTACTAAAAGATAGTTTACATATTAAACAAACTGATAAAGACATAGATAAAATCGAGAAAATAAGTACTTATATTTTAAGACACCTTGATTCTAACAAAGGTATTCCAATTGATAAAATGGACGAAGTTAGTCCGACACAGAAATTTAAATTAGTAAAAACAAAGCAATCAAAAATTTGGTGTGGAAATTTCGCAGACATATTTTCTTTTTACGCAAATTGCATGGGAATAAACACTCGCTTAGTATGCTTGGAAGGGAAGATTGGCGATATATACAAGGCAGGGCATAGTTTTAATGAAGCATATATCAAAGAATTAAAACAATGGGTATTCATTGACTTAACATCAAACACTATTTTCGCAAAAACATCATCAAATCATTACCTAAATAGTATTGAGTTTTATAACTTATACCAGCTTGCTCCAAAAGAAATTACTACAATCCGTTTCATTAATGATTCTATCCAATGCGAAAATTTTGAAATAGTCAAATCATTTTACGATGATTACTTTCAATCAAACAATCAATTTGTATTTTATAATCGCCATCAATTTGAAAACAATACCTATAGTTTATTCTCAAAATTTAAAAGATATATCTTTAAGAACCCAACATTTACTATATTTACAGAAGCTTCAATAATAAATAACGAAAAATTTTACATTAAACAATTTGCGCTTTTTGCATTGTTTTCATTTTTAACCTATTTGCTAATCAGTTCTTTAATTTTAAAACGCAAGCAATAATTCGATTTTGATTCAGAAATCAACTACACATCACACCAACCTATTTTGGACTTTATTAGTCATACTTCACTTGGCTGTTATGTTTTTTTTATATACTAGGTTTGGTGTTAATTATTCTAATGAAGGCGCTAAATATTTAGATCAAGCAACTAATTTAATTACCGGAAAGTCCCATTTAACATTCAGATACAGCTCATTTTACAGTTTCTATGTCCTCTACCTTTCTGCGTTTATATATTTCAAAATCCCACTCATTTTTATTTTCTTATGCACATACGTGCTCAGTTTATTTGCTTACAATAAGTTTTACCAATTACTAAAACATTTATTCTCTGTTAATGTTGCAAAAATATGGTTGGCATGTATGTTACTAAGCCCATTGATTCAATATTGGCAATTCAATTTGTTTTCAGAAACCTTTTTCATAGCCTTATGTTTATTATATATTCCCATTTTTTTATCTCCAATACAACCATATCGCTTCTTAAAGATTGGACTTTTAACTATACCACTGCTTCTTTCAAGGCCAAATAGTGTTTTTATAATTGGTATTTCAATTTTAATTTACCTCTATCAACAAAAAGTATTTTCTAAACAAACAATCATTTTTGCAAGCTTAATTTTAAGTGTTGTTTTATTTTTTGGTGTTGTATTTTTATTCCCCTTACCGTATCGCGATTTTAGTTTCCAAATTGTCAGCGGATCAGTTTACTGTGGATTCCCTACCTTTAACTACACAACACTTCCTGAAGGTAATTATACTTTGTGGGAGTGTTATTCATCTATATACCATTCACATGGGTTGTGGGAATTAGCCCAATTATTTATAAAAAAGGGATTATCATTTTTTATAACCAGTAGGCCTTACTATTCCTCTTTTCATAATGTATTAAACAGAGCGCATGATGTCTTTTATGTATTAGGAATCGCTAGCATTTACACTACTTACAAATGGAAACAAAAAGAGTTCTCTTTTTTACTCCTTTTATTATTAATTGTAGTATTAAATGCATTAATGGTAAGCCTAATATATAACGAATGGAGCGAAAGACATACTGTACAAGTCTTTCCATTTATATTTGTAGGAGCAGCCGTTTCTATAAATATTATACTACAGAAATTAAAACTAATTTCTAATAGTAATAAATAGTCCAATCTTATCCTTCTTTTTCTTTAATACTTCCTCAAAAAATTATAATTTAGCTTAGATTACTGAAGAATTTTTGTTAATCGTCTTAATAAAAAACAACTTCTAATCTTTGAGTCATTTATATATTTCAATTAACATAAAGCTTATTAAAAACTCAATTTACCTCATATTATTAGTAAAATTGGAGCAATATTAAACAGTATTTATCGTTGTAATAACTGCTTGACTATTATTTAA
>JANXRU010000151.1 GCA_025356715.1 Bacteroidota bacterium
AGAGCATGGATTTTCACAGAACAATTTGCTGTACCAACGGCAACCGCCGATGGGAAAACAATTAGAAACACTGATTATCATTTAATGCGATTAGATAATGGTACTGAAGAATTTTATAATCAAACGCTTGATCCATTTGAAAACATAAATTTAATGAGCACAATGTCATCAATTGACTTAGCTAATTATAATGAGTTATGTGATACATTGCACGCTTTAATTGGTAGTCAAACTTGTTTAACTACTTCTATTAAATCTATAACTACTATAAGTGAATTTTCAATTTACCCAAATCCTTTTTCATCTCATATTTATGTTGATAAGAGTATGGCGTTAGATATGTTCGAATTGATTGATAATAATGGAAAACAGGTATACTATGGAAACAATATTAGTCAACAAAATTTCTCAAATTTATCAACGGGTATTTATTTTTTAAGAAATAGTATTCGTCCAGAAAAATCATTGAAATTGATAAAAGAATAGTATTTATCGCAGGATACTTAGCGTTCACCTCCTTTGTTTTTTTTTGTAAAACTCTATTTATAATTTTACTATGTAAATAAATAAAACAATAACCCTTAGCATAAATACTATGAAAAAAATAATAACAACATCTGCATTCATAACAGGAAGTGTATTAGCTTTTGCTCAAACAAACCCTGCTATTACATCTTGGTTGCAAAACACAACGGTTAAAGGCCGCCATTACGTATCAGGTAATTCAACTGCCATCACTGATGCCACATTAACTGCTAATGTACAAGCGGTTCAATATTCAGCAAATTATGTTTATGCTACAACGCAAGGTATCCCTTCGTATGTAGTTGGACCATATTTAGATGGAAATCCAAATCAAGCAGGAAATCAAAATGCCATTTTTAAGTTTCCATTAACACCTGTTCAAAATACATTAACGCCTGTAGCAACTACCGGTGGAAATATTGGAGTATTTATTAATGGCGTTGCTATGTTTGATTATCGTGACGGCGTGTCTTGGAAAAGTTCCACCAATGCTTATGCAGGTGGTCCAATTGGTGGAATGGGAGATGGGATTTGGAATAGAGATGCTATTCCTGCCGAAAAAGCTGGATTCGATTGTTCTAAAGGACATCCTGCTGGAACTAATTATCATCATCACCAAAACCCAAGTGCTTTTAAATTAGATTTGAATGTGATTTCAACCGTATGTAATTTATATGATGCGGATGGATTGTATGCATTAGATAGTACTGTACATTCGCCTTTAATTGGTTTTGCTTATGATGGTTTTCCTGTTTATGGAGCATATGGTTATAAAAACACCAATGGAACAGGCGGTATTGTTAGAATGAAATCAAGTTTTTCGTTAAGAAGTATAACTGTTAGAAATACATTATATACAAGCACTGTTACCGTTACATCCGGACCGCCAGTAAATACAATATATCCTTTAGGAACTTTTAAAGAGGATTATCAATTTAATACACCAACTACATCCGATTATTTAGATGTTCATAATGGTCGTTTTTGTATAACGCCGGAATATCCTTTAGGAACTTATTGCTATTTTGCAACGGTAGATGCTAATTGGAATGCGGCTTACCCTTATTTAGTTGGCCCAACATTTTACGGAACAAAAGTAGCAGCTAAAGTAACCTCTATTACAGAAACAGTAACTACTTATACAGCTTCAACAACAACTAGTATTACTGATAACACTATTGATGAAGCAAACGTAAATATATTTCCAAATCCAGCTACTGATTTGATAGCATTACAAATAAAGGATTTAGTAAAAGAAAATTATGAAATAACTTTGTATGATATTTCAGGTAAATTAGTAGAAAAAAAGACATTATATCAAGGAAGTACCATTGTTTATTTTGATACTAAAACATTGTATAATGGCGTTTATTTTATGAGAATGGTACTGGGAGATAAAGTAATAAACAAAAAAATAGTCATAGAGAAATAAGAAATTTATTAGCCTTAAACACCAAAGCCTGCTTTTAGCAGGCTTTGGTGTTTAAGGTCGTTATTGCGAGTGGAGCGAAGCAATCTCATGCTTAGTATTTAATCGACACTCATATTGTATGAGATAGCTTCGTCGTACCTTCTCGCAATGACGAATTACTTCACTTCA
>JANXRU010000198.1 GCA_025356715.1 Bacteroidota bacterium
TAAAAGTGACATATCATTAGTGTTTAATGGAAACTCATCTACAAATTTTAATTTTAACACGATAACTAAAGCCCTTGATTTTAATGGAAATTTAAACATAGGCTCTAATTCACTTACCGTAAAAGGTACAAACGCATTTGGGTTTGATTCAAAAACAATTTATGTGGATTATCAACCTAGAATTGCCCAAAAATCACCTCCTAAAATAATTTTTAATGCACCTTCTATTTCACCAGCAAATGCTAAAAATTCTAATTATAATTATATCGCCACTATTACAAATGTGCCATCAAATGCTGGTTTAGTAGTTAAATACAATGGCATTATTATAACAAACTACAGTTACAACGGCCTTAATCTAACATATAACGCCACGTTGAATACAGGAAATAACGTATTAGAAATTACAGCTACTAACAACGATGGAAGCGACCTAGCAAGTGCGATTGTCAATTTCACACCAAAATCAAATCCAACACCGCCAATTGTTAGCCTTGTAAATCCTGCATCTGTAAATAATGCTACTGATAATTTATTGTATAATTTTGGATTAACCGTTTTAAACGTTAGCACCATAAATGATATTGAAGTTACTTTTAATGGTTCAATTCAAACAAATTTCACTTATGATAATATAACTAAAATGGTTAATTTTTCTAGTAATTTAGAGGTAGGGAATAATTCGTTAACAGTAAAAGGTACTAATCAGTATGGTTTTGATTACAAAACAGTATATGTAACCTATACCCCTCATGCTGATATAAAATTACCACCCATTGTCACATTTGTTAATCCATTAGTTAGTCCAGCACTTTCAGCTAATAATAATTATACTTATAAAGCTACGATAGGAAATATGCCTACAAATTCTGGAATTACAGTTACCTACAATGGTAATGTAGTTACCAATTATACTTATGATGGTTATAATTTAGATTTTAATACAATTTTAAATTCAGGCTTTAATACATTAGATATTAATGCCATTAATAATGATGGCAATGATTCTAAAACAGCAACTGTAAATTATAAACAAAAAATTGTACCCCATCCACCAGTTGTTTCAATAATAACTCCTATCAATAATCCAACAGTAACAACGATGCCTTATGTATTTAATTTTTCTGCAACTAATGTTATTCAAAATCAAATTTCAATTACATTAAATGGGAATCCTGTTTCATCATTTTCTTTTATTGGAAACACTGGTTCATTTACAGAAAATTTAATGAAAGGTAAAACCACACTAATCGTTACAGCAACCAATAATGACGGTTCTGACTCTAAAGCAGAATCCGTATATTTTGAACCAGTATCAAATGCAACTATTTCTCCATCAGGAACAAACTCAACATCAACCTCTGGAAATGTATTTAGTACCATGACAATCTGCCACACACAGCCAGGCAGTAATCTTCCTGGTCAAACTATTTCAATTCCTAATGCTGCATGGCCATTGCACCAAGCTCATGGAGATACTCAAGGCGCATGTCCAGTTCAAAAAATCAATTCTGATTCTACTGGTAATCAAACACCTATTATTCCAAATATAAAAAAACCTATGATAAATTCTAAGGATACTACAAAAAACATAAATGAGTCTAATAACAGATCTCGACCACGATAATTATGAATTATATATTATTTGATGATTTTTCACGTAACGATTTACTCCCATTTACTTATACCAAGCCGATTGGTGAAATAAGATTTGGAATTTTAACCATAAAAGAAAAATGGGAAAAACATTTAAACTCAACCCTTTCTTATCACACTCAAGATTATTTGAGTAAACAGTTTCCAATTAAAACTGATACAGATAATATATATATTAATGGAAAAATTTGCCCTAATGAACCTTTAATTAATCTTATTTCTAAAATAGAAAATAATACGGGTATTAAATGTGGCAATGACCTAATAGCTTATAAAGCTTCTAATAATAGTTTTGAATACAATCAAGCGGTATTACAAAGTATAGAAGTCTCTGTTATATATTTGTAGCAGCTCCGACGCTTCCGATACCGAATCAAAACGCACTGTCAAACCTGCGAAGAAACCCGTAGCCTCTAAGAGCGC
>JANXRU010000213.1 GCA_025356715.1 Bacteroidota bacterium
CTACGGGTTATTTTTTCTTGTTAAGTAATAAGGCAAAGATTACAAGGTTTAATTTGAATAACGCTGAATTACTTCTCAATTTTATTCCATTCATTTACCATCCAATAAGGATCTTCCTTAAACCTCATCCAATCCTTCATAAGACTAATTTGAAGTTGATTTATTTCATGTTTTGTTTTAGCATCATATTTCTGAAAATCAGTGGCATAAAACTCATGCTTAATAGTTCGCTCAATATACTCTAGCAAATTAAAGCAAGTTGTAAATTGTCCACAAGCAATTAAAGTATTTAGCATATTTTGTTCACCTTCTAGTTCCTCATCAGTAAACCAAAGTGTGGTCAGTTTCTTATTTGCTTTGGCAGTCGCTAACATTATTTTTTCTCCTGGATTTAATAATTCTTCACATAAATAATGGTGTTTCTTTTTCCGTTTCAAAACTTCTCCATCAATTAATTTACGAGTTGCATTCATAACGATTCGAGATTTCCAGGCCTCGTCGCTATAGATACGTTCAAAGCTAAACCATTTCATTTGTTTCATAAAAACTTCTGATACAAGCTTCATCCCCGATTTACTTCGATTTAAAAATAGATTGTACAATGTGCCAAATTTCAAACGGTCAATGTGAAGAATACGTTTCAATTCATAATCTGATACGCCAAATCTTTTGGTTAAACCGGTAATACCTTTTGAAAAAATTAATAAAACGAGTGCTAATAATAATCCAAATGTTCCAAAAGCAGACAAAGCAATTACAGAAATTTTTGTCTCCATATAAAAAGCAAGTAATATAGCAAACACACCTGCAGCGGCGCTACAGAGACCGAAATTTTGAAGACTAGCAAAATTCCAATTCCCAACAAAAGGTATTTTATTAGTAGTGCTTCTAATATAACTTTCCATTGAAGGCGAAGAAACATCAGAAACTATATATAAATCAACCGCCTTATGATCATCAGAACAATATTTTTGCAATTCAGGAGGATATTTTTTCATTCTCTCTTCAGAAGAAACCACTGCATCAATCCCTTGATTATCATCTATGGATCCATCCATTAATCCAATTGGGTAGTCAATAATGTCGCCATCACCAGCATGACGAGGCAATAAACTTAAATCTCTTAATTTAACTGCTTCAGGATATACAAAATCATCTGGAAAATTAATGGGCTCAAAACCAAATGGAAAGCAAGAGGAGGCAGCTATAATATCAGAAAAACGAATTTCTTTAGCTACATCTATAGGGATATGAATTTTTCGATTACCAATATGTTCATGCTGAACATGAATACTTTTATGACTTTCTGTTTTGTGAAAATAAAAAGGCATTGCAAAATTAAACTCCGTTGCATTAAAACAAATTTCCTTCAAATGGATAGTATGCGTTTCATCCCAAAGTAGATTAAACGTTTCTGCTTCAAATTTCTGATAATAAATAGCGGCGAACGAATTAATTAAAGAACGTTGTTTTCCATCAATCCAATTGTCATCCTTAGCCAAATACTTTAAAGCATCAGTTACTAAATCGCATCTACTCATGAAATCGTATAGATTAGCATAACAATCTTTAATAGTACCCCCCTTTTTTAAGGTAGTAACATATTTCACTCCTAAAAATGTTCCTGCAGATACTGTTGAAAGGATGCGTGTTCTTTCCAGTAAACTAATATCCATCCAATGTTTAATAGATAAGTAAGAAAGAGTACCTAAGTGAAAAGATGTGGCTCTATATCCGCCTCCCGACAAAGAAATTGCAATATTAGAAAAAGGTGATTCGGGAAGAATATTTTTTCCTCTTGCTTTAAAATCATAAGTCTCTCTATATTCCTTTTCCATAAACTATTTCAAAGTTTTAAGTTACAAAAAAATACTATAAGAAAAAAGACAAAAATAAGCTAAGAAATAGTAGCCTATATATTATTTAAGAATTAGAAAAATTTATTTCAGGTACACTTGAAATACCCATGTTTGCTATAACACAAACGCTAAGGATTAAACTGGGTAAACCGTATGGCAATAAAAAACAATTATTTAAACATATGAAATAGAACAATCGTATGTTTTATTAATTTCTTTAATAAATAAATTCGCTAATAACGACTGTCCAAGGGCATTAAGATGAAGACCATCTAACGAAAAAATACGAGATTCATTATATATTGCGCATCTATTTACTTCGTCATACGTAATATCAGTTTTCAACGTTTTAGTAAACGTATTGACATCAATAAAGGCAAGATGCTTTTCAATGGCAATTTGCTTTATAGCATCATTATAAGAAGCCAAAGCATTTGTGATTTTTAAGATCTCTGAAATAGTTAAAACATATTTTTTAGGAATTGGAACTTCCGCTTTTAAGTATTTATCTTTACAAACATCTAATTGAATTTCCAACATAATTATTTCTCCTTTTTCAATTTGACGTATTCCTTTACCATTTAATGAATCATCAATTATAAAACAGTTTTTTCCTTCATGAAATTTCAAATCAAATTCTGAATATATAGTAGTCAACTGTTCGGCCTCAACTTTTGTTAGCAACAGCCCATCATAAGGAATAGCTGTAAAATATGGCACTGATGTAATTTCTCCCAAATTTGAAATAGCTCCCTTAGCTCCTTTTTCTGTTAATGCATTCACTACTATTTTTAGAGTCTCATTAAATCCAATACCACTTTCTCCTTCAGAAGGTGTGATGGCATCCATCGTTCCACCAGATGAAGCATAAGTTAACACATCATTATTACCTATAAAGAGCGTAAAAAAAGTGGGATCTAAAGCCATTGCATCTGATAAGATAGATGCGGATTCAAGATTAGAAGCCATGCGAGTAAAAAATGGATTATAATATCCCACACCGTTTTTTGGATTTCCTATACCTGCCTTAACCAATGAAATAAGCTTAGCACTTGGCACACTCATATTATGAAAGGGGCCTTGCTTCGAAAATATATTCTCGACAAACACAGACAAATCACCATGTTTAGCAATATACTCGGGTTCGTGATTATTACCAGAATCGCGTTTCTTTTTTAATGCTAAACGAGCATTGCCATAAAAACCAACACCCACAGAATCAGACTTCATAAGCGGTTGATTAAAATCTCCGCCGCCAAAAGTTTTAAATTGTTGAGCCATTAAATTTGAAAACGCATATTGCTGACCTTCATAAAACAAAGCACCATCTTTATAACCTGATGTAATTGAATCTCCAATAGAAACAAAACTAGACAAATCTAAAGGCTTCGATTTAT
>JANXRU010000215.1 GCA_025356715.1 Bacteroidota bacterium
ACGATGCCTTGGTAGTTAAAAATACCAACTGATTGTTTGCCAGCAAACATGATCCCAATTAAGAGTGTATAAACTGGTAGCCTTGCAGAGCAACTAATTAAAGGTGTTACTAAAATAGTGATGATGCGATCTTTCCAATTACTAATAGTACGCGCACTCATAATAGAAGGAACGGCACAAGCTACAGAGCTTATCATGGGAATAACTGATTTTCCGTTTAAGCCAAAGCGACGCATCACTTTATCTAAAATAAAACTGGCACGTGCCATATAACCTGTATCTTCAAGAATAGCAATAAAGAAAAACAATAACGCAATTTGAGGAACAAACACCACGACCCCACTAATGCCCGCCAACACACCATTTACAAACAAATCGTTTAATTGTCCTTTAGGTAATGACGTTGCTGTTAAATTCATTAAATAAGCAAACCCTTCTTCTATCCATGTCATAGGATATTCTGCTATGAAAAAGATAAATTGAAAAATGATGAAAAGTATGACAAAGAAAAAGGCGAAGCCAAAAACCTTATGCGTAAAAAAAGCGTCAAGCTTGTGAGTCGTACTTTTTAATAATTGTTCGGGTTGTTTCACACATTTAGCGAGGATATAATTGAGTTTTGAAAAACGATAAATATTATCCTCTAGTTCAAATTCTTTTAACAAAATTTTCGCATTACTATTTTGAAATTGCGATTGGATAAGGCTTTCGTAAGTGCTAAATTGAGGCAGTATTTTGTTAATGGTTTGAAAATTATATAGTACCGTATCAGAAACACGAGCGTTAGTGATTGCTAATTTTAAATCTTCAATTCCTTCTTTGCTTCTTGAATTAACCGCAACAACAGGGATTCCCAATAATTTTTCTAACTCTTCGGTGTAAATAGTAATATTGTTTTTTTTGGCTTCATCAATCATGTTTAAAGCCAATACGGTTGGTTTTTTTAAATCAATGATTTGAGTTGCCAGTAATAAATGCCGTTTAAGATTGGAAGAATCAACTACAATAACTACCGCGTCTATTTTATCATCAAAATGATTGACTACCGCCTTGCAAGCAACTTCCTCATCCATTGATTTTGGAAATAAACTATAAGTGCCAGGCAAATCTGTTACTTTATATTTAGTTTGATTAAACGTATAAGCGCCAACACTCTTGTCAACCGTTACTCCTGGGTAATTGCCTGTTTTTTGATTTAAGCCCGTTAAGGAGTTAAACAAGGTTGATTTACCGCTATTGGGATTGCCTAATAAAGCAACAGATATGTTGTTAGATTTAGACATCGCAATTTGCTACGTTATTTTCAGGATTTAATTTAACCATAACGGCTGAGGCTTCTTCTTTGCGCATACTTAGTAAGTAGCCAGAAACCTCAATAGCGATAGGGTCTCCGAAAGGAGCAATGGTTACTAATTTTATTTTTTCGCCTGGAATACAACCCATTTCGATAAACTTACGCGACAAAAATTCATCCGTAAATTCTATGATAGTGGCGGTTTGCCCAATTTTTAAATGATTGAGGGTTGTCATAAATAAGCTAATAAATATAGCATTTATTTAAAACTGGAAGCATACCTTAAATGTGGTATAGATAAAAGAGCTAATTAGAGTTTACTCAAAAAGTTCTTTTTTATTATTTTCTTTTTTCCTTGACGAAAAAAGAAACAAAAAAGTCAAGGACGAACGCCATATTTCTATTTTATGCCCACAAAATGCCTTCGCTCTAATTACTATAAAATAAAAATTTCGCTCCGTTCGTCCACGCCTACCGCACAATTACTAACGTATGAGAACTTTGCTAAGTTTTACTACAAAGATTATTGCTGGTTTTTCATAATAACCTTGCACTTAAAATAAATCAGTTTAAAAGTATTGATTTATTTGATGATTTAGTAATTTGAGTGAACTCTAATTAAGAAAGTAAAAGTTAGTAAAAAAATTTAGGCACTTACAAGTGCCGCCTTCAAAATGCTTTCAAATAAGCTTTTCCCGTCGGTGTTTCCTAATAATTCATCAGCAGCACGTTCAGGGTGAGGCATCATACCAAACACATTTTTAGTAGCATTACAAACACCTGCTATGTTTTCAGAAGCACCGTTAGGATTTGCATCATCAGTAATAGCACCATTTTCATCGCAGTATTTAAATAATATTTGCCCATTTTTATTTAGGTTAGCTAAAGTTTCTGCATCTGCAAAGAATTTACCTTCGCCATGCGCAATAGGTATTTTAAGGGCTTGTGCAGGAACAGAATTAGTTAATTGAGTGTTATTATTTTCTGCTTTAATGAATACGTTTTTGCAAATAAATTTACGAGAGGTATTGTGTAATAAGGCTCCAGGTAATAAGCCACTTTCGCATAAAATTTGAAAACCGTTACATACACCAAATACAAAACCGCCATTTTCGGCATGTTTCATAATGCTTGTCATAATAGGAGAAAAGCGAGCGATAGCGCCACTTCTTAAATAATCACCATAAGAAAAGCCACCTGGTAAAACGATATGAGTACACCCTTCAAGGTCGGTATTTTTATGCCATAACTTAATGGTTTCTTGTTTTAAAATGTCTCTTAAAACATATACCATATCTTCATCGCAATTAGAGCCAGGGAATACTACAACACCAAATTTCATTTTTCTTGAATTAAAAATTAATAGGCTATAAAAATATAAAAAATCAGGGAGAATGCCCTTCTATTTTTTAACAATTTATACGATTAGTTATTTAGTTTTTAGTCACATGCCTAGAGTTGGTTAATTCGAGCGAAGTCGAGAACCCAATTGCTATATTTCGATTTCGCTTGATGTGACGATTCAGTTAGATGGAAGAAACGATTAAAATAAACCATTGATATGATAAAGCTCAAAGATACAGAGGAGCGGGGCGCATATTTTTGACTTGTCCTTTTTGATTACTTTTTTCGACTAAGGAAAAAAGTAATAAAGAATAAAAGAAGGGTTCTCGACTTCTCCCGACAACTATCGGGACAAATTGACAACAATTTTTTGTACGATTAATTATCTCTTCAAAAAACCAACAACTTAACTCAAACTACTTCTATAAACCACTCTCTTCGCTATCGCAATGAAACTTGTTTTGTTTTTTAGCTACTGATTTAATCACTTTAGTGCCTTTGTTTTTTTCTGCAATTAATTTGGCGATTATACGGGCGCGTTCTTTCTGAATGTCCGTGCGGAGTTTCGCATCATCATTCACGTCAAAATAAATTTGTCCGTCAATAATAGTTGTATTTACTTTTGCATATACGCTTAATGGGTTATCTGTCCAAAGCACTAAATCTGCCACTTTACCAACTTTTATACTTCCTACTTTATTATCAATATGCAACATTTTAGCTGGATTTAAGGTAACTAACTTTAAAGCCTGTACTTCCGAAAGGCCACCGTATTTTATAGATTTTGCTGCTTCTTGATTTAAGCGTCTCCCCATTTCAGCATCATCGCTGTTAATTGCCGTGTTAACGCCTATTTTAGTAAGCATCGCTGCATTATAAGGAATAGCATCCATTACTTCTAATTTGTAAGCCCACCAATCGGCAAAAGTAGAGGCACTAGCACCATGTGCTTTCATTTTATCGGCTACTTTATACCCTTCTAAAATATGTGTAAACGTGTTGACTTTAAATTTCATACTGTCTGCTACATGCATTAACATATTCACTTCGCTTTGCACATAACTATGGCAAGTAATAAAACGCTTGTTATCAAGAATTTCAGCTATAGCGTCTAAATCTAAATCTTTGCGAGGCGAAACAATTTTATTTTTTTCAATATCTTTTGGTGATAGTTTTCCAAAACTTTCCATTGCTTTTTTATAAGCCTTAGCTCTTGTAAAATAATCATAATACAATTGTTCTACACCCATACGCGTTTGTGGAAACCTTGCTAAATCAGGATTTATACCGTTAGAGTGTTTAACGTTTTCTCCTAAGGCAAATTTGATAAACCCATCTGCTTTTTCGTATTTAAATTCGTCAGGGTTTAGTCCCCAACGTAATTTTATGAGACAGCTCTGGCCGCCAATCGGATTGGCAGAACCGTGAAGTAACTGCGCGGTTGTTACACCACCTGCTAACTGCCTATAAATGTTGATGTCATCAGGATTAATGACATCACTCATCCGAACTTCTGCACTACTTGCATCAGCACCTTCGTTTACACTAAATAACGCGATGTGGGAATGTTCGTCAATAATACCTGGCGTTAAGTGCATACCTTTACCATCAATGGTTTTAGCAAAGGCTAATTTAGGAGCATCAATATTTGGAGCAATGCGCACAATTCTTCCTTCTGTAATATAAACATCAGATTCTTTTAAAATAGAGTCTTGTTCGTTTGTCCAAATAGTTACGTTTTTAATTAAAATGGCATCGTAACGGTTTTTAAATTTCCCCCAAGTATCTTTCAAAAAACCAACACTGTTTGGTTGAGGCTCTCCATAAGCGGAAAAGGGATAATATACTTCCCCAATATTTAATTTTGGTTTATCTTTTGCGCTTACACTTTTTGGTTTAGTAGTATCCGCAATTTGTATCTGCATTAAGGTAAAGTTAGCCCATGCTCCATCTGCATACTGGCCAGTTCCTTTAAATTCTTTTAACGACTCGTTATAGTTGCCTGATAAGCGAACAATTAATGTGGTATCATAAGGGAAGCTTAGCGTAATTAAATTGTTTTTGAATTGTAAATTGATTTTAGCTTTAGCGCTGTCTTTTAGATACACAAACCCACCATAATTATCCTGGTCTTTTGTTACATCCATTTTATAAGTATTTTTATCTAATACTAATTTGTAAGCCCCTTTAATTTCTGGTATAGATAAATCGCGATAAGCATGCTTAATGCCATTACTCCATGTTTCATATATCATAGCATCTTCATCAAATATATTGGTTGACGAGATGAAAAAATTAGCATACATCCCTTGTTTTAAAGCACCGATTTTATCTTGCATGCCAATAAAATTAGCAGGATTAGCTGTTAATGCCTTTAAAGCTGTTTTTTCTGAAAGACCATATTTAATTGCCTTTCGCAAGTTTTTTAAGAAATCAGATTTGTTTTTTAAATCGGCACTTGTGACGCAAAATTGAACGGCATTTTTTTCGAGCATCGCTAAATTCACAGGAGCCATTTCCCAATGTTTCAAATCACTTAACGATGCTTGTTCTGCATCATAAGGATCTTCTACATCCAAAGCTTCTGGATAATTAATAGGTATAATAAATTTCGAAAAGGTGTTTTGTATATCGTATAATCGTTGGTATTCGTTACCCCCACCTTTAATGATGTATTTTACTTTAAATTCATCTCCAATTTTTTTGCCTCGTATGTCGTTGTATTTATCGCCACCTTCAAAAATAGAGGGTAATTCTTGTAATTTATTAAAGGCTTCTAATGTGATATTGTACTCTGTTTTGGTTTCATTTGTTTTATACCAAGCGGCGTCATAATAGGTTTGACGAAGTAAGGCAACAGCCCCCATTAATGATTCTGGATAATCTTGCGGAGAAGTTCCTTTATTAAATGAATAAAAACCAGCAGCTTTATCTTTTAAAATACTTTCGTTTTCTTTTGCGTTTGCTAAAAAAACCAAAGCACCACTTCCTCTAACAATGCCGTCTTTACTAGAAGTTAAAACCGTTGCAAAGCCTTGTTTGCGTAACTCGTCGGCTTTAGCTTGATTATGTAAAAATAGTTTCTGCGCTTCTACTTCGCTTTTAATAGCTTGATTCCAACCATAAGCCCCTTTTTTTGGCGCATCCGCATAGTCTGTTTTTTTTGCTTCAGGCATTCCGTAATCACTATATAAATCAATAAATGCTGGGTAAATATGTTTTCCTTTTAAATCCATACTAATGGCTTCTTTAGGGATTTCTAGTTTTTCGCCAAAGCGAATGACTTTACCATCTTGCACCAATAAAGAAGCATTAAGTATGGTTACATCCGCATCTACGTGAAGCGTACAATTTGTAAATGCATATAAGGTGTGTGTTTCGTTAGGGGCACCATTACTTGGAAAGGTGGTTTGTCCGTTTACAACAGTAGAAGAAATTAGTAGAAAAAGTAGAAGAAAGATTTTTTGCATAAAATGAATATTAGTCAAACAAATATAACATTATAGCTTATTTATAAAAATCAGATTGCGTCTTTTAATTAAAGATTATTTGTTAATTTTGAGAAACAAAAATTAAAACAGTTATGGCTACAGGCATGCTTCATTCACACACCCTTTTTGTGGTGCTTTTTACACTCATTTATTTAATTAAAACCATTTTATTATTGAGTGATAAAGATGAGCTTTTAGAAAAATTTAAGAAAAAAACAAAAGTGCTTGAAATGATTGTCAGTTTTGGTTTTTTAGCGACTGGTATTTATTTAATGGCTCGCTTGCCCGAAATAAATATGTTTTTAATAATTAAAATCATATTAGTACTAGCTTCTATACCACTAGCAGTAGTAGGCTATAAAAAGAAAAATAAAGTCTTGGCAACATTATCATTTTTCTTAATTATTGTAGCATTTGGTTTAGCCCAAAAAGCTAAAAACGAAAAGGCTGGACATCAAATAGCGGCTGCGAGTGGCAAAGAAATTTTTGAAGAAAAATGCGCATTATGTCATGGAAGCAATGGAAAGCTTGGCGTAAGTGGTGCTAAAGATTTATCTGTTTCTGTTTTAGACCATAAAAACATTGTGGCTATTATTACAGATGGTAAAAACACGATGGCTTCGTATAAAGCCGTATTATCGCTCGAACAAATTGAGGCGGTTGCAAGCTATATTGAATCTGATTTAAAAGGGAAGTAATTTATAGTGAAACAAGACACGCACTCTACCGAAATAGTTACTCCAACAGCCGTGTTGATTGGTGTGATTAACAAAAAACAAAACGAAGCTTTAGCATTTGAATATTTAGATGAATTAGCGTTTTTAGCAGAAACATACGGTGTTATTACTAAAAAAACGTTTACTCAAAAATTAGAACGTCCTGATAAAGCTACGTTTATTGGTAAAGGCAAGCTATCGGATGTAAAAGCATATATTATTGAACATCACATATCAGTGGTTATTTTTGATGATGAATTATCGCCATCGCAACAACGTAATTTAGAAAAAGAATTAGGCGTACGGATTTTAGATAGAACTAATTTAATTTTAGAAATATTTTCGCAACGTGCGCAAACGGCACATGCCCGTACACAGGTTGAATTAGCGCGCATGAAATATTTATTACCACGCTTAACAGGCATGTGGACTCACTTAGAGCGTCAGCGTGGAGGTACAGGAACGCGTGGAGGAGCAGGGGAAAAAGAAATCGAAACAGATAGACGAATTACTCGCGATAGAATTGCAGCCTTACAAGACGAATTAAAAATCATTGACAAACAAATGGCTACGCAACGTAAAAACCGTGGTGAGTTTGTGCGTGTGGCTTTAGTTGGTTATACCAATGTTGGCAAATCAACTATTATGAATTTAATTAGTAAAAGCGAAGTGTTTGCCGAAAATAAATTATTTGCAACACTCGACACCACTGTTAGAAAAGTAACTATAGATAATTTATTTTTCTTGTTATGTGATACAGTGGGGTTTATTCGAAAACTGCCTACGCAATTAGTAGAAAGCTTTAAAAGCACGCTGGATGAGGTTCGCGAAGCAGACCTCTTATTACACGTAGTAGATATTTCGCATCCTAATTTTGAAGATCATATTTCTGTAGTTCGTCAAACCTTGATTGACATTGGCGCTGGCGATAAAAAAACCATTTTAGTTTTCAATAAAATTGATGCGTTTACTTATATCAAAAAGGACGAGGATGATTTAACACCCATTACCAAAGAAAATTTATCGTTGGATGAATTGAAAAAAACATGGATGAGCAACCTCAACGAAACCCCTTTATTTATTAGCGCTCAGGAAAAAGAAAACATAGTTGATTTCAAAAAAACAGTTTACGATGCCGTTAAAGAAATTCATGTTATTCGCTTCCCTTATAATAATTTGTTTTATTAGAAACTCTGATTGGTGAGGGAAACTGGCCAGACGTTTAATCCACTTTTTCAATCACCATTCCAAAATCCATAATTAATGGTAAGGGATTCATGCGCATGCCTTGTTCAAAGGTAAAGGTGTATTTTCCAGTAACCGGAAACATGACATTTTTTTTAATGGGAATTTTATTATCCCAAATATCACCAGCACCATCCCCTTGCCATTCGCCCTTTTTGTTGGCTAATATATATTCTAAGGTGTCTATTGATTTTTTACCATCAGGATACGTTGTTGTTAAAAACACAAATAAATTACTGAAAGGATAGGAGTCGGCATGCCTCACCGTTAAAAACACATTATGGTAAGGTTTGTTATCTTTTACATCTACCTCAAACGTTAATTTGTTTTCTGTTTTCCAACCTTCTTCAGGTAGAGTTGTGTATTTACTAAGCACTACATTTTTACCACAACCTATCATTAATAAAGACAGTGCGCTAAAAACAACGAGCGTGAAAACGTTATGCTTGAGGCGGGTTATCATTTTTTGGTTTTGGTTTATGGTTATGAACTGGCTTTTTATGTTGAGGTTTTGGCTGATCTACTCCTGCTGGGTTAGGGTTGGGTTTTGGTGGGTGATTATGAACCGGTTTTTTGTGTTGTGGTTTAGTTTGCTCGTTGGCAACATTATTGGGCCTTGGAGGATGATTATGAACTGGTTTTTTATGCTGTGGTTTATTTGGATTAGATTCCTGTTGTGGTTTAACGGTTCTTTCTTCTCCAGAAGTCGCATCACCTGAAGCTACTTTTTGATTGGGGTTTGGCCTGCGATTATTAGTGTGTTTTTGTTTATGTTGTGGTTTCTTTTTGGTATCAAAACGTGTTAACGAATCTTGTCCAACTACATTTTCGTAATCTGGTTGTTTTACTTCGGCTAATTCTTTATATAATTTAGCTTCTAATAAATCAGCAGGTTTAATATTTTCGGCATTTAATTTAAAAATTTCTTTAGTACGCGAAATGCTTAGTGGTACAAATACATCAGGCTCACTCGTGTAGCTCCACCAAATAATACGTTTAAAAATATCTGTCTTTTGATGAAACGCAAAACCTTTTTCTGTAGCCAAACGACGGTTATCAATATCCGGAAACTCTTTCAATGCATCTAAATAACTATCTAATTCGTAATTCAAACAACACTTTAGTTTACCGCATTGGCCAGCTAATTTTAAGGGGTTTAATGATAGTTGTTGGTAGCGAGCTGCTGATGTTGATACAGTTCGGAAATCATTTAACCAAGTAGAACAACACAACTCTCGTCCGCAAGAGCCAATAGCGCCAAGTCTGGCAGCTTCTTGCCGTGCACCAATTTGTTTCATTTCAATTCTTACTCTGAATTCTTCAGCCAATACTTTAATTAATTCTCTAAAATCGACACGCCCATCAGCGGTATAATAAAAAACAGCTTTACTCTTGTCGCCCTGAAACTCTACATCAGAAATTTTCATTTGTAAGCCTAGTTTAAGAGCCAATGTGCGTGCTTTAAACATAGTATCAACTTCTAGTTTTTGTGCTTCACGCCATTTATCAATATCTTGTTGCTTGGCTTTGCGATATATTTTTTTAATTTCAACGCTATCGTAACTAACCGATTTCTTTTTTAATTGTAAACGAACTAACTCTCCAGTTATTGAAACGACGCCAATATCATGCCCTGGGGAAGATTCGGTAGCTACAATATCGCCAACATTTAAAGTTAAATTATTAACGTTTCGGTAAAATTCTTTACGGGAATTTTTGAAACGAATTTCCATCACATCGCAAGGCTGTTGACCTTCAGGTAAACGCATGTTTCCTAACCAATCAAACACATTGAGTTTATTACAACCGCCGCCCGTTCCACACGAGCCGTTGTTGTTGCATCCTTTCGGAATGCCAGATGAAGTATTATCGCTCCCTGTGGAGCAGCTTGTGCAAGACATAGTAGTTGTTTTATATAATCTTCAATTTCAAAAATTGAGAACCATAAATATAGTTATTTATTTTATAGGAAATTTTTGACCATTTTATGTTTTATACACGAGTGATGTGTTATATTTAACATCTTACTTCATTAAACATATCTATCAACTTTAACGTTGGTGTTAAAAAGAACATTATGATTGCATTTATTACAGGCGCTACCTCAGGCATAGGAAGATCAACTGCACTAGAATTTGCTAAACACGGCTACAACCTTATTATTACTGGTCGCAGACAAGAACGGTTGACTGAATTTAAAAAAGAATTAGAAAGTAGTTTTCAAGTTAACGTAATTGATTTGTGCTTTGATGTGAGAGAAGAAGTTCAAGTTAATAACGCCATAAATTCTTTGCCTTCTAACTTTAAACAGATAGATGTATTAGTTAATAATGCTGGATTAGCAGCTGGTTTATCAACTATTCAGGATGGAAACTTAAATCATTGGGAACGTATGATTGATACTAACATTAAAGGTTTATTGTATATCACCAAACATGTTGCTAACCTCATGATTGCTAATAAAAAGGGGCACATTATTAATGTTGGTTCTATTGCAGGGAAAGAAGTTTACGCTAATGGTAATGTATATTGTGCTACCAAACATGCGGTTGACGCCTTAAATAAGGGAATGCGTATTGATTTATTGCCTCATGGTATCAAAGTATCGGCTATAAATCCAGGAATGGTAGAAACAGAATTTAGTGTGGTGCGTTTTGATGGCGATGCAGAGCGCGCTAAAAAAGTGTATGAAAACATTGTTCCTTTAAAGCCAGAGGATATAGCTGAAACCATTTATTGGATGGCTTCTCGACCAACTCACGTTAATATTAATGATGTTGTTATTATGCCCACTATTCAAGCAAATTCAACAACGGTTTTAAGATAGTTTTTTGCAGAATAAAGGGATTATTTTCCTTCTATCCATTTCGTAATTTTTGAGCAATTGGGCTTTTTAAATGAAAAGGCGTAATCCACCAAAAAACCATTTTCA
Source organism: Bacteroidota bacterium (assembly GCA_025356715.1). The sequence continues at coordinate 11,023 of JANXRU010000215.1, forward strand.
TCAATCATGTATTTTTGAAAATTCCATTTGACTGAACTGCTTTCTACTCCATTGAGTTCTTTCCTTGTAAGCCATTTGTAAAGCTCACACATGCTATCACCCTTCGCGTTTACTTTTTCCATCATCATAAAAGATACACCATAATTTTTAGTACAAAAGTTTTTAATATCAGAACTTGAGCCAGGTTCTTGTCCGCCAAATTGATTGCATGGCATTCCAATAATAACAAAATTTTTATCTTTATATTTTTCGTACAGTTCTTCTAATTGTTTGTATTGTGGCGTAAAACCGCACTTACTAGCGGTATTGACAACTAAAATTTTTTTGCCTTTTAGAGAAGAAAAGTCAAACAATTCTCCATCAATCGTTTTTGCCGAAAATTGGTGTATAGAAGACGTGGGAACACCTTTTTTGCTAAAGAATGAGTAAAGAATGAAAGAGACAGAGCTTATAATCAATAGTAGGGTTAGTTTACTCATTTGTAGGATGTTAAGTTTTGTTTTATGAAAAAAAAATGATAGGTTTGAAATGTTCTATTTAATATAACCTACTAACATTTAATACATGAAACAGTTTAATTTATTTTTTGCGTTATTTTTTTCTTGCATTTATTTGAATGCACAAACAATTTATACAACACCGCAAAGTTATCAAATTTTAAAGCAAAACAATAAATTAGATCCACATGCTAAGTATGATATTTTAAATACAGGAACTAGCAAAACCTCAGGGGGGACTTCTGGCGCCGCTTCAAACGTAAGTGGAACTAGTGTGTCTTCTGCAAAAACAGCTTCCAACGGTGCTTGCCAATGTATGGTTCCTATTGACCCTACGTTCACCGTTGTTCCAATGGCGGCTGGAATTGCACCAGATTATAGAAACGATGATGGTTCTTCTGTTTCAATTCCATTAGGATTTAATTTTTGTTTTTATGGAACTACCTATACCTCTTGTTTTATTAATAACAATGGAAATGTATCGTTTGGTAGTTCTTATTCTTCTTTTAGTTCAAATCCTTTTCCGGATCCAAGTTTCGTAATGGTTGCTCCTTTTTGGGGAGATGTAGATACGCGAGGTCCTTTAAGTGGTTTAGTGTATTATAAAAAAACACCCACTGCCCTTATCGTAAAATGGCAAAATATAGGCTATTACGCTAGTCATGACGATAAATTAAATGATTTTCAGTTAATTATTACTGATGGATTAGATCCATTATTACCTAATTCTAATAATGTTGCCTTTTGTTATGGTGATATGCAATGGACAACAGGAGATGCTTCGCCATTTGGAAATGTTGGAGGTTTTGGTGGAATACCTGCAACTGTGGGTGTTAACAAAGGAGATGGAACTAATTTTATTCAAATTGCACGTTTTGACCAAGCTGGAACAGCCTACGATGGGCCTTATGGCGCAAATGATGGAGTTTCTTTTTTAGATTATAAATCTTATTTCTTTAATACCTGTGGTTCAAATAATAATTTACCTCCTATCATTCAAGATGCTACTGGTGGTGGTTCAGCTTGTGGCGATACCATTAGAATTTGTGCCTTAGGCGATACTTTAGTATACTCGACTTCTTTTTTAGCTCCAGAAGGAACTCAGTCCGTTTCAATTGTAGGAAGTGCCCCAACGTTAGGAGCTAATTTTGTTCCTTTAGGCGTAACCTCTACCGCAGGCGGTATAACAACGTATGCCTGGATGGTAATTGCAAATATTGGATTAACAGGCGTTCACACCGTTGTGATTACAGGAACGGACAATGGTGTTCCGCCTTTATCTGCCTCAGCAACCTATTATATCAAAATCCAAAATATTTCTATTCCTCAGCCTACCTTATCGATTGCGCCTTCAGGAACAGTTTGTGCAACACCTGGAGCGACAATAACATTAACTAATTGCGCCGCCTATGATAATGTGTATTGGAGTAATGGAACAAGTGGTTGCTCAGTTGTTGCTAATACCACAGGCGAATATTTTGTGACTGTTAATAAATTGGGGTGCTATAAGTCATTATCGGATTCAGTAAAGGTATTTCCAAATCCAATTCCAGTTATTTTTGGCCCATTAAACTATTGCTCTCCTGCGTTAAGTACAACTATAGGGCTTAATCCGCCAACAGCGGGTATGGCGGCATATTCAACCTATACTTGGACAACACCATCTATTAATACACCAATGGCCGCATTAACAAGCGGAGTCAAAACGGTTACGGTTACGGATGTTAATGGTTGTAAAGGTTCTACAACTTTTACAATCACATCGGGTACACCAACTGTTTCAATAGCAGCTAATCCATTGTCAATTTGTGGAGTAGGAACAACAACCTTAACAGCTTCTATTTCAGGAGCTACAAGTTATAGTTGGTCAACTGGCGAAACAACCCAAACAACAACAGTAACAACAGGAGGGGTTTATAGTGTAACTGTAGCAGCAAGTAGCTGTGTTGCAACTAGCTCAATAAATGTTACTATTAATCCAACCCCAACCGTAACATTACCCCCAACTGTGGGAATGTGTTCAGGATCTAGCGCTTTAGTTGCAGCATCATCTATTGTTCCTGCTGGAGCTTATACCTATACTTGGAGCACTGGCTCTCACGCATCATCTTTAACAATTAATGCTTCAACAACATTAACGCTACAAGTGACAGATGCAAATGGATGTATTAGTAGCATCTCTAATATTTGTAATGTTGTTGCTGCTACGAATCCTACAGTTGCATTGTCAAACACACCTGTTGTGTTTTGTAATGGGAATGTTGCCTCTTTAACAACGACTGTTACAGGAGGATTGGCTGCTTATTTTTATTCATGGAGCCCTGCCTCATTAGGTTCTGCTTCAACAGCCTCTACAGGCACAGTTGGAACATATACTGTTTTAGTTACAGATCAAAATTTATGTATGGGTACTGGAACTGTTTCTACGTTAAAATCAACGCCCAGTGTTTCTTTATCATCTCCTGATTTAATTCTTTGTCCAGGTGATTGTACGACTTTAAATGCAGTTGGAACTTCATCTTTTGCCCCAATAACTTATAGTTGGACAAGTTCAACACTTCCTTCATCTACAATTACAGTTTGTTCAGTAGGAACTACAACGGTAACAATTACTGATGCAAAAGGATGCGTTGCATCAAATGTAATTACGGTTGTAAATGATGTGATACCTGTAGCAAATTTTGTTGCAAGCCCTGCATCTCCTGTTACTCCAGGACAGGTTATTACATTTACTAATACCTCTACTATTGCAACTGGTTCAATCACTAGTAGTTCATGGTCTTTTGGTGATGGCGGAACATCATCGGTTACTGACCCAACATATGCGTATACTGGCGCCGGAACTTTTCCAATTACTTTATCAGTTACGGGTTCAAATGGATGTAATGATACAATGACCGTGTTTTATGTTGTAGACGCTGTTCTTATTATTCCTAATGTGATTACGCCAAATGGAGATGGTGTAAATGATTTTTTAAAGTTCAAAAACTTAGAAGTATTTAATACTAATACGTTAAGTATATTTAATAGATGGGGTAAAAAAGTATTTGAACAGGACATGTATAAAAATGATTGGAATGGTGGCGGACACACGGATGGCACTTATTTCTTTATATTAAATGTGCCAGATGCAACACCTAAAGTTTACCAAGGTTTTCTACAAATTATTAGATAATTAAAGGCACTTCAAAAAAGCCACATAGGTAGTTCCTATGTGGCTTTTTTGTTTATTTTATTTCATAGTCGTCGCTATCCAGCATTACTGGAAATACTTTTCTAAAATCACTTAAGTATGAAGTTGATAAGAGAATTGTTTCTGTTTTGTCGCTATTTGCCGTTATTGAATTTATGATTTCACCTCTTGGGTTTAAAACACTTGTATCGCCAGAATGATTCAA
>JANXRU010000243.1 GCA_025356715.1 Bacteroidota bacterium
GCCGCTTTTTCAACTTCTTTATTTATTTTATCTTCAATTTTAGCAACGTGCTCTTCAATTAGTACGTCTGCTCTGTAGCGTTTCTTACTGTCTTTATTATCAATCAACGGATCGTTAAAAGCATCTACATGACCGCTTGCTTTCCAAGTAGTTGGATGCATAAATATAGAAGCATCTAAACCAACAATATTTTCATGCATTTGCACCATGGCTTCCCACCAATAATCACGGATATTTTTTTTAAGCTCCACTCCCATTTGTCCATAGTCGTAAACTGCACTTAGCCCATCATAAATTTCGGAACTTGGAAAAATAAATCCATATTCTTTACTATGAGAAATAACGTTTTTAAAAAAATCTTCAGGTTTCATATCGGCAATAGTTTTTACGTGTTGTTTAGTTTGTTATTTTCGAGCGAAGTCGAAAACATCATTTTTAAAGAATTCAAAAATAATATTTTAGTTTAAACTAATCTATCATCCAATTGTCAATTAATCGAATGTTACCAACAAACACCGCAATTAAAGAAATAGCTTCTTGATTAGGCTTTAGTTGAGTTAATGGCTCTAAAGTTTCAGTATGACATACTTCATAATAATCCAATTTCATAATAGATACTTTCGAAATTTCATTCGTTACAAATGCCTTCGCTGCTAATATACCTTGTTCTATAACTAAAGCCTTTGCTTGTTGCATTAACTTAGGAACCAATGTTGCTGTTTTTCGTTCTTCAGATGTTAATAGCATGTTTCTTGAACTCATTGCCAAACCATCTTCTTCGCGCAAAATAGGACAAGATATAATATCTACATCCAATTTTAATTGTTTCACTAATGATTTAACAACCATCACTTGCTGGTAATCTTTACTTCCAAAAAAGGCTTTGTGAGGCCTAATTCCTTCCAGCAGAATGCTAACAACCTGCCCTACTCCATTGTAATGGCCTGGCCGATGTTCTGCCTCTAAAATAGTGTCTAAATAGCCAAAATCGAATTGACGCGTATCTGTTTCAGGATAAATATCCTTCACCTCTGGCATATAAAGCACGTCACAACCCGCATCTTTTAGTAACTGAATATCCGTAGAGGGTGTGCGGGGATAATGCGTTAAATCGGACGCATTATTGAATTGAGTAGGATTAACAAAAATACTGCAAACAGTTATGTCGCAAACTTTTTTTGATGCATCAATTAATGATATATGCCCTTGATGTAGAGCACCCATAGTAGGTACAAAACCTATAGTCTTATTATTCAGTTTTTGAAGCGATATATATTCTTTCGCTTCGACAATTTGATGAAATATTAGCATAAATGGCCTTTTTTTGTAAATAAATCGCTCCAAAGCTAAATAATACTTTGATATATGGCTTTTTTTTTATTACTTTTGTATGTTCTTAAATTTAATACCTACCTAAACTAAATTGTATGAGAAAAGCCCGAGTTCTATTTGTGTCGCAAGAAATTACTCCTTATTTAGATGAAACCCATATCGGAAAAATTGGCAGAAGGCTTCCTCAAGCAATTCAAGAGAGAGGAAAAGAAATAAGAACTTTTATGCCAAAGTATGGCAATATTAACGAAAGACGTCACCAATTACATGAAGTTATTCGTTTGTCAGGTATGAATATCGTTATAAATAACGCAGATCATCCTTTAATTATTAAAGTTGCATCCATCCCAACGGCTCGTATGCAAGTTTATTTTATTGATAATGATGATTATTTTCATAGAAAATCAACATTAACAGACAAAGCAACTGGTAAATATTTTGATGATAATGACGAGCGTTTAGTGTTTTTTAACCGTGGTGTTATTGAAACTGTTAAAAAATTAGGTTGGTCTCCCGATATTATTCACTGTCATGGTTGGTTTACGGGTTTAACTCCTTTATATGTAAAGAAAGCATTTACTGAAGATCCTTTATTTGCTGAGGCTAAAGTTATTTTTACGGTATATGACGAAGAATATACAAAAGTTTTAAATAAAAAAATTATTGATAAGGCTATCATTGACGGCGTTACGAAAAAAGATTTAAAACATATTGAAGAAGCATCTTATGTTAATTTAATGAAATTAGCGATTGACCATGCCGATGGAATTTCATTTGGTAGTGAAAAATCAAATGAAGAATTAGTAAAATATGCTAAAAAATCAGGCAAACCAATTTTAGACTACAAAGGTGAGGCAGAATATGCGGATGCCTATAATGAATTTTATGATTTAGTGCTTGAAGATAGTAATGTGTTAGCAGATTAATGATAATTGTATTAAATTAACTATTATAAACGCATAATTTTAAGTAATTATGCGTTTTTAAATTTAAGAAATGAATAGATTATATATATTGTTTTTGATATTAGTAGGATTAACTTTTAGTTTCTCATGTAAAAAAACGGATACCAATAGCGTCTTAGGTTTAGATGTTCAGCCCGAAAATGATTTAGTAGGTGTAACAATTACCGACTCTGTTTCCTTATTTATGCATACCCAAAAAGTGACAGCTATTAGAAGTTACAATGACCAATATAAGTTTTTAGGAAGTACGCAAGATCCTATTTTTGGATCAACTGACGCCAGTATTTATACTAATTACTCTATTGCTAATAATTTAACCAATGTTTCTTTTGGAGTTAATCCTGTATTAGATTCTGCAGAAATGCTTATTAGATTTATTGGGCAATTTACTGGAGATACTAATACGGTTTTAAATTATCATGTTCAATTATTAAATTCAAAGTTAAGTGCAGATTCTTTCTACCATTCTAATTCATTTGTTCCAACATCAGGAAGTAATGTAAATTATGGTGGAAAAATTAGAATAAGAAATGGGGTATTTTATTTAGTACTTCCATTAGATTACAACATGGCTCAGTATATTTTAGAAACAGAATCTAATCTCACAAATAATACTGGTTTTCAAAACGCTTATAAAGGATTTTATATATCCGCTTCTAACCCTAATGAAACTCCTGGTAGTGGCGCTATAAGACGATTTGATTTAGATGATGAATTTTCTGGTGTAAAACTTTATTACCACAACGGAACCTCTTTAAGTAGCAAGGGACAAAGTGTATTATTTACATTTAGAGGCTCTGACGCGCTTCGCTTTAATCATATAGAACATAATTATAATTCTGGTGCAACCCAAAATCTTTACTCTCAAATAGACGGAGATACTATAAAAGGTAATACCAATGTTTATTTAAATAGTTTCGGAGGAACAAGAGTGCGTATATACTTGCCAAGCATTAAACATTTTTCTGATTCCATAAATGTATCAATTAGTCGTGCTGAACTAGTTGTAAAAGTTGATGATTCAAACTTAAACACTTATTATGGTTCACCTGCAGACTTAGCTCTAATTGCATGTAGTGCGGATGGTGTAGAACAATTAGTGATCGATCAATTGGAAGCAAGTGATTTTGTAAAATATGGTGGTAACTACGACGCAACAAATAAACAATACACATTTAACATTGCTCGTCAAATGCAACAAATAATTACAAATAAATTTGTTGATTATGGATTTTTTCTTGTGAATGCTACTCCGAATAGAGCTACCGTTATTAGAAGAGATAACCGATTGGAACGCGTTGTAATTGGAGGAAAATCTAATGTCAATTTTAAGCCTTACTTTAAAGTAACTTACGTTAAATTTCCTTACGATAAATAGTATTTATTAAAATCATTGATGCGAATTGCCTTAATAACCGATGGGATTGCGCCATACGTGATTGGTGGTATGCAAAAACATTCCTTTTATTTAGCTAAGTATTTTGCAAAAAATCATATTGGAGTTGACTTAGTTCATTTCAACAATTCAACTTACGATGTTAACATCTTACAGTTTTTTACAGAAGAAGAAAAGAAATACATCAATTCTATCGTTATTGAATTTCCAACATCGATAAGGTTTCCAGGACATTACGTTTATCAATCTTATCAATACTCATGTTTAGCTTATAACTTCATTAAATTAAAACTAGACACCTACGATTTTATATATACAAAAGGCTTTAGCGGTTGGAAATTAATTTCTGAAAAGAAAAAAGGGAACATCAACTGTTGCCCCATTGGAGTTAATTTCCATGGTTATGAAATGTTTCAATATGCACCCGAATTTAAATCAAAATTAGGTCAGTTTTTATTAAAACCATTTGTCAAAAAAATATCCCAACAAGCGGATGTCGTTTTTTCTTATGGTGGAAAAATCACTCCTATTATTAAATCACTTGGTATTCCTCCCAATCATATCCTAGAAATTCCTTCAGGTGTAGAAGCTGACTTCATTAGCAATACAATCTCATCTCATTCAGAATCCTTTACAAAATTCGTTTTTTTAGGAAGAGCCGAACGTAGAAAAGGGATTGTAGAGTTAAATAAAGCGCTCACTCAATTAATAACAGAGAAGCAATTCTTTCAATTTGATTTTATAGGGCCAATTCCTGAAGAATTAAAATTAAAACATGCTTCTATTAATTATCTTGGAGAAATTAGAGATAGTGAAAAAATAAAAGAACTATTACGTCAATCAGATGTATTGGTTTGTGCCAGCTGGAGCGAAGGTTTTCCTAATGTAATTTTAGAAGCCATGGCTAGTGGACTAGCCATTATTGCAACGGATGTAGGTGCTGTATCTGCTATGGTAAGTAATAAAAACGGTTGGCTAATACAACCCTTTGATAGTAACCAATTACATGATGCTTTAACAGAAGCATTGACATGTGAAACTTTAGCATCTAAAAAACAACATTCTTTACATTTAGTACAAAATCAATTCAATTGGGATATAATTTCTAAACAAACCATTGACTCGATAAAGAGTTTTATTGAATTACTTAGTGAATAATTAGTAATAGTAAAATTTCTACTTTTTATTAATTGCGTTTATAAAACAACTAGCTCCTTGC
>JANXRU010000252.1 GCA_025356715.1 Bacteroidota bacterium
TAGGTCACCGATCTTTTGTCTAATTGTTGCCCTTGTACTATAATGACTGTCAATATTAGGATTTAGTTCAATTACTTTATTAATATCGTCTAAAGCGTCTTTATCTTGTCCTAATGAAAAAAGAACGCCAGCACGGTATGCATAAGCTCCAATATTTTTTTTGTCTTTTTTAATGGACTTATTTAAAAATATTAAAGCCGAGTCCATATTGTATTTTTTAATATGAGTTTCGGCTAGTTCTAAATATTTTATTGACGATTGCCCATATGCATAGTTGGTAAATGCGATGTAAAGAAATAATATAAATAATTTCATAGTTGTATAGTGTTCTTGTCTTTATATATTGCTAATAACGTTTTGGAGCTTTGCCTAGTGCGGTTTGAAACACTTTCTGCCGAAAAGCTAATAACGAAGATAACTGTTTATTGCCATTTGCAAAGAAAAAATTAAAAACCTTTACGTCCCGAGGCGGAGTGATAATACCAAAAACGGCGAAAAAGTTTCGTGCCTCAACTTCGTTTAAGCCTTATATGTTAGCAGTTCGAGCTTTTTTTCTCTGTTAGTTTAGCTGCGGCATAATTGTCAACTACTAATTTATGTAGTTCGTCAAATGAAATTTTTAAACCGTTTGATGTAATGTTTAATGGTGAACCATACATTTTGAAATTCATTTCCATCATTTTTCTTTTGAATGCATTTGTCTGTCTATTGATGTACTCTTCTGGGTTTTTAACCTGTAACATAATAAACTTTTGTCTTTGTATTTTGAGTACTGAAATATTTATTATGTCAGACCAAAGTATTTGTCCGCCTGCAACACCACTTGAATTGTCACTTAAGCCTAGGTAGTCAATTATTAGTCCAGGTCTATTGTCAGGTAATTTACGAATAAAAAAGAAAGCACAGAGCCCAAAGAAAATTATTGATGCGTATCCAGCTAACAGTATTGTTGTCGGACTATAGTGATGATAGTGGCTTGTTGTCGGCGGATTAATAACGAGCCAAAGTCCGAGTCCAACAAATGTGAGTGAGCCTAATAAAGCCAATAGAATTTTTATTTTGCTAAGTTTAATTTCAATTTTCTGTCCAATTAATGCCATAATTTATTTTGAGTTCGATTTCTATTGTGTCGCCCAAGGCTGCTAATTTTAGCGCTTTTCCAACACATGTTTGTTGTATAGGCGCTACTCAATAGCGGTTATTTTATTTAGTAAATATATTTATAATCTATCAACTAGCGCAACAATTATAAAACAACTCCATATCTATTGTAAAACCCTTACAAAGTATGGAACTTTGGAAGGGTTAATGGATTATATATTAATTGAAATTGCTATTAAACCAGTTTTATTTGGGAAACAGCGCCTCTCACCAATTTTCGGCAAATTTTATCTACTTCGATATTATAATTAATAATATCTGTTTTTGCTTGGTGTGCTTTAATTTTTATAAAATTAATGGGGATGCTATTGGTTAATGCTAATAATTGTTTTACCAAATCAATATTACGAATATCGTTACCCGCTTTTGTTTTAAAATTACTTTTAATAAATTTTGATTGCCTACCTACCAAACCTATCACATATTGACTATCTGATACTAAATTGATTTCTTTAACTGATAAATGATGTTTTTGAATATACTCAACAGCATTAATAACAGCCAATAGTTCCATACGGTTATGGGTTGTATTAGCTTCTATACCACTAATGGCTATTTTTTGTTCGCCAACAAATACTATAGAAGCCCAGGCTCCAATGCCTTGTTGTGTATGGCAAGAGCCGTCGGTATAAACCTCGGCAAACGTAAATTGATTATTTAAAATACGGGTTATGATGTTAGCTGTTTATAAAATAGCATTAATGCTGAGGCTAATAGTTTATAATCGAACTGTGATTCGGCCAGTAAACGAGCGTTTGTTTGTAGCTCTTGTTTTTGTTGTGCATTTGATAATAATGAAACGATGGCATTTACAAAATCCTGATTGGAATCTGCAATTAATAGATCTTTGTTTTTAGTGTAAGGAATTCCTTCGGCACCAATGCTTGTGGTGATAATGGGTTTACCGTAAGCTAAGCCTTCTACTAATTTAATGCGCAAACCACTACCCGACCATAATGGCACGAGCATAATATCATAAGTGGCATAAAACGTTTCGGAATTTTCTACGTTTTCGATAACGGTGATGTTTTTAAAATTAGCTTTCTTAAATTTATCGGGCATGCCTCTACCTGCCAATACTAACTGAGCTGTGGGTATTTTATGAAGCACTTCTTGCCAAACAGAATTAATTAACCATTCTACAGCTTCAATATTAGGTAACCAATCCATAGAAGCAAAATGAAAAACGGTATTTGGTTTTGAAACAGGAGTTACTTGTTTATACGTTGATAAATTTACGCCCGTTAAGCAAGTATGAATTTTTTGTTTAGGTGCAAGGAGTTGAATCCCCTTTTTATCTTCATCTGTAATTGTTACAATGGCATCAACGGTATTAAATACCGCTAGTTCAAAGGACTTTAAACGACTGTTTTGAATGGATAAATAGATTCGTTTGAGCCATTTTTTTTCATTAGGTAAGTGTCTTTCCCAAATTTGGTGTTCGATATTATGGGCTCTTAGTATAATTAGCGCCTTACTGTGTTTACGAATAATAGGAATGTAGTTTGCCATGAAAACGCCTTCTAATTGAATCGCATCAAAGGAAGTAGTTTCTAATTTTTTAATTAAGGCTAATTTATATTCATTAAAAAAAAACCGACTTACAAAATACGATTGACTAGAAAATAAATTTAAGAATGCTCCAAAAGCACTGGTATTAGTATCTTTATAAACCGATTGGTAATTTGTTTTTTTTATAAATTCGGAAGGAATTTTATCGTTTGGTTTAAAATGTTTTTTAGTATTAATAGGTAGTAAATGAAGTTCTATTCCACAATCGGCCAAGCCTTCGGCTAAATTGCAAATAGCAATAGAGCTACCGTCGTTAGCGGGATAAGGAGCTTTATTGCATAATTGTAGGATTTTCATCGTTCAGTTTGGAAATATTTGGTTAATCAAATTTTAGTTACCATGTAAACTATGATGTAGTTTATATTTGATGTTATTAATTTCGTTTGCCAATTTTATTAAATAATTTTTTAAATGGTTCGGTATAAATACCGATATCAAATAAGGCCGAATCTTTAGCTGCTTTATACGTTAAGAATATAGCTATTGGTAAAAAAATAATCAAAGGTGCCCACATACCAAAAAACACTGAATAAATGCTCTTATAAATAAATCGCTCAAAAATAATGGATATCATATAATACATTAAGAAAAATAGCACAGCCACCACCACAGGAAAGCCCATGCCTCCTTTACGAATAATAGCGCCTAATGAAGTGCCTACAAAAAACAAAATGATGCAGGCAAAGGACATGGTTATTTTTTTGTGCCACCCAGATTCATACTCTGTTTTTTGATAATTTTTACGTTCGATTTCTTCGTTAATGGAATCGATATAGGAACTTGAACTACGAACTAAATTTTGTGCATTTTCAACGCTTCTTCGGAACTCATCTTTATTTAATGAGTTATAAAACGACACCAAATTCAAATGTTTACCATTGATTGTAGTTGTGTGTAGCGTTCGGGGTAAGAAAAATGTTTTAAACTGATTATTTAAATTATGATGCTTTTTAGAGATTTCTAAATTAAAGGTATCAATCTCTTTATTAATTTGCCAAATATCCATCATTTCGTGATGGCCTTTAAATAGTACCTCTTCGGTATTTTTCATTTTAAAGCCTCTCATATCAATATTTACATTTAACTCCTTATATAGCAATTGCATTAATGGGCGCCTTCTTTTGTCTTTATCTTCTTGCACCACATCCTCGTATCGAGTTCCACTATTTAATTTTATTTGCAAATAATTGGTATCGACGGATGTTTTCATTGAACCGCTGTCGGCATATAATTGAATATTATTACCTAACCCTGCACTATGATCATAAATATTAAGATTATATAGAGTTTGCCCATCCTTGTTTTTTTTGCCAACTTTTATACTATACCCATCCAATTGGCTATAATAAACGCCTTCTTTAATACTTAAGGTAGGTTTCGATTGACGAATATCCCAAAGCAAACGAGATGATTTTAGCATGATGCTAGGTAATGTAAAATTATTAAAGACAAACGCAAAACCTGCAAGAAATAAAATGAAAAGAAAAATTGGACGGATAATTTTAAAAAGTGACAATCCACAGGATTTCATGGCAGCAAGCTCATAATTTTCAGCCAAATTCCCAAAACACATAATGGATGAAAGAAGAACAGCTAATGGCAAAGAAGCTGGAATAAAAGAAATAAAAGAATAGCCAAAAAACTGAGCAAGTACCCAATTACTCATCCCCTTACCAATAATATCATCCATATAAGTAAATACATGAATTAAAAAAAACACAAAATTGCCAATGAATAAAGTTAGAAAAAAAGGCGGTAAATAAGCCTTTAGTAAATAGATATGTAGGGTTTTAAATTTCACAAATGAAAAGCTAAATTTAAAGTATATTTCTTAATCATTTTATCTAATACCGTTAATAATATAAAAATTAGTTCAATAAACTCATCCTTTATCATTTATACATCTTCAAAAAACAGTTCCATAACTTAGGTTATGCACCTATTTTTATTCATCGTTTACATAAAATATTATTTCGTTTATTTAAATCAATTTTATATCATTAATGGTATAATTAATGAAACTTTGTTATTTTTGTAAGATATGATTAATGGCAAAAAAATAGTGGTAGTGTTACCGGCATATAATGCGGCACTTACTTTAAAAAGAACTTACGACGAAATTCCTTTTGATATAGTAGATGATGTTGTTTTAGTAGATGACCATAGTAAAGACAATACCACTGAAGTTGGAGCTCAATTAGGTATTAAACACATTATCCGTCATGAAAAAAACAAGGGTTATGGTGGTAATCAAAAAACATGTTACGACAAAGCTTTGGCTTTAGGCGCTGATATTGTTATTATGTTACATCCTGACTATCAATACACTCCAAAATTGATACAAAGTATGAGTTATTTAATAGCTAATGACTTATATCCAGCAGTGTTTGGCTCTCGTATATTAGGCAAAGGCGCTTTAAAAGGAGGAATGCCAATGTATAAATACATTTTCAATAGAATGTTGACTTTAACTCAAAATATTTTAATTAATCAAAAATTAAGCGAATACCATACTGGTTATCGTGCTTTTAATAGAGATATTTTAGAAACCATTAATTACCAAGCAAACTCAGATGATTTTGTATTTGACAATCAAATGATTTCTCAAATTTTTTATGCTGATTTTCAAATAGCAGAAATTACTTGTCCTACCAAATATTTTCCAGAAGCGAGTTCTATTAATTTTAAACGCAGTGCTACTTACGGTATGGGCGTACTTGGTGTATCCTTTTCCCATTTTTTTAACAAATTAGGATTAGCTAAAAACAAAATTTACGAAAGAAGAAAGTAGTTGTTATACTAGTTCTATTTATTACTATTTCAGGATTAATTTGTAATAATATTGTATTTTTATAATATTTAAATTACATCCCATGAAAGTAATTCTTCCTTCTTTAGTAGTTCTCATTCTTATTACAACTTCCTGTAAAGATAAACAAGCAACTGTAACCGACCCTCCTGTTGCTACCACAGGAGTAGCAGGGCCTAGTTTGGCTAATACGGTGGGTTTTGGTGTTTTATCAAAACTAAAAGGAATTTGGAACGGGCCTGTAAACTCTACTACTGGTTTAGGAAATTATCCGGAATGGATAGTTGATTTTAGGCCGATATCAGAAAATCAAATTTCTGCAAAAAATGAATTAGATACGTTAAATGACATTTTTATGTCGTTTTTTATTGCAAAATATAATAATGAATATAGAGTAGCCTTTAGAAATGGTGGTTCATTTGTAGGGATGGAGCGCGTTTCTTACTTTTTAGCAGATAGTGTTTCGGAAACTGGTACTCAATCTTATTACCGTTTTTCGGAAATATTAAAAGGCAAATCAAGAGCGTATACCGAAGTGGTATTAAAAAATGACAGCTTAATTATAAAATCTTACACAAACAAATACAACACACAATCCTCCTCTACTCCACACATGTTGTGGTTAGCTAAACTCCAAGATTCTACTTCCTGCCAAGCCTCTGTTAATAATTTCAATTTTCCTGTTAAATCATTAACAAAAGATTTTACCTCAACCTTTGTTGGTCAAACAGAAAGCATTTATTATGCAACTTCCGGCGTACCAGCTGGGGACCCATATCCAGAAACGGCTCAACCTTATTTAGGACAAACAACGGTTACTTATGCTCATTCGACTTCTTATTCGCCTATTGCGAGTCATAAAGTATTTTTGGTAGTTTCTACTCAACCATTATTTAGTGGAGTAACTTTAAATTTAAAAAACAGATCTCGTTATGTATTATTAGCCTCTAACGATTTGGATTTTACCTTTAATTACATGCATCCAGGTACTTATTATGCTTATGCTTTGTATGACAATGATGGTAATGGAATAATTAATACTGGAGATTGGTTTAGTGCTGCTAATACGCCTTTTACACTGGGAGCTTTATCAACTACAACAGTAAATGCAACTATTAATTTTCAGGTACCATAAACACAGAGCGAGTATAAAAATACTGCCACTTAATGTTGGAGGTCATTAACTATAGATATGACCATGCTAGCTATAGATATTATACCTTTAGCACATGCTAAAACTCCTTTAGCTATAAATATGACTATGCTAGCTATGGATATTATTCCTTTAGCACATGCTAAGATACCTTTAGCTATAGCTACGATTATGCTAGCTATAGATACGATCCATTAGCATAAGCTGAGATACGCTTAGCTATAGATATGACTATGCTAGCTATGGATATTATACCTTTAGCACACGCTCCTAAGAGAAAATGAATGGTCGACTCGGTAAGCTGAATTGTTATTTCAGTAAGGTGATTTGTCAACTCGGTAAGCTGAATTATTTTTTTGGCAACCTGAATGGTCGACTCGGTAACCTGAATTGTAATTTCAGTAAGGTGATTT